>NZ_JANFVR010000529.1 GCF_024609805.1 Tahibacter caeni | reverse complement strand
CGGGCCTCGCCGCGGCGTTCGCGCCGGGCTTCGGCAGTGCGGCGTCCGCGGTCGCCGCGAACGACGCGGACAGCGTGCTGCCGCCGCTCTGGGGCGGCCGCTAGGTCGCGTCCGCGCCGCTGTCGCCGGCCTGCTTCAGCGCGACGAAGCGATCATAGTCGCGCACGTAGTCGTCGGCCTCGTAGTGGTGCGAGGCGAACACGAGCAGCACCGCGTCGCTGGAATACTTGTACTGGATGCCCCAGACCATCGGCGGCATGTGCAGGCCGATCTCGGGACGGTCGAGCAGGAACTCCTGGCGCCGCTGCCCGTCGTCGACGACGACCGCGACACTGCCTTTGACGCAGATCAGGAACTCGTGGCAGGTCAGGTGCGCGTGCTCGCCGCGCGTCTCGGCGCTCGGCACGTCATAGATGACGAAATAGCGTCGCACCGGGAACGGGATGTCGTCGGGAAACTCGCCGACGCTGAGACTGCCGCGCAGGTCGCCGACCTGACGCAGGCGATGCAGCGTCACGCCGCGGACTTCGGTCGGCGTGACCCCGGGTTCCGGCGGAAACGCCGTGACGCCGCCCTGACGGCTCGTGTGCTGCCGCGCCGAAGATACATAGCCGGTGATGCGCGCGGGATTGCCGACGACGATCGCGTGCGGCGGCACCGAGCGCGTGACGACGGCGCCGGCGCCGACCATCGCATGACTGCCGATGCTGACGCCGGGCAGTATCGTCGCGTTCGCGCCGATCGAAGCGCCGCGGCCCAGCGTGGTCTGCGCGAACTTCTCGGGATACTGCTTGCTGCGCGGGAACGGGTCGTTCGTGAACGTCGCGTTCGGACCGATGAACACGTCGTCCTCGACGCGCAGGCCGTCCCACAGCTGCACGCCGCACTTGACCGTGACGCGGTCGCCGACGACGACGTCGTTCTCGATGAATACGTGGTCGCAGATGTTGCAGTCGGCGCCGATGCGCGCGCCCGGCAGCACGTGGGCGAAGGCCCAGATGCGCGTGCGATCGCCGACCTGGCCGCTTTCGCAGCAACCCAGCGGATGGACGTAGTGGCTCATGCGTGATCCTGGTCGAAAGGGGCGAGCTGCAGGCCTTCGTGCTGCGTCAGCAGCGCGTGCTCGCCGCTGCACCAGGCCTGCGCGCGCCGGGCGAAATAGCAGTCGCGGAAACGCGCGCCGTCGTCGTCGCCGACGAAGCCCAGCGGCAGCGCCGGAAACGGTGCGAGACAGGCCAGCAGACCCGGCTGCTCGTTCAGCGCGCGGCCGTCGGCGGCCAGCACTTCGGCGCGCATGCCGAGGCCGCGGCATTGCAGTTCGTCTGTATACACCGGCAATAGTGGAGAACCCAGCGCGACGAAGCTCAGCCCGCCCGCGTCGCCGCCGCACAGCGACAGCATCAGCCGGTCCTTGACGCGCGCGTAGACCGCTTCGATCGCCGCCGCTGGCGGCGCCGCGCCGACCGCGAGCACGGTCTTCAGCGCGAGCAGCTTGTGCGACTCGCGCGGCTGCAGCGAGGACGCGGAGAACGCGGCGAGCTGTGCCGTGTCGGTCGCGAGCACGCTGACCGCGTGTTCGTCGACGAGGTCCCAGGCGTCCGGTCTATCCAGTGCGAAGTCCGCGCCGGCCAGCACGAGCGTCGCGCCGACCGCGAGCGCCGACGTCAGCCAGTGCCAGTAGGGCGTATGCGGCGCGGCCGCATGCAGTACGCGGTCCTCGCGTTTGAGGTCGGTCTGCAGCACGAGATCCTTGAGATGCTGGATCAGGGTGCCGCCGGCCGAATGCAGGCTGATCTCGCCGTCGTCGCGCGCGAGCGCGTACAGCGGATGCTCGAAGCCGGCGAGCTCGAAGCTCAGCGGCGGCGCGTCCGCGGCGAGCAGGTCGTTCCAGTGCGTGTGTTCGCCGCGCCGCGCGCCGACGATGACGAGGTCGGCCTGCGGCGCCGCGGCGGCGTCCGCGTGCTGCGCGTCGGCGAACACCAGGCGCGGCTGCAGTTTCGCGAACACGTCGGCGGCCCGTGCCGGCGGCGGCGCGGTCCAGACCGCGCCGACCGCGACGCTCGCGAGCATGGCGACGACGGGCTCGCTGCCGTTGCGCA
>NZ_JANFVR010000528.1 GCF_024609805.1 Tahibacter caeni | reverse complement strand
CGCACAGGCGCGCGAACGCGCCGAGCGCGTCGCCGGCATCGTCGCGGTCGATGCCGCGGCGCTGCGGGTCGTCGAGGACGCGCGCGCCGCCCTGCTGGCCGAATGGCAGCGACTCGCCGAGGCGCTGCCCGCGCAACGCGTGCATTTCACGCGCGAGCTCGAACCGGGCGACGCGGCCGAACTGCCGGTGCTGCTGCAGAGCGTCGAGCGCCTGAACGCGCTCGCGCCGCGGCTGCAGCGTTCGTTCGCGCTGCAGTGCCGCGGCCACACCGACGAGCCGGGTTCGGCGACGACCAACCGTTCGCTGCGCGAGCGCCGCGCGCGCTGGCTCTGCGACCAGCTGCAGGCGGCCGGCGTCGGGCCCGAGCGGCGCGGGATCGCCGGCGACGCGGCGGCCGACGCGCCGACGCTCGATGAACGCGCCGCGAGCCTCAGCCTCGCACCGGCGCCGACGGAGGAGAAATGAGCGAGATCGCACGCAAGGTATGCATGCTCGGCGACTTCGGCGTGGGCAAGACCAGCCTCGTCGCGCGCTTCGTGCGCAACACGTTTTCGGAGAAATACCTGACGACGGTCGGGGTCAAGGTCGACAGCCGTGTCGTGGCGCTCGGCGACGGCGTCGATCTCAAGCTCGTGATCTGGGACATCGCCGGCAAGGCCGCGCTCGACAGCGTCAACAAGAACTATCTGCGCGGCGCCAGCGGCCTGATCCTCGTCGCCGACGGCACGCGCGAGGCCAGCCTGCGCGCGGCGCTGAATCTCGCGATGCAGGCGCGCGACGTCA
Source organism: Tahibacter caeni (assembly GCF_024609805.1). Taxonomy (GTDB): domain Bacteria; phylum Pseudomonadota; class Gammaproteobacteria; order Xanthomonadales; family Rhodanobacteraceae; genus Tahibacter; species Tahibacter caeni. The sequence continues at coordinate 1,328 of NZ_JANFVR010000528.1, read as the reverse complement.
TCGCCGACCCGACTTGCGTTCTGTTCGTCAACAAGCTCGATCTGGTCGACCGCTGGGAAGTCGCGCCGGCGGTGCTTGTGGAAATCCGCCGCAATCTGGCCGTGTTCGAGACCAGCGCGCTCAGCGGCGACGGCGTCGAGGCCGGTTTCGCCGAGCTCGCGCGGAGGCTGGCGCCGTGAAGGCGCTGCCCGAGGCGGTGGAAAGCCATCTCAACGCGCTGCTGCGCGCGCGCGCCCGGCCGCTGCTGCTGACGTTCGACGCGCAGTGGCAGCTCGTGGACGTGCACGGCGACACGGCGCACCACGGCATCGATGCCGAAGGTGCCGGCGCGCTCGCGCGCCAGCTGCAGGACCTGTTCCTGGGCCTGCCGCACGACCAGGAGCAGGACCTGCCGTTCGTCGAGCTGGCCGGCGGCCGGCATGCGCATGTGCATCTGATCCCGGCCGGCGACCAGTTCCATCTGCTGCTGCTCGACGCCGGCGAGGAGCACGGCCGCACGCAGGCGCAGCAGCAGCTCGGCAACGACGCCGTGCTCGCCGGCATCGAGAAATCGCGCACCCTGGCGCGGCTGCGCCAGATCAAGAGCGAGCTCGAACAACAGCGTGCGCGGCTGGAGGAAGCCAACGCGCTGAAGAACGCGCTGTTCGCGACCCTGAGCCATGAATTCCGCACGCCGCTGACGTCGATCTTCGGCTACCTGCATCTGCTCGAACGCGAAGGCGCCGGCACGCGCAGCCAGGCGCTCGGCGCGCTGCGGCGCAATGCGACCTATCTGTTCGCCCTGGCCGAGAACCTGCTCGAATACGGCCGCGGCGAAGCCGGCGAGAGCCTGCTGGATCCGGGCGCGATCGACATCGCCGCGCTGGTCGCCGATCTCGACGCGATGTTCCGGCCGCTGGCCGCCGAGAAGGGTCTGGCGCTCGCCGTCGAAGCGGGCGCCGCGCCGCCGGCCGACGCGCAGTTCGACGCGGTCAAGCTGCGCCAGGTCGCGATCAACCTGCTGTCGAACGCGCTGCGCTACACCCAGCGCGGCTACGTGCGCGCGCAGCTGGGCTGGGACGGCGCGAAGCTGCAGCTCGAAGTCAGCGACACGGGCCTGGGTATCGACGCCGCCTCGCGCGCGAAGGTGTTCAGGCCGTTCAACCGCGGCGCGCAGCACGGTTCGCGCGGCGCCGGTCTCGGCCTGTCCATCGTCAAGCGCCTGGTCGAGCGCATGTCGGGCGAACTCGGTCTGGAGTCCACGGTCGGGCAGGGCAGCACGTTCCGCGTCGCGCTGCCGCCGCTCGGCGCGGCCGGCCTGCCGGCGCAGGACACCGCGCCGCGCCGGC
>NZ_JANFVR010000527.1 GCF_024609805.1 Tahibacter caeni | reverse complement strand
CGCAGACCGCCGCCGGCCGCGCCGCCGTGAACGCAGCGCGCGCCCAACTCGTCGGCGCGCACTCCAGTGTGGACGCGGCCGCGGCGACGGTCGCGCGCATCGACGCCGACATCAGCGACGCGACCCTGCGCGCGCCGCGCGACGGCCGCGTGCAGTTCCGCGTGGCCCAGCCCGGCGAAGTGCTGGCCGGGGGCGGCCGCGTGCTGAACCTCGTCGACCTGTCCGACGTATACATGACCTTCTTCCTGCCCGAGACGACGGCCGGCAAGGTGGCGCTCGGCAGCGAGGTGCGCCTCGTGCTCGACGCGGCGCCGCAGTACGTGATACCGGCCAGGGTGTCGTTCGTCGCGAGCACCGCACAGTTCACGCCCAAGAGCGTGGAGACCGCGAGCGAGCGGCAGAAGCTGATGTTCCGCGTGCGCGCGCAGATCGCGCCGGAGCTGTTGCGCGAGCACCTCGCGCAGGTCAAGACCGGCGTGCCCGGCATGGCCTGGATACGCGTGGACACGACGCAGCCGTGGCCCGAATCCCTGGCCGTGCGTCTGCCCGCGACCGCGGCAAAGCACTGAGCCATGAACTTCGCCGACCCTCCGGTCGCCACGCTCGCCGACGTGCGCCTGCGCTACGCCAAGGCCGTCGCGCTCGGCGGCGTCGACCTGGACATACCGGCCGGCCGCATGGTCGGCCTGATCGGGCCCGACGGCGTCGGCAAGTCGAGCCTGCTCGCGCTGCTGGCCGGCGCGCGCGCGGTGCAGCAGGGCCGCGTGCGCGCGCTCGGCGGCGACATGGCCGACCGCCGCCATCGCGAGCGGGTCTGTCCGCGCATCGCCTACATGCCGCAGGGCCTCGGCAGGAATCTCTATCCGACCTTGTCGGTCGAGGAAAACCTGCAGTTCTTCGCGCGCCTGTTCGGCCACGGCGCGGCCGAGCGGCGCCGGCGCATCGACGACCTGACCCGCAGCACCGGCCTGCAGGAATTCCTCGCCCGCCCGGCCGGCAAGCTGTCGGGCGGCATGAAGCAGAAGCTCGGCCTGTGCTGCGCGCTGATCCACGATCCGGACCTGCTGATCCTCGACGAGCCGACGACCGGCGTCGACCCGCTCGCGCGCGCGCAGTTCTGGGATCTGATCGCGCGCATCCGCGGCGAACGCCGCGGCATGAGCGTAATCGTCGCGACAGCCTACATGGACGAAGCGCAAGGCTTCGACTGGCTCGTCGCGATGGACGCCGGTCGCGTGCTCGCGACGGGCACGCCGGCGCAGCTGCTCGCGCGCACCGGCAGCGGCGACCTCGAAGCCGCGTTCATCGCGCTGCTGCCGGAGGAAAAGCGCCGCGACCATGCGTCCGTGACGATCCCGCCGCTGCAGGCGATCGACGACGAGCCGGCCATCGAGGCGCAGGACCTGACCATGCGCTTCGGCGCGTTCACCGCGGTCGACCAAGTCAGCTTTCGCATCCGCCGCGGCGAGATCTTCGGCTTCCTCGGCTCCAACGGCTGCGGCAAGACCACGACGATGAAGATGCTGACCGGCCTGCTTCCGGCCAGCGGCGGAGAAGCCTGGCTGTTCGGCAAGCCTGTGCAGGCCGACGACATGGCCACGCGCCGCCGCGTCGGTTACATGTCGCAGGCGTTCTCGCTGTACGGCGAGCTGACGGTGCGGCAGAACCTCGTGCTGCATGCGCGGCTGTTCCACGTGCCCGAGGCGGAAGTGGCCGGCCGCGTGCAGGACATGGCTGCGCGCTTCGGTCTGCCCGACGTGCTCGACAGCCTGCCCGAGCGGCTGCCGCTGGGCATGCGCCAGCGGCTGTCGCTGGCCGTGGCCATGGTGCACCGGCCCGAGCTGCTGATCCTCGACGAGCCGACTTCCGGCGTCGACCCGATCGCGCGCGACAACTTCTGGCGCCTGCTCGTGGAGCTGTCGCGGCGCGACCGCGTGACGATCTTCCTGTCCACGCATTTCATGAACGAGGCCGAACGCTGCGACCGCATCTCGCTGATGCACGCGGGCAAGGTGCTCGACAGTGACACGCCCGAAGCGCTGCAGCGCAAGCGCGGCGCCGCGAGCCTGGAACAGGCCTTCATCGACTGCCTCGTCGAGGCCGGCGGCGGCGCGGCCGAAGCCGCGCCGGCCGCCGCCG
>NZ_JANFVR010000526.1 GCF_024609805.1 Tahibacter caeni | reverse complement strand
CGTTGCTGCCTGTCGCCGTCGAGCTCGGCGCGCCGGCCACGCCGCAGGGCCTTGCGGTCGAAGCCCTGGTCGCCGCCGACGAGACGCGCGACGCGCAGCCCGCCGTTGCCGGCACGACGGTCTGGGCCACCCTGCTCTGCAAGTTCAGCGACATCGCGACCGAACAGAAGCCGCAGAGCTTCTTCACCGGCCAGTACGGCAACAACCCGGGCCAGCTCGACAACTACTGGCGCGAGGTGTCGTACAACAAGATCAACCTGACCGGCAGCGCCGCCTACGGCTGGTTCACCCTGCCGCGGCCGCGTGCGTACTACGTCCCGGCCGGCGGCAGCGCCAATCTCAATCAACTGTTCGACGACTGCACGGCGGCGGCGAATGCGGCGGTCAATTTCGCCGCGAACGGCGGCCTGCAAGGCATCAACATGATGTTCAACGGCGACCTCGACGGCTATGCCTGGGGCGGCGGCCGCTGCGCGACCCTGGACGGCATCAACAAGTGCTGGAGCTCGACCTGGAACCCGCCGTGGTCGTTCAGCAATTCCGCGCCGCTGAGCCACGAGATGGGCCATGCCTACGGCCTGCCGCATGCGAACAACTCGGACAACGACGGCGACCCTTACGACAACCCGTGGGACGTCATGAGCGACGCCTGGGACAACGCCGCGACCGACGCGACCTACGGCGTCATCGCCAAGCACATCGGCATCTGGTCGCGCGACAAGCTCGGCTTCGTCGACGCCGCGCGCAAGCGCACGATCAACGCCGACGGCGCCTATGCGAACCTGCTGCTGGACCGCGCGAGCCTGATCGGCTCGACCAACCTGCAGATGATCGTCGTGCGCGCCGCGGGCGACCCGACGACGAAGTACTACACGATCGAGGCGCGCAAGCGCGGCGGCAAGTACGAGGCCAATCTCGCCGGCGATGCCGTGATCATCCATGCGGTCGACATCACGCGCAGCGAGCCGGCCTGGAGCGTCGACGCGACCGCGCCGCCGGCGACGACCTCGAACAACGAAGGCTCGATGTTCAAGGCCGGCGAATCCTGGACCGCGCCGAACAACGGTTTCCGCATCAGCATCGATGCCGCCACGACCGAAGGCTTCCGCGTCTCGATCACGCGCGGCAGCGTCGCGAGCGACACCTTGTTCCGCAACGGTTTCCAGCCCTGAGGATCCCCGTCTCCGCCGACCTCCGGCAACCGCCCCGCGGCCGACGACGCCTTTCGACGGACACCCGGCAAGCCGATGAAACGCCGCCGCGGCGCTGCAGGATCTTCGCCTCGGCTTCCAACGCCGGGTGCGACACGAGGAACCGGCCACCGGACCTCGGATCGACGCGCCAGCGCGGACGCCGGCCGCAGCCCGGCCGCTTCGACCAACGTCGCCGGGCCTCCCGGTTGAAATCGTCGCGCCCAGGCGCCATGCGTCCTGCTTTCTCTTCGCCGGCTCCCGCATGCAACTGATCCTGTTCGACCTCGACGGCACCCTGATCCATTCCGAAGCCGGCATCGTCGGCTCGCTGCGCCATGCGCTCGCGCGGCTGGGCCATGAAGCGCCGCCGCTGGAGGAACTACGCCGCTGGATCGGTCCGCCGCTGCGGCAGAGCTTTCCCAAGGTCGTCGGCGACGATCCGGCGCGCGTCGAACAGGCCGTCGCCCACTATCGCGAGCGTTTCGATTCCATAGGCTGGAGCGAGCACGAGGTCTACCCGGGCATCGCCGAACTCGTCGAAACACTGGCCGGCGAAGCGCGGCAGCTCGCGATCGTGACGACCAAGATGCGCGTGCAGGCGCAGCGCATCATCGACCACCTGCCGTTCGGCCGGCATTTCCGCGCGGTCTACGGCCCCGGCGGCGACGGCCTGCACTCGGAGAAGGCGCAGATGATCGCCCGCGCCCTGGCCGATTTCGGCGCCGCGCCGGAGCAGGCCGTGATGATCGGCGACCGCCATTTCGACATCGAAGGCGCGCGCAGCAACGGCGTGCGCGGCCTCGGCGTGGCCTGGGGCTTCGGCAGCCGCGAGGAACTGGAACAGGCCGGCGCCGCGGCGATCGCGGCGACGCCGGCGGAACTCGCGGCGCTGTTGCGGCCCGCGCGCGCCGCCGCCTGAGGGCGTCGGCGACGTTCGTCCTGCCCGCCGCCGGCCGGCGGGCGGCGAC
>NZ_JANFVR010000525.1 GCF_024609805.1 Tahibacter caeni | reverse complement strand
CGCCTGCAGCGTGCGCGGCGGCTGCTCGCCGAACTGGACGCGCTGCGGCCGGCCAGCAACGACGCCGCAACGGCGCCGGCCTATCTCGCCGCGCTATCGCAGCTCCTGCGCCGCGTCGCGCGCGCGGTGCGCCCCGACGCCGGCAGTCTCGGCGGCGCGGACTGGATCGGTTTTCTCGATCGCCACGGCGACGGCTTCGCCGCCTATGCGGATGCACTGACCGACGCGGCCTGGCGTCCGACCGCGGACGTCGACGTCGATGCGCTGCACGCGCTCGCGCGGCGCCACCTGCAGCGCGTGCTGCGGAGCGAGCTGCGCCATGTTTGAGTGGGCCTGGCCCTGGCTGTTCCTGCTGCTGCCGCTGCCCTGGCTGGTGCTGCGCTGGTGTCCGGCCGCCGACGAGCAGGGTGCCGCGCTGCATCTGCCCTATGACGGCGTGCTCGATCCGGCCGACGTCGCCGGCGGCGCGCGCCGCGCATTCACGGGCCTGGGGCTGGCGTGGCTGATCTGGGCGCTGCTGGTCACCGCGGTCGCGCGGCCGCAGTGGGTCGGCGAGCCGGCCGACCTGCCGCGCAGCGGCCGCGAGCTGCTGCTCGCGCTCGACGTGTCAGGCAGCATGAACATCGGCGACATGAACATCAGCGGCGAGCAGGTCACGCGCTTCCAGGCCATGCAGGCCATCGTCGGCGATTTCGTCGCGCGGCGTGCGGGCGACCGCGTCGGCCTGATCCTGTTCGGCTCCAACGCCTATCTGCTGACGCCGCTGACCTTCGACGTCAAGACCGTGCGCACGCAGCTCGACGAAGCCACGGTCGGCCTGGCCGGCCGCGAGACCGCGATCGGCGACGCGCTCGGCCTCGCGGTCAAGCGCCTGCGCGAGCGGCCCGAGGCGCAGCGCGTCGTCGTGCTGCTGACCGACGGTGTCAACACGGCCGGCGAGATCGAGCCGCGCAAGGCGGCCGAGCTCGCGCAGAAGGAAAAAGTAAAGGTGTATACCATCGGTCTCGGCTCCGAGCGCATGCGCGTCGACGACTTCTTCGGCAGCCGCACGGTGAATCCGTCGGCCGATCTCGATGCGGCGCTGCTGACCGAGATCGCCGAGAAGACCGGCGGCCGCTTCTTCCGCGCCCGCGACACGGCCGAGCTGGCCGGCATCTACCGCGAGATCGACCGGCTCGAACCGGCCGCCGACCAGAGCGAGCGCTTCCGCCCGGTCAGCGAGCTGTTCCATCTGCCGCTCGGTCTCGCGGCCCTGCTCGCGCTGCTGCCGCTGCTGGACCTGCGCCGCTACGCGGGCCTGATCCGGAACCGCGCCGCATGATCGCCGAATTCCAGTTCCTGCGGCCGGCCTGGCTCGCGGCGCTGCTCGCGCTGCCGCTGTTCTGGCTCGCGCTGCGCGCCGACGGCGGGCTGCAGCGCAGCTGGGCGCGCGCGGTCGACGCGCATCTGCTGCGCCACCTGCTCGCCGGCAGCACGGCGCCGCGGCGCTGGCCCGCGGCCGTGCTCTCCGTCGCCTGGATCATCGCCTGCCTCGCCCTGGCCGGACCGGCCTGGGAGAAGCTGCCGACGCCGCTGTACCGCAACCAGGCCGCGCGCGTGATCGCGCTCGAGCTGAGCCCGAGCATGCTCGCCGCGGACCTCAAGCCGAACCGGCTGACGCGCGCGCGCTTCGCGATCCACGATCTGCTCGACGCGCTCGGCGACGGACAGGTCGCTCTGCTCGGCTATACCGGCGACGCGTTCGTCGTCGCGCCGATGACCGACGACGCGGCCACCGTGCGCAACCTGCTCGGCGAACTCGATCCCGGCATCATGCCGGTCGGCGGCAACCGCACGGCGGTCGCGATCCGCCGCGGCGTCGAGCTGATCCGCCAGTCCGGCAGCGGCGGCGGCGAGCTGATCCTGGTCTGCGACACGGTCTCCGGCGACGCCGGCAGCGCCGCGCGCGAGGCGGCGCAGCAGGGCGTGCGCGTGTCGGTGCTCGCGGTCGGCACGGCCGAGGGTGCGCCGGTCAGCCTGCCACAAGGGGATTTCTGGAAAGATAGCAAAGGCGACATCGTCGTGCCGCGCGTCGACGCCGTCGCGCTGCGCCGCGTCGCCGAGGCCGGCGGCGGCCGCTACGTCGCGCTCGACGGCGGCAGTGTCGACCTCGCCGCGCTGGGC
>NZ_JANFVR010000524.1 GCF_024609805.1 Tahibacter caeni | reverse complement strand
CGTCGCCGCAGGCCGCGGCGAGCGCCGCCTGCCGTTCCGCAGCCGGCCGTTCCAGCGCCGCGGCGAGCACCTGCTGCAGCTGCCGCCAGCGCGCCGGCGTCATGCGGACAGCTCGCGCCCGAGCCAGAGCCGCGCGAGGCTCCAGTCGCGCCGCACCGTGGCCGGCGAGACGCCGACGACGCCGGCGATCTCGTCGATTTCCAGGCCGCCGAAGAACTTGAGCTCGACGACGCGCGCCTGGCGCTGGTCGAGCCCGGCGAGGCGTTCCAGCGCCTCGTGCAGCCCGAGTACGTCGAATTCGCCGTCGGCCACGCGCTCGGCTTCGGACAGGGTCAGCACCACCGCGCCGCCGCCGCGCTTCTGCGCCGCGCGGTCGCGCGCGTGGTTGACGAGGATGCGCCGCATCAGACTCGCGGCGAGGCTGAAGAAGTATGCGCGGCCCGACCAGTCGGCGCTGTGCTGCACGACGAGCCGCAGATAGGCCTCGTGCACGAGCGCCGTCGGCTGCAGGGTGTGGTCGGCGCGTTCGCGCGCGAGCGCGGCGCGCGCGAGCCGGCGCAGCTCGTCGTAGACGACCGGGAACAGCGCATCGAGCGCCGCGGCGTCGCCGGTGCGCGCCGCGTCGATCTGCCGGGTGATGTCGATGCTTTCGTCCATGCCGTGCGCCGCCGGGGGTGGGCACAGTCAAGCAGGATGCGCCGCGCCGGTAAAGCCGGCGGACCGGTCCTCCGGCGGCCGCGCATAACCAAACGTCCTATCCGGACCGGTGCGCCGGCGCTTGCCAGTCGCCGCCGCGCCGGGCTATTCCTTGCGGACTGCGGTTTTCCGGTGCGAGCGATGAGTGCGACTTCCGAACACGGCTCCGGCGATTCCCTGCGCGACGTGGAATTTCCGCGCGTCGACCAGGCCCTGCGCGAGGACGTCACGCGCATGGGCGCGCTGGTCGGCGAGATCCTGGCCGATCAGCTCGGCGCCGATTTCCTGGTCCTGGTCGAGCGCGTGCGCGCCGCGGCGATACGCCGGCGCGAGCAGCAGACCTCGACCGACGAGCTCGTCGCGCTGCTGACCGCGCCGGCGGCCGTCGCGATCGACCTCGCGCGCGCGTTCGCGACCTATTTCCAGGCCATCAACATCGCCGAGCGCGTGCACCGGATCCGCCGCCGCCGCGACTACGAGCGCAACGGTGCTGCGCCGCAGCCCGGCAGCCTGCGCGAGGTCGTGCGTGACCTGGTCCGCGACGGCGTCGGCCGCGAGGAGATCCTGGCACTGATCGCGCGCCTGCGCATCGAGCCCGTGTTCACTGCGCATCCGACCGAAGCCGTGCGCCGCTCGCTGCTCGACAAGGAGCAGGTGCTCGTCAAATGCCTGATCGCCGACGTCGACCGCCAGCGCACGCCGGCCGAGCGCCGCGCCGACCAGGAGCGCATGCGCCTGGCGCTGAGCGCCGGCTGGCAGACCGCCGACGCCGCGCGCGAGCGGCCGACCGTGCAGGACGAGATGGACCATGTCAGCTATTTCCTGGCCGACGTGCTCTATCCGATGCTGCCGGTGTTCTACGAGGTGTTCGAGGACGTGCTGGCCGAGCTCGGCCCGGTGCCGCCGCTGCCGGCGCTGCTGCGCTTCGGCACCTGGGTCGGCGGCGACATGGACGGCAATCCGAACGTCGGCGCCGACACCGTGCGCGCGGCGCTGGCCGCGCAGCGCGCGCAGATCCTCGCCGCCTACCGGCGCGAGATCGCGCAGCTCGAACGCCTGCTGAGCCAGTCGCTGTCGCGCGTCGGCGTCGACGAGGCCGTGCTCGCGCGGCTTGCGGACTACCGCGCGCGGCTGCCGAAGGCCGCGGCCAGGCTCAAGGCACGCTATGCCGACATGCCGTACCGGCACCTGCTGAGCCTGATCAGCGCGCGGCTGGCCGCGACCGCGACCGGGCGCGACGAGGCGTATGCGGGCGTCGACGAATTCCGCGCCGATCTCGAGCTGATCGCCGCGAGCCTGCGCGCGCACCGCGGCGAGCACGCGGGCTGGCTCGCCCTGCGCCAGCTGCTGCAGCGCGTGGATACCTTCGGCTTCCATCTGGCCACCTTGGACCTGCGCCAGGAATCCGGCGCGCACGATCAGGCCCTTGCCGCGCTGCTGGCCGACCCGCAGTGGCCGCAGCGCGAC
>NZ_JANFVR010000523.1 GCF_024609805.1 Tahibacter caeni | reverse complement strand
CCAGGCCGTCGCCCTGGAGCCGCGCCTTGCCGCGGCCTGGCGCGAACTGGCCGTCGACGCGCTCGAAACCGGCCGGCTCGCCGAAGCGGACCAGGCCTCGGCGCAGCTGCGCCGGCTGCTGCCGCAGCCGTCGGCCAGTGCGTTCCTGCGCGGCCACGTGCTCGGCCTGCTGCACCGGTTCGACGAATCCGAGCGCGAATTCGAGGCGGTCCGCCAGCTCGCCGGCGTGCCGGCCGCGCGGTTGGGCCTCGTGGCCGACGCGCTGGCTCGCGGCGACGCGGCCGCAGCCGGCTTCCACGCGCACCGCCTCGTCGACTGGCTGCCCGACCAAGCCGCCGCCTGGGACGCCCTGGGCCAAGCCGCCGCAGCCGCACAGGACTGGCCGACGAGCACGGCTGCGTTGCGCCGTGCGACCGAGCTCGCGCCCGACGACCTCGCGCTGTGGCGGCGCCGCGATGCTGCACTGGACGCGGCCCGCCGCGGCGGCGACGAGCCCGTGCAGGTGCGCGAGCGCCTGCTCGCGCTACAGCCGGGCTCGGCCGAAGCACAGGAGAAACTCGGCCTCGCGCTGATCGGCGCACACCGCACGGCCGCGGCGAACGCTCTGTTCCGCAGCCTGCTGCAGCGCGAGCCGCAGCGACTGCTCGCGCGCTGGGTGCTGTTCCACACGCCGGACCTGCCCTGCTTCGCGTCGGCCGAGGCCCGCGTGGCCTGGCTGCAGGACTTCGAACGCGGGCTCGACGAGTTCGAACGGGCCGACGTCGACGCTGTGACGGCGCAGCGCATGCTCGGCAGCGTGCCGAACTTCGCGCTGGCCTATCAGGACGGCGCCCAGGTCGCGCTGCACCGGCGCCACGCGGCCGTCGTGCGCCGCCTGCTCGATGCGGCGACCGGCGGCGCCTATGCGGATCTCGCGCCCCGCGCGATCACGCGCTCGCGCCGGCGCATCGGCGTCGTGTCGAGCTGCCTGCACCGGCATTCGGTCACGCGGGCCTGGGGCGAGGCCCTGCTCGCGCTGCCGCCGGCGGATTTCGAGCTGCACGTATTCCACACCGGCACGCGCGAGGACGCGATGGTGCAGCGCTTCCGCGCGCGAGCCGACCGCTACGCCGGCGGCGCCGACAGCTTCGCCGCCTGGACCGCGCGCCTGCGCGCTGCCGAGCTCGACGTGCTGGTGTTCCTCGACCTCGGACTCGACGTCGTGAACCAATGCCTCGCGGCGCTGCGCCATGCACCGGTGCAGGTGTCGACCTGGGCGCACCCGGTCACGAGCGGCGCCGCGGCGATCGACTATTTCGTGTCGGCCGAAGACGCCGAACCGCCGGTTGCCGCCGCGCACTACAGCGAAGTCCTGCATTGCCTGCCGCGCCTCGGCGGCTGCTTCGCCGTGCCCGACGAGCCGCCGCTGCCGCGCCGCGTCGCACCGGCGGCCGGCGCTCGGCTGGTCTGCGCGCAAAACCTGTACAAGTTGCATCCGCAACACGACGCGGTATTCGCGCGGATTCTGGCCGGCGCGCCGGGTGCGACCCTGGATTTCCTGACCGCAGCGACCGACGAACAGGTCGCCGGGTTCGAGCGCCGCCTGCGGCCGGCGCTGGCCGCGGCCGGCGTCGATCCGGCGCGCGTGCGACTGCATGCGACGTTGCCGGCGGCCGACTATCGCCAGATCATCGCCGACGCGGACCTGCTGCTCGACAGCTTCGGCTTCTCCGGCGGCATCACCACGCTCGACGCGCTCTGGCAGGAACGGCTCTGGCTGACCCTCCCCGGCGAGTGCATGCGCGGCCGCCAGAGTATGGCCATGCTGACCCGCCTCGGCCTCGACGAGCTGATCGCGGGTTCGGTCGACGACTACGTCGCGCGCGCGGTCGCGCTGGCCGGCTCGGCCGGGCGCCGCGCGGCGCTGGAACGGCGCGTCGCCGACTCCAAGCACCGGCTGTTCGACGACCGCGAGGTCTGCGCGGCGTTCGCCGACTTCCTGCGCCGGGTCCAGCCGCGCCGCCCGTGAACGCCTATCCGGCCAGCGATGCGCCGCGCGCCCGGCGCCTGCTGCAGCAAGGCCTCGAGGTCGGCGGCCGCGGCGACTGGAACGCGGCGGCGCTCGCTTTGCGTGACGCCTGGCGCGCCGACCCCGAGCTGACGGTCGCGGCGCAGGGCCTGCTCGAA
>NZ_JANFVR010000522.1 GCF_024609805.1 Tahibacter caeni | reverse complement strand
CCCGGCGACCGTCGGCGCGGTCGTGCCGGCCGGGCAGGAGCTGTTCCGCCTGATCCGCGACGGCCGGCTCGAATGGCGCGCCGCGGTCGCCGAGAGCGACATCGGCAAGCTCGTGCCGGGACAGGTCGCGGAGATCCGCGTCGCGGGACAGGCGCCGCTGCGCGGCCGGCTGCGCAGCCTGTCGCCGGCGATCGACACGGCCACGCACAGCGGCCTGGCCTACGTCGATCTGCCGCGCGGCACCGCGATTCGCGCGGGCGCGTTCGCGCGCGGCCACGTCGAGATCGGCGAGACCGTGAGCCTGACCCTGCCGCAGAGCGCCGTCGCGCTGCGCGATGGTTTCCACTACGTGATGCGCGTCGGGCCGGCGTCGACGGTTGTCGCAACGCGCGTGTCCGTCGGCTCGCGCATCGGCGACCGCATCGCGATCACCGCGGGACTCGCGGAAAACGACGCCGTCGTCGCGGCGGGCGTCGGTTTCCTGAGCGACGGGGATGCGGTCCGGGTCGTCGGCGGGCCGGCTGCCGGCGCCGGCACCACCGCCGGGAGCGGTCCATGAACCTCAGGATTTCCACCTGGGCCGTCCACAATCCGGTTCCGACGACCTTGCTGTTCATCCTGCTGACCCTGGCCGGCATCGCCGGCTTCGTCGCGATGCCGGTGCAGAACTTCCCCGACCTCGATTTTCCGATCGTCACGGTCAGCGCCGAGCTGCCGGGCGCATCGCCGCCGCAGCTCGAAAGCGACGTCGCGCGCACGATCGAAGACGCGCTCGCCAAGCTCCAGGACGTGAAGCACATCGCGAGCACGCTCAGCGACGGCCTCGCGACCGTGACGGTGGAATTCCGCATCGGCAAACCGGTGCAGGAAGCGCTGGACGATGTGCGCGGCGCGGTGTCGGGCACGCGCGCCAGCCTGCCGGCGGACCTGCGTGACCCGGTGATCCGCAAGGTCGAGCTCGCGAGCACGCCGGTGCTGACCTATACGATTTCCTCATCGCGGCTCGACGAGGAGGCGCTGTCGTGGTTCGTCGACGGCCGTGTGAGCAAGCGGCTGCTCGCCGTGCCCGGCATCGGCGCGGTGTCGCGCGTCGGCGGCGCCGAGCGCGAAGTGCGCGTGGAATTGGACCCCGACCGTCTGCTCGCGCTGAACACGACTGCGACCGACCTGTCGCAGCGGCTGCGCGCGCTGCAGCAGCAAGCCGCGGGCGGCCGCGTCCGCATCGGCGGCGCCGAGCAGTCGGTCCGCACCCTCGCCACGGCGGCATCCGCGCGCGACGTCGCCGGGCTCGACGTGTCGCTGAGCGACGGGCGCCGGCTGAGCCTGGACCAGGTCGCCCGCGTCACGGACGACGTGGCCGAGCCGCGTTCCGCAGCGCTGGTCGACGGCCGGCCGGCCGTGGCCTTCGACATCCTGCGCGCGCGCGGCGCCGGCGAGATCGCGCTGGCCGAGGCCGCCCGCGCCGTCGTCCGCGATCTGCAGACGGCGCATCCCGAGGTGACGTTCGCCGAAGCGGTGAACTCGGTCGATCCGGTCGCCGAGAACTACCGCGGCTCGATGGCGCTGCTGTACGAGGGCGCCGCGCTCGCGGTGCTGGTCGTGTTCCTGTTCCTGCGCGACAGTCGCGCGACCCTGATCGCGGCGGTCGCGCTGCCGCTGTCGGTGCTGCCGGCCTTTGCCGTGATGCATCTGCTGGGCTTCACCCTGAACACCGTGTCGCTGCTGTCGCTGTCGCTGGTCGTCGGCGTGCTCGTCGACGACGCGATCGTCGAGATCGAGAACATCGAGCGGCACCTGTTGCTCGGCAAGACGCCGCTGCGCGCGTCGATCGGCGCGGCCGAGGAGATCGGGCTCGCCGTCGTCGCGACGACCTTCACCCTGATCGCCGTGTTCGTGCCGACCTCGCTGATGGGCGGCATCGTCGGCCGGTATTTCGTGCAGTTCGGCTGGACCGCCGCCGTGGCCGTGTTCTTCTCGCTCGTGGTCGCGCGCCTGCTGACGCCGATGCTCGCGGCGTATTTTCTGAAGGCGCCGGCGGCGCGGCGCCGCACGCCGCGCTGGATCATGCGCTACCTGCACGGCGTGCGCTGGTGCCTGCGGCATCGCGGCGCCGCGCTCGTCATCGCGGCGCTGCTGGTCGGCGGCGGCTTGGCCGTCGCCGCGCTGCTGCCCGGCGAATTCAGTCCCGCCGACGACG
>NZ_JANFVR010000521.1 GCF_024609805.1 Tahibacter caeni | reverse complement strand
CGTCCCAGACGCGCTCGCGGTCGCCGGCGCGCGCCGCGACGGTCACGGTCGCGAACGCGACCTCGGCCGCGCCGGTCGCCGGCGGCGGCTCCGCGCCGCAACCGGCCAGCACGGCGATGACAAGCAACAGACCGCTACGCAAGGCGCGCATGACGGTCTCAGCGGAATGCGCAGCCGGCCGGCAGGCCGAGCTTGCGGAACACGATCGCGGCCGGACAGAAACCGGTGAAGGCGGCCTGCAGCAGATTCAGGCCGACGAAGGCCGTCAGCAGCAGCCACCAGGGCGATACGAAGTGGGCGAGCGCGAGGCTCAGCAGGACCATGCCGCCGGCGAAGGCGAATACGGCTTTGTCGACATTCATGACAGGCTCCTATCAGTTACGGGAATCATCACTTCAGGCGGTCGATGCCGAGCGCCTTGAGCACGTACTTTTCGTAGATCGGCTCCGTGTGACCGGAGCGCATCTTGGCCAGGAAATATTTTTCGAAGGCGACCTTGGCGACATGCACCCATTTGCCGCTGCGCGCCCAGGTGACGTTGCGCGGCGGAATCTGCGGAATCGCGACGAAGGCCACGCCGCTGTCGCCCATGTCGGCGAGACAGATGGCGTTCCAGGTCGCCTGCGCCTCGCCCCGGCGGCCGTCGAGGTCGGCCTTGATGTTGGCCACGACGGCCGACACCATCGATTCGATCATGAAGCCGGTCTTGGGCGCACCGGTCGGCACCGGCGTCTGCTCGACCGGAGGAATCGCGACGCAGACGCCGACCGCGTATACGTTCGGGTATTTCGGACTGCGCTGGTGCGCGTCGACCAGGACGAAACCTCGCGGATTGCACAGCTCGCGCGCCTGGCGGACCGCGTCCACGCCGGTGAACGGCGGCATGACCATCGCGTAGCGGAACGGCAACGTGTGCTCGCGCACGGATTCTCCGCGGTCGTCGAGCTCCTGCGCGCGAAGTTCGCTCGCGCCGATTTCGGTGATCCGCGCGTTGGTGATCCACTTGATGTGCCGCTGGCGCAGTTCGGACTCGAGCAGCCCCTTCGAGTCGCCCACGCCGCCCAGCCCCATGTGGCCGATGTACGGCTCGCTGGTGACGAAGGTCATCGGTACCCGGTCGCGCAACTTGCGCGCGCGCAGATCCGCATCGAGGATCATGGCGAATTCGTAGGCCGGCCCGAAACAGCTGACGCCGGCGGCGGCGCCGATGACGACGGGACCGGGGTCCTTCAGGAACGCCTCGTAGGCCGTCCAGGCCGAGGCCGCATGATCGGTCGTGCAAATCGACTGTGTATGCGCTTCCGGGCCGAGACCGGGCACTTCGTCGAAGGCCAGACGCGGCCCCGTGGCGATGACGAGGTAGTCGTAGTCCACGACGCGGCCGTCGCGCAGCACGATGCGATTCGTTTCCGGATCGACGCGCTCGGCGCCGGCGCTTTCGAAGCCGATGCGCTTCCTGCCCAGCCGCTCGGGCGCGTCGAGCTGGATCTCGCCAGGTTTGCGCCAGCCGACGGCGACCCAGGGATTCGACGGCGTGAAGCTGAACCTGTCGCCCTCGCCGACGACGCTGACGGCGGCGCGATCCGGACCGATCGCCGCCCGCAATTCGTAGGCGACGCTCATGCCGCCTATGCCCGCACCGAGTACCACGATCCGCTTCATAACGCTCTCCGAGAAGAGCTTGATTAAGTTTTGCTAATGTAGTGTTTACTGAAATACAATGCAAGCACCTCCCCACGACGAGGCATAACGAGGAAGATACGGCGATGACACTGGTGATGAAACGCGGTATGGCCGCCGCAATGGCCGCCCAGGCCGAGCACGCCGCCGACCTGCTCAAGGCGATGGCGCATCCGCAGCGCCTGCGCGTGCTCTGCCTGCTGGTCGAAGGGGAGCTGTCGGTAGGCGACATCAATCGCGAAATCGAGCTCAGCCAGTCGGCTCTGTCCCAGCATCTGGCCAAGCTGCGCGAGGAAGGGCTGGTCGACACGCGCAAGGAGGCGCAGACCGTGTTCTACCGCCTGGCCGACAGTCCGGCCGTCGAAGTCATTCGCGCCTTGCACGACGCCTTCTGCCCGGCCGATACGCCGCGCCGGCGCCCTTGATCGTGTGACACGCGGTCAGCGACGCGGAACCGATGACGAGCAGCAGCAGCGCAGCGACACTCTTGAGCATGAGTTTCATGGTGCAGTCCTTTTCGTAGACCGGGGTT
>NZ_JANFVR010000520.1 GCF_024609805.1 Tahibacter caeni | reverse complement strand
TTCGCACGCACGCCGTTCCGCGTGCAGACCGCGCTCGCGCCGTGGCCGCGCCGCGACGGCCAGCCGCGGCGCAGCGGCATCAGCTCGTTCGGCGCCGGCGGCGCGAATGCGCACCTGATCGTCGAGGAATACCGCGACAAGCGCGGCGCGGCGCCGGCCGCCGCCGAGCATCTGTTCGTGCTGTCCGCGCGTACGCCGCGCGCCCTGCGCCGCCAGGCGCAGCGCCTCGCGGCGTATCTCGCCGCGCATACGGAGCTGTCGCCGGAGGACGTCGCCTACACCCTGCAGGCCGGCCGCACGCCGATGACAGCGCGCCTGGCCTGCGTGGCCGGCGATCTCGCCGGTTTCGTGGCCGCACTGCAGGACTGGATCGCCGCGCAGGACGGCGGCGAGCGCGCCGCGGCAACGGATGCCGGCGACGCGGCGGCCGTCGTGCACAGCGACGGCGGCGACGACGGACATGGCGCGGCGCTGCTCGTCGACGGTCCCGCCGGACAGTCGTTCCTGCACGCGCTCGCGCAAGCCCGCGACCTGCCGCGGCTCGCACGGCTGTGGACCTACGGCGCCGAGATCGACTGGACCGCGCTGCACGCGGGCCGCACGCCGCGCCGCGTATCGCTGCCGACTTACGCGTTCGAACGCCAGCGCTACTGGCTGCCGCTGCCGGCGGCAGCGCCTTCGGCTGCCGCGCCGGCCGCGGTCGCGTCGTTGCCGTCGCGGTCGGCGGACGCCGCCGTCGAGACGCCGCAGCGCCTGCGCTACGGCTCGAGCTGGCAGCCGGCGCCGCTGCCGGCGATGTCGCCGGCGCAGACCGGCGGCGTGCTGCTGCTCGGCGGCACCGACGCAGTGTTCCAGGCGCTGGATTCCGTCCGCGCGGCCGGTGCGCCGCTCGTGCGCGTGACGTTCGCCGCGGCGTATCGCGAACTCGGGCCGCTCGTGTTCGAACTGCGCGCCGACGACGAAGCGGATTTCCGGCGCCTGTTCGCGACCCTGCAGCAGCGCGGCGCGCTGCCGCGGACCATCCTCCACCGCTGCAGCGACGGCGTGACCCTGGAGCAGTCGCTGCCGGCCGCGGCCGCGCTGCACGAACCCGTGTCGGCATTGCTGCACACGGCCAAGGCGCTGATGGCCGTGTCGGCAGTCGCGCACTACGTCGTCATCGCCGACGCGGCCGCGCCGCAGCATCAGGCGCTCGCGGCATTCCTGAAGACCCTGGCGCTGGAACAGCCCGGCTTCAGCGGCAAGGTCGTCAGCATGGATGCCGACACGGGCCTGAGCCTCGCCGACGAAGCCGCGATCGCGGCCGCCGAAATCGCCGGCGCGCCGGCCGGTGTCGAGGAAGTGCGCTATCGCTGCGGCGCCGCCGGCGCCGAGCGCTGCGTGCGCCGCCTCGAACGGCACGAGGCGACGGTCGCCGCCGACCGCGTGCCGCTCAAGCACGGCGGCGTGTACCTGATCACCGGCGGCCTCGGCGGGCTGGGGCTGCTGTTCGGCGAATACCTCGCGCAGCACTACGCGGCGCGCCTCGTGCTGGTCGGCCGTTCCGCGTCGACGCCGCAGCATGAGCAGCGCCTCGCGCGTCTGCGCCAGCATGCGGCCGAAATCGTCTACATGCAGGCCGACGTGTCGCGTGCCGAGGACGCCGATCGCGTCGTGCGCGAGATCAAGGCGCGCTACGGCCGTCTAAGCGGCGTCATCCACGCGGCCGGCGTCACGCGCGACGGTTTCGTGCGCGGCAAGTCGCTCGCCGATCTGCGCGCCGTGCTCGATCCCAAGGCCGGCGGCGCGATCCGGCTCGACGAGGCCACGCGCGACGAGCCGCTGGATCTGTTCGTGCTGTTCGGCTCGATCGCCGGCGTCGACGGCAACGCCGGCCAGAGCGACTACGCCTATGCCAACCAGTTCCTCGACGCGTTCGCCGAACGCCGCGAACGCCAGCGCGCGGCCGGCCTGCGCACGGGCCGCACGGTGTCGATAGCCTGGCCGTACTGGCGCGACGGCGGCATGCAGATCGCGCCGGAACAGCTCGCGCTGCTGCAGGCGCGCACCGGGTTGATGCCGCTGCCGACCGACGAAGGCCTGCGCCTGTTCGAGGAACTGCTGAGCGCCGACGGCGCCCAGGGCATCGCGGTCTACGGGCTGCCGGAGCGCATCGACGCGCACGTCCGCGGCCGGCGCCGCAATGTGGCGCCGACGTCGGCGCCGGCAGCGGCGC
>NZ_JANFVR010000052.1 GCF_024609805.1 Tahibacter caeni | reverse complement strand
CAGCGCTGGGCGGCGCCGCGCCGGGCCGCCGGATCCGTGTCCGACAATTCACAAAACCACAAGTGTATTTCATCGTCGGCCAGCGCCGGCGCGGCGGCGGACGGGGGCGGGGCGGAGGCGGGCATGAGGCATCCTCGGCCGCCGCCGCGGCGCCGGTCAAGCAAGCGGCGCCGGCTTGACTACAATCCCGGACCGGTTCCCGAGGGTGCTGCGATGATCGCTGGCTGGACCCTGCTGCTCGTATCCCTGTTCTACGTCGCGCTGCTGTTCGTCATCGCGTACTGGGGCGACGCGCGGCCGCTGTATCCGGGCCGGCCGGGACTGCGGCCGTGGATCTACAGCCTCGCGCTGGCCGTCTACTGCTCGTCGTGGACGTTCTACGGCGCCGTCGGCAGCGCGGCGAACTCGCCGCTGGGCTACCTGCCGATCTACCTCGGGCCGATAGTGCTGTTCGTGTTCGGCAGCGGGCTGATCGAGCGGCTCACGCGCGTCGCCAAGGCCAACAACATCACCTCGATCGCCGACTTCATCGGTACCCGTTTCGGCAAGTCGCACGCGCTCGGCGCGCTGGTCACGGTCATCGCGATGACCGCGGCGATTCCGTACATCGCGCTGCAGTACAAGGCCGTCGCGCTGAGCATCGGCGTGCTCGGCAAGGGCCACGCGGGCGGCGCTCCGCCGGCCGACCTGCTGCAGGACTCGGCGTTCTACACCGCGCTGATGCTCGCCCTGTTCGGCATCCTGTTCGGCACGCGCCGCGTCGACGCGACCGAACATCACCACGGCATGGTGCTCGCGGTCGCGGCCGAATCGCTGGTCAAGCTGATCGCGTTCCTGATCATCGGCATCTACGCGCAGCAGCAGCTGGTCGGGACCGCCGTGGCGCCGGCCCTGCCGGGCACCGACTGGAACCTGCCGCCCGGCTTCTTCGCGCAGACCCTGCTCGCGTTCACAGCGATGTTCTGCCTGCCGCGCCAGTTCCACGTCGGCGTCGTCGAGTGCGAGGACCCGCATGACGTGCGCCGCGCGCGCTGGCTGTTTCCGCTGTACCTCGTACTGATCTGCGCGTTCGTGCCGGTCATCGTCGCGGCCGGCCGCGGCGCGGCGGCCGGCACCGGCCTGAGCCCCGACGTCTGGCTGCTCTGGCTGCCGCTGGCCCACGACAACAACGTGCTCGCGCTGCTGGCCTACATCGGCGGCTTCTCGGCGGCGACCGGCATGGTCATCGTCGCCTCGGTCGCGCTCGCGACGATGGTCTCCAACGATCTGGTCATGCCGGCGCTGCTGCGCATCCGCGCGCTGAAACTGGACCAGCGCCACGACCTCTCGCGCATCGTGCTCGGCGTGCGCCGCGCCGCGATCGTCGTGCTGAGCCTGCTCGCCGTCGCCTATTACCGAGCGATGCCGCAGGGCGCGCAGCTCGCCTCGATCGGCCTGCTGTCGTTCGCCGCCGTCGCGCAGTTCGCGCCGGCCATCATCGCGGGCCTGTATTGGCGTAGCGCGAGCCGCGTCGGCGTGCTGGCCGGCCTCGTCGCGGGCTTCGCGGTCTGGACCTATACCTTGCTGCTGCCGAGCCTGGGCGACGCCGGATGGTTCGACGCGCGCTGGCTGCAGACCGGCCCGCTCGGCCTGAGCTGGCTGCGGCCGCAGGCGCTGTTCGATCTCGGCGGCTGGCATCCGCTGACCCACGGCACGTTCTGGTCGCTGCTCGCGAACACCGGCTGCGTGCTGATCCTGTCGCTGCGCTATCGGCCGAGCATGGAAGAGCGCCTGCGCGCGGCGAGCTTCCTGGACCTGTCGGCCGACCGCGGCAGCAGCGCCGCCGGTGAATGGCGCGGCCGCGTCAGCGTCGCCGACCTGCGCGCGATCATCGGCCGGATCATCGGCGAGCGCGGCGCGCGCCGCGCGTTCGACGACTACGCGGCGACCAGCGGCAAGCCGCTGCAGGACGCGCTCGCCGCCGACCGCCCGTTGCTGCAGCATAGCGAACGCATTCTCGCCGCCTCGATCGGCGCCGCGTCGGCGCGGCGCATGCTGACCAGCGCGCTGCGCGGCACCGGCCTGGATTTCAGCGAGGCCGTCGCGCTGCTCGACGAGGCCTCGCAGGAGCTGCGCTACAACCGCGAGCTGCTGTCGACGACGATGGAGAACATCTCGCAGGGCATCAGCGTGGTCGATGCGGACATGCGCCTGGTCGCCTGGAACCGGCGCTACATGGAAATGTTCGACTACCCGGACGATTCGGTCTACGTCGGCCGGCCGATCGCCGACCTGATCCGCTACAACGCCGAGCGAGGCGAGTGCGGGCCGGGCGACGTCGAGGCGCACGTCGCCCGGCGCCTGCAGCACATGCGCGCCGGCACGGCCCACGTCTATCAGCGCGTGCGCGCCGACGGCAGCGTGCTCGAAATGCGCGGCCAGCCGCTGCCGGGCGGCGGCTTCGTCACGACCTTCACCGACGTCACCGATTACAAGCGCGCCGAGCAGGCCCTGCGCGAAGCCAACGAGACCCTGGAGCAGCGCGTGTCGCAGCGCACGGCGCAGCTGTCGACGGCCCTGGCCGCGCAGGAACGCGCGAAGTTCGAGGCCGAAGCGGCCAACCAGTCCAAGACGCGCTTCCTCGCCGCTGCGAGCCACGACCTGCTGCAGCCGCTGAATGCGGCCAAGCTGTTCACGTCGGCGCTGCGCCACCAGCCGAATCTCGACACCGAGGCCGCGCAGCTGGCCGAGCGCATCGACACAGCCTTCCGCGCGGCCGAGACACTGCTCGATGCGCTGCTCGAAGCGTCGCGCCTGGACGCCGGCAAGTACCGCCCGGACATCGCGAGTGTCGCCTATGCGGACGTGATCGAACCGCTGCAGCAGCAGTTCGCGATGATCGCCGAGCGCCGCGGCCTGCAGCTGCGCATCCATCCGAGCCGCGTCGTCGTGCGCACCGATGCGCACCTGCTCGGCCGAATCCTGCAGAACTTCATCTCCAATGCGCTGCGCTACACGCGCAATGGCCGCGTCGTCGTCGGCGTGCGGCCGCGCGGTAACGAGGCGCTGATCCAGGTCTGGGACACCGGGCCGGGCATCGCGCCGGCGCAGCAGAAGCGCATCTTCGACGAGTTCCAGCGCTTCGATCAGGCCTCGCCCTGGGGCGAGCAGGGCCTCGGCCTCGGCCTGTCGATCTGCGAACGCATGGCGCGCATCCTCGGCCACCGCCTGACGGTGTATTCGCAGCCGGGCAAGGGCAGCTGCTTCTCGGTGCGCGTGCCGATCGTCGCGCGCCGCAGCCACCACGTACCGCGCCCGGTCGAACGCGAGGGGGCGACCGCCGAGCTCGCGCCGCTGCACGTGCTGTGCCTCGACAACGAGCCGGCGATCCTCGAAGGCATGAGCGCGCTGCTGACGCGCTGGGGCATCAGCTGCGACCTGGCCGCGACGCTCGACGAAGCGTACCAAGCCGTCGCACGACGCCGGCCCGATCTGATCATCGCCGACTTCCATCTCGGCACCGGTCAGGACGGCATGGAAGCGCTGGCCGAGCTGCAGGCCCGCCTCATGCCGCCGCCGCCCGCGGCGCTGCTGACCGCCGACCGCAGCCCCGAGCTCAAGCAGCGCGCGCGCCTGCGCCACTACGCGCTGCTGCACAAGCCGGTCAAACCGGCTGCGCTGCGCGCCTTGCTGTCGGCGATGGGGAAACTACCGGCGGCGCGCTCGGGGACCTGAGGCCCGCCCGGTTCGTCGAGCGGCCTGCAGGAACCCTGGCCGTCGCGTGGCGGCGTTGGGAGGGGGGCCGATTCAGGAGACCCCCATGCCTCTCTCGTTCGCTGCGCTGCTCGGCGCTGTCGCGCTGCTCGCCGAATCGTCCGTTCCGGCGACGGACCCTTCCGCGCCCTGCTACACCGGTCTGGATGAAACCCGCAGAGCCCTGGCGAAAGCAACGGGCGAGCGCATGGTCCGCAACCCGCGGGGCTCCGTGCCGATGCATCTGTTCCGGGGAACGCCAACCGGTTGCGCGCGCCTGCGTTTCGTCGTCGATGCGGAGGGACGTCTGCAGGAACCGGTCGTCGAACTCGCCCATCCCGACACGCGCTTCGGCGCCGCCGCATTGCGGCTCCTTTCCTCGGCGGTGTTCACGCCGGGGCGCCGGCCGCGCGAGGAAGCGCTCATGGTCGTCTCGTTCACGCTTGAAGCGCCGCCGGCCACCGACTGACGGCGTGATGCGTTACTTCACCGGAATGGCTCAAGCCTCGTCGCTGTCCGCCAGCGGCAGCGCCGTGTTCGGGTCCAGCGCGAGCTGGCTTGCCGCGAGCGCGACCTGGGTGCGGTTGTTGCAGCCGAGCTTGCGCATGATCGCGGTCATGTGCGCCTTGACCGTCGCTTCGGAAACGCCGAGCTCGTAGGCGATCTGCTTGTTGAGCAGGCCCTCGGCGATCATCGCGAGCACGCGGAATTGCTGCGGCGTGAGTTCGGCGACGCGCGCGGCTATCTGCGCCTCGTCGTCCTGCAGCGGCGCCGTGCCGGCGCCCATCGCTGCCGGCAGCCAGATCTCCCCTTCGCGCACGTGGCGTATCGCTTCGACGATCGTGTCGGCCGAGCTCGATTTCGGAATGTAGCCGGCTGCGCCGTGGGCCAGCGCGCGGCGCGCGACGCTGCCCTCTTCGTGGGCCGACACGACGATGACCGGCAGGCCCGGATGCTGGCCGCGCAGATGGGCCAGCGCCGAGAAGCCGCGCGCTCCGGGCATGTGCAGATCCAGCAGCAGCAGCTCGGCTTCGGGATGCGCTTCGACCAGACTCAGCAGCTCCGGCACGGTGGAGGCTTCGAACAGGCTGGTCCCGGGCGCGGCCTGGTTCAGCGCGCGGCGCAACGCGTCGCGGTACAGCGGATGGTCGTCGGCGATGAGGATCTCGGACATGCGCCCGAGCATCGCATCCGCCGCCGTCCTCGGCAACAAGCGCGACAGCACCCGTGCGGGCCGGCAGCGCCGGCCCGCCGTGGTTCCGCCCGCCCCGCGCTCAGGCGCGGATCAGGCGCTCGTCGACCAGGCTCTGCACCACGCCCGGGTCGGCCAGGGTCGAGGTGTCGCCGAGCTGGTCGGTCGCGTTCTCGGCGATCTTGCGCAGGATGCGGCGCATGATCTTGCCCGAGCGGGTCTTGGGCAGGCCCGGTGCCCACTGCAGATAGTCTGGCGAAGCGATCGGGCCGATCTCCTTGCGCACCCAGGCGACGAGTTCCTTGCGCAGTTCCTCGGTCGGGGTCTCGCCCGCCTTGAGCGTCACATAGACGTAGATGCCCTGGCCCTTGATGTCGTGCGGACAGCCGACCACGGCCGCTTCCGCGACCTTCGGGTGCGCGACCAGCGCGCTCTCGACCTCGGCCGTGCCGATGCGGTGGCCCGAGACGTTGATGACGTCGTCGACGCGGCCGGTTATCCAGTAGTAGCCGTCGGCGTCGCGGCGCGCGCCGTCGCCGGTGAAATAGGCGCCTGGATAGGTGCGGAAATATGTGTCGATGAAACGCGCATGGTCGCCGTAGACCGTGCGCATCTGGCCGGGCCAGGAATCGGTCAGGATCAGGTTGCCCTCGCAGGCGCCTTCCTGCACCACGCCGTTCGTGTCGACGATGGCCGGCACCACGCCGAAGAACGGCTTGGTCGCCGAGCCGGGCTTGGTGTCGGTCGCTCCGGGCAGAGGCGTGATCAGCGCGCCGCCGGTCTCGGTCTGCCACCAGGTATCGACAATCGGACAGCGGCCGTCGCCGACGACGCGGTGATACCACTCCCAGGCCTCGGGATTGATCGGCTCGCCGACCGTTCCGAGCAGGCGTATCGACGCGCGCGATGTGCGCTTGACCGGCTCCTCGCCTTCGCGCATGAGCGCACGGATCGCGGTCGGCGCGGTGTAGAAGATCGTGACCTTGTGCTTGTCGACGACCTGCCAGAAGCGGCTGACGTCGGGCCAGTTCGGCACGCCTTCGAACATGACCGTCGTCGCGCCGTTGGCCAGCGGTCCGTAGACGACGTAGGAATGCCCGGTGACCCAGCCCACGTCGGCGGTGCACCAGTAGACGTCGTCCTCGCGCAGGTCGAACACGCACTCGTGGGTGTAACTCACGTAAGTCAGGTAGCCGCCGCTGGTATGCAGCACGCCCTTGGGCTTGCCGGTCGAGCCGGAGGTGTACAGGATGAACAGCGGATGCTCGGCCTCGACGGGCTCCGGCGGGCATTCGGTGGACTGGCCCTCGACGAGCGCGGCCCACCAGCGGTCGCGCGGCGTCTGCATCGCGATCGGCGCGCCGGTGCGGCGCACCACGAGCACGGTCTCGACCGACGTCGTGCCGGGCCGCGTCAGCGCTTCGTCGACGTTGGCCTTCAGAGCGACCTTCTTGCCGCCGCGCAGGCCTTCGTCGGCGGTGATCACGAGCTTGCACTGGGAATCGGCGATGCGGCCGGCCAGCGAGTCCGGCGAGAAGCCGCCGAAGACGACCGAATGCACGGCGCCGATGCGCGCGCAGGCCAGCATCGCAACCGCGGCCTCGGGAATCATCGGCAGGTAGATCGCGACGCGGTCGCCCTTGGCGATGCCGAGATTGCGCAGCAGGTTCGCCGCGCGGCAGACGTCGGCGTGCAGCTCGCGATAGGAGATGCGCCGTGATTCGGAAGGATCGTCGCCCTCGAAGATGATCGCCGTCTTGTCGCCGCGCTCGGCGACGTGCCGGTCCAGGCAGTTGGCGGCGACGTTCAGCACGCCGTCGCCGAACCAGCGGATGTGCAGGTCGTCGGCCCCGAACGACACGTCCTTGACCTCGGTGAACGGCTTGATCCAGTCGATGCGCTGCGCCACGCGCGACCAGAAGCCTTCGGGGTCGCGCACCGATTCCGCATACAGCGCCTCGTACTGCGCGCGGTCGATGCGGGTCTGCGCTGCATAGGCTTCGTCGACCGGATAGATCTTCTGAGACATGGCTGTATCCTTTTATATATAGCTAGAAAGCAGCAAAAGTTTCGCGCCGTCGGCGCCCCTCCCCTGCTGCAATGCATCAACAGTATCCGAGGCTTACGCACAACCAATCCGACTTTAGTCGAAACGCGCAGACGCTTCGACCAATGGCGAATAGGCGGCCAAATCCGCGGAGCGCAACCTCGGTCGCGCCAAACACCTTGGGAGGGGTTCAATGGCCATCACGCAACGTTGTTCACTACGCCGCACCGTACTGGCGGCTGCACTGCTGCTCTCTCTGGGCGGCGTCGCCCAGGCCGACAGCCGCAGCGAAGCCGCACTCGAAGCACGCATCGCCCAGCTCGAGCAGCAGCTGGCCGAACTGAAGTCCGCCGTCGAAGCCCAGAAGAAAGCCACGGCCGCCGCACCGGCCGCCGCGCCGGCGACCGCAGGTCCCGCCGCCGCCGGCGTCAAGCTGCCGATACAGACGACGACCCTGACGCCGGGCGCGAATCCCGGCACGACCGTGAAGATCGGCGGCTTCATCAAGACCGACTTCATGCTCACGCGCACCGACTCGGGCCAGTTCGCCGATTCGGCCACGGCGCGCGATCTGTATCTGCCGTCGCAGACGCCGGTCGGCGGCAGGGGATCGAGCACCGACTATGACGCCGGCGCCAAGTTCTCGCGCCTGGGCATCGGCATCGACACCGTCACCGAGAACAACGACAAGCTCGGCGCGTTCGTCGAATGGGATTTCTTCGGCGGCTCGCTCGGCAACGAGAACTCGACCAACACCTACGGCCTGACCGTGCGTCACGCCTATGCGTACTGGAACAAGTGGCTGGCCGGCCAGACCTGGTCGACCTTCATGGATACCGCGGCGCTGCCCGAAGCGGTGGACTTCATCGGCCCGACCGACGGCGTGATCTTCGTGCGCCAGCCGCAGATCCGCTACACGACCGGCAACTTCCAGATCTCGCTGGAAGATCCGCAGACCACCATCATCCCGCGCGGCGGCGGCGCGGCGGCGAGTTCGGACCGCGGCGCGGTACCCGACCTGGCCGCGCGCTACACCTGGAAAGGCAGCTGGGGCCACTTCGGCGTCGCCGGCCTGCTGCGCGACCTGCGCGTCGACCGTCCGGCCGCGGGCACCACGCCGGCGATCAAGGACAGCCAGTTCGGCGGCGCGATCAGCGTCGGCGGCAAATGGAACCTCGGCGAGAGCAACGACATCCGCTACCAGCTGACCGGCGGTTCGATCAGCCGCTACATCGGCCTCGGCGTGACGTCCGACTCGGTGCTCGACAGCGCGAACGACCTGGAGGCGATCGACGGCTGGGCCGGCTACCTAGCCTGGCGCCATGTCTTCACCAAGCAGCTGCGCAGCAACCTGATGTATGCACGCAGCGAATACGACAATCCCGTGGCCTACACCGGAACCGGTGTCACCAAGAACTCGCAGAGCTTCCGCCTCAACTTCATCTATTCGCCGCTGCCCAAGCTCGATGTCGGCGTCGAGTACATGGTCGGCCGGCGCGAGATCGAAAGCGGCGCGAAGGGCGACATCGATCGCCTGCAGTTCATGGCCAAGTACTCGTTCTGAGGAGATCACGAATGGCTAGCGTTCCCTACGAAGCCGGCGCCGGCAGCTCGGCGCCGCTGACCCAAGGCCACAAGCGCGTGATCTTCGCGTCCAGCCTCGGCACCGTGTTCGAGTGGTACGACTTCTATCTGTACGGCTCGCTCGCGGCGATCATCGCCAAGCAGTTCTTCACCGCGCTGAGCCCGACCAGCGGCTTCATCTTCGCGCTGCTCGCCTTCGCCGCCGGCTTCGCCGTGCGTCCGTTCGGCGCGCTCGTGTTCGGCCGCCTCGGCGACCTGATCGGCCGCAAGTACACCTTCCTCGTGACGATCGTGATCATGGGCCTGTCGACGTTCCTCGTCGGCATATTGCCGAGCTACGCGAGCATAGGCATCGCCGCGCCGGTGATCCTGATCACCCTGCGTCTGCTGCAGGGCCTCGCGCTCGGCGGCGAATACGGCGGTGCGGCGACCTACGTCGCCGAGCATGCGCCGCCGGGCAAGCGCGGCCTGTACACGAGCTTCATCCAGACGACCGCGACGCTCGGCCTGTTCCTGTCGCTGCTCGTGATCCTCGGCACGCGCACCTGGCTCGGCACCGAAGCGTTCGACGCCTGGGGCTGGCGCATTCCGTTCCTGCTGTCGGTGCTGCTGCTCGGCATCTCGGTCTGGATCCGCCTGCAGCTCAACGAGTCGCCGCTGTTCCAGCAGATGAAGGCCGAAGGCAAGGGCTCGAAGGCGCCGATCACCGAGAGCTTCTTCTCGAGCAACGGCAAGATCGCCCTGCTGGCCCTGCTCGGCGCGACGGCCGGCCAGGCAGTGGTCTGGTACGCGGGACAGTTCTACGCGCTGTTCTTCCTGACCCAGACCTTGAAGATCGACGCGACGACGGCGAACCTGCTGATGGCCGGCGCGCTCGCGCTCGCGACGCCGTTCTTCATCGTGTTCGGCTGGCTGTCGGACAAGATCGGCCGCAAGCCCATCATCATGGCCGGCTGCCTGATCGCCGCTCTGACCTACTTCCCGATCTTCAAGGCGCTGACCCACTACGGCAACCCGGCGCTGGCCGCGGCCAGTGCGACCTCGCCGATCACGGTCGTCGCCGATCCGAGCCAGTGCGCGTTCCAGTTCGTGCCCGGCGAGCTCAAGTCGCACGTGACCTTCCGCAGCTCCTGCGACATCGCGAAGGGCTACCTCGCCGGCAAGAACATTCCGTACGTCAACGAAGCCGGACCGGCGGGCAGCGTCGCGAGCATCAAGGTCGGCAGCCAGGTCATTCCGAGCTTCGACGGCGCCGGACTGACGGCCGACCAGTTCAAGGAACAGAGTGGTGCGTTCACGAAGGCCATGGGCGCGGCGGTCACGGGCGCCGGCTATCCGGACAAGGCCGACCCGAACCAGATCAACCGCTTCATGGTGTTCATCCTGCTGACCGTGCTCGTGATCTACGTCACTATGGTCTACGGTCCTATCGCCGCGTGGCTGGTCGAACTGTTCCCGACGCGCATCCGCTACACCTCGATGAGCCTGCCCTACCACATCGGCAACGGCTGGTTCGGCGGCTTCCTGCCGACGACGGCTTTCGCCCTCGTCGCGGCGACCGGCAACATCTACCAGGGCCTCTGGTATCCGATCGTCGTCGCGCTGATGACCTTCGTGATCGGCAGCCTGTTCCTGCGCGAGACCAAGGACGTCGATATCTCGCAGTGACCGGATGAGGCAGTTCGCAGGAAACGAAGAGGCGGCCGCGAGGCCGCCTCTTCTTGTGCGAGCATGCGGCAGCCGGATCTCGCGTACGGGCCGATGGATAGGACGATTGCGCATCGATGATTCTTCATCGCAATGCCGGGTTCGCCGAGGTGAAACCCGCTCTGCTCTCGCTGGGGCATCGATATGCCGCGGAAACGTGGTTCGTGTTCGAGCCGCAGTTCATTCGTTTTGCCGCTGAGCAGGAATACGACGAGCGGGAGACGAAGCTCGGCCCCGGCGTACAGGCATTTCGGCTCGAGGGCCCGGAACTGCTGCAGTTGCTCGAAAGCGAACGCGTGGGCTTCGACTGGACGGATCTTGCCGTTCGGCTCGAATCCGCACCCGGGCAGCCGATGCGGGTCGCCTGTTACGTACAGTGCGTGGATTCGGCAACCTGGTACATCGCATCGCGGGACGAAGCCGTCGCCGGATTGCTCGAACGTGAAGGATTCGCCGCTACCGACCTTCAGGCGATGCCGTTCAAGCCGAAACCTCGCGTCGTGCTCGACGGATCCAAATTGCCCCTGTGATCGCTGCAGTCGATCACGCTGCCGTCGGCTGGCGCCGCCGCTGAAATCCCTATCGGAATTTCAGCGGCGGCGAACCTCCCTCGCGCGGCGCTTACGGTGCCGCCTTCGTCTCGCGGATGAACTGCTCCACGCGCTGATCGAGCAGCGGCAGCGGCACCGAGCCCAGCGACAGTACGGCGTCGTGGAACGCGCGCAGGTCGAAGCGCGGACCGAGTTCGCGTTCGGCCTTGGCGCGCAGTTCGCGGATGCGCAGTTCGCCGAGCTTGTAGCTCAGCGCCTGGCCGGGCCAGGAGATGTAGCGGTCGACTTCGGTCGTGATTTCGTGTTCCGACAGCGCGGAATTGTCGCGCAGCAGCGCGAGCGCCTGATCGCGCGTCCAGCCCTTGGCATGGATACCGGTGTCGATGACGAGGCGGCAGGCGCGCCACATTTCGTAGGTCAGACGGCCGAACTGTTCGTACGGCGTTTCGTAGATGCCCATTTCGACGCCGAGGTGCTCGGCATAGAGCGCCCAGCCTTCGCCGAACGCGGAGATATAGCTGTAGCGGCGGAACGGCGGCTGCTCGCCCTGTTCCGCGGCTAACGCGCCCTGCAGGTGATGGCCCGGCACGGCTTCGTGCAGGGTCAACGCGGGCAGTGCATACAGCGGCCGCGCTTCGAGCTTCCAGGTGTTGACCCAGTAGAAGCCGGCGCCTTTGCCGCCGGCCGGCGCGGGGCTGTAGCGGCCGCTCGTGTAGTACGGTGCGATCGCGGCCGGCACCGGTGCGACGCCGTAGGGCAGGCGCGGCAGCACGCCGAAGTATTTCGGCAGCTCGCCGTCGATGCGCTTGGCGATGTAGCTCGCGTGCATCAGCAGCTCGCGCGGCGTCTTGGCGTAGAACTGCGGGTCGCTGCGCAGGAAGGCCAGGAATGCGGCGAAGTCGCCGTCGAACTTGGCGTCCTTCATGACGGCTTCCATTTCGGCGCGGATGCGCGCGACTTCCTTCAGGCCGATCTCGTGGATCTGCTCGGGAGTCAGGTCGACGGTCGTGTATTCGCGGATCTGCTGCTGGTAGTAGGCCTTGCCGTCGGGCAACGCATAGGCGCCCAGCGTCGCGCGCGCCTTCGGCACGTATTCGCCGGTGAAGTACTTCAGCAGCTTGGCATACGCCGGAACGACCTTGTCGCGGATGACCTTCTCGCCGTCGCGGCGCAGCGCGGCGGCTTCTTCCGCGGCTATCGCGGGCGGGAACTTGGCGAACGGCGCGTAGAACGGATTCGTCGCGATGTCCTTGCTCTCGGCGATGCCGCGCAGCGGCCCGTCGCGGCCCTGCAGCACGACCTGCGGCAAGGTCATGCCGATCCTGACGCCCTGCCTGAGCAGCGCGATGTGTTCGTCGAAATAGGCCGGTATCGCGGCGAGGCGCGCGAGATAGTTGTCGTAGTCCCTGCGCGTCGCGAACGGATGTGATTCGGGCATCTGGATCAGATCGGCATAGAAGCTCGAATCCGACGTCATCGGCAGCAGGTAGCTGCGCACGCGGATGCCGCCGATCGCGTTGGCGAGCTGCTCGCGATAGATCGCGTAGTCGACCTGGCGCGCCGCGCTGAGCTCCGCCGCCGGGATGGTCCCGAGCTCGCGCTGGAATGCCTCGAGGTCCTTGAGCCGGCGCAGCTGGCTGGCTTCGTCGACGTGACCGAGCTCGCCGTCGCGCTCATGATTGCCGACGTAGGTCGCGAACTGCGGGTACTGCTGCTGGCGCCAGGCCCACTCGCGCTCGTACAGCGCGGTGAAGCGGGCGTCGGCGGAAGTGGTGTCGGCGGAAGTGGTGTCGGCGAGCGCGGACCCGCTCAGGGCCAGAGCCAGCAAGGCAGCGACGAAGCGATACGCGGGCATGGGGTTCCTCCTGGGCAACCGGCCAAGGCTAGCCCAACGGCGCCGCGGCCACCCCTGCATAAGGTCGGGGCCGGCCTCTTGCTACGCTCGGCGCCTGCCCCAACGTCGCGCCAATGGACACGACCGCCATCCCTCCCCGCGAAACGCCGCAGCTCAAGCGCGCCGGCCTGCTCGCCCTGGCCTTCGTCGCCGTGCTCTGGCTCGTGAAGCTCGTCGAGATCGCCGGCGGCCTGGATTTGACGGATTTCGGCGTGCGGCCGCTGGAATCCTACGGATTGCCCGGCATCCTGACCGCGCCGCTCGTGCACGCGTCGTTCGAGCACCTGATCATGAACAGCGTGCCGCTGCTGGTGCTGCTGACGCTCGCGCGCTTCAACTATCCGAGCGGCTCGTGGCGCGCCTTCGTCTTCATATGGCTGGCCGGCGGGCTCGGGCTCTGGCTGATAGGCCGGCCGTCCTGGCACATCGGCGCGAGCGGCGTGACGCACGGCCTGATGTTCTATCTGTTCGTGCTCGGCCTGCTGCGGCGCGACCGCTATGCGATAGCCGTCGCGATGATCGTGTTCTTCCTCTACGGCGGCATGGTGGTCACCGTGCTGCCGCGCGAGGCGCACGTCTCGTGGGAGGCGCACCTGAGCGGCGCGCTGGCCGGCACGATCGCGGCATTCCTCTGGCAGCGGCGCGATCCGCCGGCGCAGCAGCCGCGGCCGAGCTGGGAGCTCGAAGAGGAAGCCGCCGCCGAGGCCAAGGCGGCCGATGCGGCAACCTACGAAATGCCGCGGCCGGCGCAGGTGCCCGTGCTCTGGCACCGGCCGCCCGACGAACGCGGTGTCATTCTCGAGTTTCCACGCCGGCGGCGGGACGATGAAACGCCGCCGACGCTGCATTGAGACGCACTCGCCCGGCGGCGGTCGCCCCGCATTGCGATCGCGCGCGCAAGTCCGGCGCCGCGTCGCAGCGCTGCTGAGCGTCCTCGTCGCGGCGTTGCTGCTGGCGGCCTGCGGCGCGACGGCGTCGCCGCCGAAGCTGCCGCACGGCGTCTACGTCTGGCAGCGCGTCTGGAACCCGCCGCTGGAGACCTCGGTTGCCGCGACGCCGCAGTTCGCGGGTTCGCTGCGCGTACTCGCGCTGCAGGTCGGTCCCGGCGCGCGGCGCGTGGAACCCGAGCCGAACTGGGAACTGCTGCGATCGACCGGGTTGCCGGTCACCGTGGTCGTGCGCATCGACGGCAGCCACGGCGATCTCGCCGCACAGGCGACGCCGCTACAGCAGGCCGTGCTCGCGCAGCTCGATCGCTGGCGCGAACACGGGATCGTCGCAGCGGGTCTGGAGATCGACTACGACTGCGCGACGGCGCAACTGGTCGCCTATGCGCAGTGGCTCGCGCAGCTGCGTGCGCAACTGCCGCCGGCGACTGCGCTGTCGATCACGGCATTGCCGGCGTGGCGCGAGGCGGCCGCGCTCGATGCGGTACTCGCGGCCGTCGATCAGAGCGTGCTGCAAGTGCACGCGGTGCAGAACCCGGCGCAAGGACTGTTCGATGCGGCGCTCGCGCGGCGCTGGGTCGACGACTGGTCGCGGCGCAGCGCAATGCGGCCGTTCCTCGTTGCGCTGCCGGCCTACGGCGCACGGCTCAAGCTCGACGAAGACGGCGCCGTAGCAGCCGTCGAGAGCGAGCAGCGCCTGGCGCGGCGCAGCGCTGCCGCGCGCGAACTCGCCGTCGACCCGCGCGACGTCGCCGCGCTGATCGCCGCGCTGGAAGCGCGCCGCTACCCGCAGCTGTCAGGCTTCGTCTGGTTCCGGCTGCCGCACGACGGCGACGAACGCGCCTGGGCATTGCGCACGTTGCGCGCCGTGATCGAACGCGCGCCGCTGCGGGCCGACCTGCGTGTCGCCGTGACGCTGCAGTCCAATGGCGCGCTGAACCTGACCCTGCACAGCGACGGTACCGTCGACGCGCCCGTGCCGTCGCGGCTGCGCGTGCACGGCGACTGCAGCGCCGGCGACGGCATCAACGGCTTCACCGTGCAGCGCGACCCAGGAATTTCCCTGGTGCGTGGCGATACGGCTGCGGTGCTGCGCGCCGGCACGAGCCGCCCTGTCGGCTGGCTGCGCTGCGCCGACGCAACGGCCGTGCGCGTGACGCCGGAATAGACCTCGCGCGGCAACTTGCGCTGCCGCTGGCGTGAAAAATCGCCGCGACGCCGCGGCTCATCGTTCGCTGCGCTGCGCCGCCTGCAGCGGCAAGGCTCCGGTCTGCTTGACTGTGCGCAGCACGAAACTCGAATTGACGTCGGCAACCCCCGAGTCGTTGAGCAGGCGGTCGAGCAGGAAGCGCGAGAAGTGGTCGAGGTCCTCGACGACGACGTGCAGCAGATAGTCCATGTCGCCGGTAAGCGCATGGCAGGCGACGACCTCGCGCGATTCGGTGATGCGGCGGATGAAATGCTCGATGGCCTCGGCCTCGTGGCGCTCGAGCTGCACGCGCACGAAGGCCTGCAGGCCCAGGCCGACCGCGCGCGGCTCGACGCGTGCGGCATAGCCGCTGATCACGCCCGACTGTTCCAGCCGCTGCACGCGGCGCAGACAGGCCGACGCGGAGAGGCTGACCTTTTCGGCGAGCTCGGCATTCGTGATGCGGCCGTCGTGCTGCAGCACTTCGAGGATGCGCAGGTCGGTGCGGTCCAGCTCGGTCGCGGCCATGAAATTGCTCGATGGTCACCAAGGACGAAAGAATCTTGTGCCAATCCGGTCTGCCGCTGCAACAAAGCAAGCCCGTTGCGTGGACCAGCGCCTACACTGCCCGCGTCGCGCAAATCCCCTGCGCCATCGGAACAGGCCATGCAACCCGCCGCCCAGAAGGTCGAACACCAGCTCACCGACAAGGGCTACGTGCCCGTCTACACCACGCGCGTGATCGAGCAGCCCTGGGCCAGCTATACGGCCGCGGACCACCAGACCTGGGCCACCCTGTTCCAGCGCCAGCGCGAGCTGCTCGTCGGCCGCGCCGCCCGCGAATTCGTCGACAACCAGCAGCGCTTCGGCATGTCGGCCGACGCGATCCCGAAATTCGACGAGCTCAATCGCGTGCTGCGCGCGGCGACCGGCTGGGAGCTCATCGGCGTCGAAGGCCTGCTGCCCGAGCTGACGTTCTTCGAACACCTGGCCGCGCGGCGCTTCCCGGTGACCTGGTGGATACGCAAGCCCGAGCAGCTCGACTACCTGTCCGAACCCGACCTGTTCCACGACCTGTTCGGCCACGTGCCGCTGCTGCTGAATCCGGTCTTTGCCGACTATATGCAGGCCTACGGCGCCGGCGGCGTCAAGGCCGCGGCGATCGCGCCCGAGGCGCTCGTCAATCTGACGCGGTTGTACTGGTACACGGTCGAGTTCGGCCTGATCAATACCGACGAAGGCCTGCGCATCTACGGCGCGGGCATCGTCAGCTCCAAGGGCGAGTCGATCTACAGTCTCGAATCGGCCGCGCCGAACCGCATCGGCTTCGATCTCGAACGCGTGATGCGCACGCGCTACCGCATCGACACCTACCAGAAGACCTATTTCGTCATCGACAGCTATGAGCAGCTCATGGAAGCGACGCGGCCGGACTTCACGCCGCTGTACGCGCGCCTCGCCCAGCAGCCCTCGCATGCGGCCGGCGACGTGCTCGCCTGCGACAAGGTCTTCCAGCGCGGCAGCGGCGAGGGCTGGCTCGACGACGGCGACGTCTAGGAAGCGCGGGCCTCAGGCAACCGTGCCGGAGCAGCGGCCTCGGCGCGCCACGGCGGCGACGCCGGCCGTCGGGACAGCGACATCCGCTTTTCAGCTGCCGGCGTCCCGGCGCCGACCGTCGCGTCGGTGCGGATCTTCTCCGTTCTTTCCTCGCGAGGGCGCTGCCGCGAGACAGTTCGTTGAATTTATTCCGTTGATTTCAACGGACCGTGGCCGCAGCGTCGCGAAACCGCATTTGCGGATCGCGCTCCTCACCGCGATCCCTTCGGCCTCTCGAGGGAGGCGGCCGGCTTGCGTGCCGCCGCGTGCGCGGCAATCCGATTCCGCAACGGCTGCCGCACCGGTCGGGACGGCGCGGCAACCGTTGCGTGCGGCGGTCAGTCGACCTTGAACGACTGCAACGTCACCGGCGTCGACACGTCGATCGTGACGGCCGCGCCGGTCGGCGCGATCAGCTCGGCGCCGCCCTGCGGATTGCTGAGCTGGACGGTGAAGACTTCCGCGGGTTCAGTGACGAGGTCGGCCACGATCGGCACGACGATGGTCTTCACGCCGCTCTCGCCGTCGTTCCAGTGCAGGCTGCCGCTGGTCGACTGGTAGTCCTGCGGCGCCGTGGCCGTGCCGTCGGCAGTCGTGTAGTCGACATCGACCGCGCCTTCGGATGCGTTCACGCGCTCGACGTCGATGGTGGCCGTGCCGACGGTCTCGGGTACCGTGAACGCGACCGTCGCCGCGGCAACGCGCAGCGCACCGGGGATCGGCACACGGACCGGCGCAGCGAACTCCGAGGTGTTGTTGGCCGGGCCCGGAACGATCGAACCCGGCGGATTCGGTTCGGACGCGGCCGGGTCGGTGACCTTGAGGTCGGTTACGGTGGCCGTGATGTACTTGCCGCGCGTGTCGAGCGGACTGCCCGGCGACAGCGCCGCCGCGCCCGACGCGAGCCCGGCCGCGTTCGTGGTCACGTTGGTCTCGCCGAGGAAGACCTTGCCGCCGGCGCCGTCGTCGTCGTTGGCGTAGAACTCGATGCGGTACTGGCCGTTGGCGCCGGACTGCAGCGCCCAGCCGGCCGAACTCGCGCCGCTGCCCGGCGCATAGCCGGCCGCGCCGAGCACGACGGTGTTCTGCTGCCATTGCGCGTAGTTCTGCGCGGTCGGCACGCGGTCGCCGCCGAAGCTGTCGTCGGACGGGTCGGGACCGTTCGCGACGACGTCGAGGTCGATGCCGAGGCTGCCCGCGGGCACGCCGTAGATCGCGTTCTTGCGCAGCAGGTTCGACCATGCGAACGCTGTGCCGATGCGCACGCCGTGCGAGCCGTTGAACGCGATCACGTTCTTCTCGGCATCGCCGTCGCCGCCGATGACGTTGCCGCCGGACAGCAGCCAGAGGCCGTAGCCGACGTTGCCCTGGTCCGCGCCTTCGAGCGGCGGCGGCAAGGTGCCGACAGAATTGCCGCGCACGCGATTGCGCACGGTGCCGCTGCCGCCGCGCACGACGACGCCGTGGCGGCCGTTGCGGCCGACGATGTTGCCTTCGACGATCGTCGCGCCGCCGACCTCGTGATCGGTGCCGACGATCGTGATGCCGTCGGCCGCGTTGCCGATGTCGACCGCGCTGCCGTCGGGCGTGGACAGGCCGACGATGTTGCCCCAGATGCGCACGTGGTTGGAATTGCCGTCGGTGACCGCGATGCCGCCGTAGTTGTTGTTCGGGTCCTCGAACGCGACACCGTCGCCGCCGCGGTTGTGGCCGACGATGTTGCCCGGACCCACGACGACGCTGAGCTGCACCGGGTTGGGCACCGGATCAGCTGCGGTCGTGATGCGCGCATCGGCGACGCGGATGCCGCAGAGCGAGTTGCCGAGATCGGTGACCGGGTTCAACGGACTGAAGCCGGCGAAGTTGCCCGCGACGAAGTTCGGGAACGGCACCTTGCCGGTCGAGATGTGAATGCCGTCGGACAGCGGCGAGGCATTGTTGCCGGCGACGCGGTTGTCGATGCCGATGAAGTTCAGGTACGCGCCGGAATTGACGAGGATGCCGTGGCTCGAGCTGTCCTGGCCGTTCGGCACCGCGGCAGTGCCGCTCGCGTTCAGGCCGACGATGTTGTCGAACACGACGTTCGTCGCGGTGTACTGGCCGAAGATCTCGATGCCGTCGCCGTCGTTGCCGGAGATCACGTTCGTGACGATGCCGTTCGGCGCGAGCGCAGGTGCCGCGCCGGCGACGAACGCGAGAATCGCCGGCAGGTCGGCGAGCTCGCCGGGCAGCGGAATGCCGGACAGGTCGGGAATGTCGCCGTCGCTGATGTCGGCCGAGATCGAGACGCCGTCGCCGCTGTTCGGCGACGCGGCGGTGCCGGCGACGTTGGTGCCGATGTAATTGTTGTAGACGACGTAGCCGTGGCCGTCGATCGAGATGCCGTTGCCCTGGCAGTTGTGAATGACGAAGCTCTCGATGCGCGAATTGTTCGCCTGCGGCACGAGCGGATTCGGCGCCTGGCCGCCGCCGCCCGGCGAGGACAGGTTGAAGCAGCTGTTCGTCGCATTGCCGTCGAGCTCGGCGCGGCCGCCGCCGAAGCTGCCGTCGATGACGACGCGCTCGATCGCGATCGGCAGGCTCTGCGTCAGGGTGACCTTCGCACGGCCCATCGTGATCTTGTCGAAACCGGCCGTCGCGTTGGCCTGCTGGATCGCCGCATGCAGGGTGCAGCCGCCGCCGGCGATGCCGCAGGCGTTGTCGGCGAGGTTGTTGTCGCTGGCGGATCCGTCCGTGATGACGTTGAACGTGGCGGCCGACAGGGGGGCGGCCAGCACGGCGAGCACGACGATTGCCGCGCAACGCAGAGGAATGGTGGACATTGGGAAACTCCGTCGAGCTCGACGCTGCGAGTTGCGTCAGCGTTTCCAACGGACCCAAACGCAAAAAGCGAACAACGGTACCGTCCGCGGACGAATGCGGCTACTGCAGAGCCTGCAGGCAGAGCGGTCTCAGGCGTTGCGCGGACGAGTGGCGCGGAAAACTGCGGCGGGGGAAGGTCTCAGCGCGGCATCCAGCGCCAGTGCGCGCCGCGGTTGGAGCGCGGCCAGCGCAGCGCGCCGGCGGCGAGATTGGCGACGGCAGCGGCGATCACGAGCGCGACCGACGGCAGGTTGGCGACGTTCCAGATCGAACCTTCGTAGCCGGCGACCGTGGCCAGGGTCGACACGAGCAGCGCCGTGCCCGGCACGAGCTGCAGCACCCAGCGCCGCCAGGACCACTGCTGCCGTGCGTCGCGGCTGCGCCACCAGAACGGACCGACCAGCATCGGGAAAACCAGGCCCACGGTCGCGGCCCACGGAAACCAGAGGCCGAGCGGCGAGGCCAGCAGCACGAGTTCGGCGGCCGAAACGCCGACTATGAACGCGAACGCCGCATCCCAGCGCCGTGCGTGCCCGGCTTCGTCACGGCTCCAGGCCGCCGCACAGGCGAAGCCGGCGGCGGACAGGCAGAGCAGGGCGAGCAGCAGGGAGGCAGCCATGCGACCAGCATCCGCACCGTCGATGACAATCCGGCGACAGCCGGACGACGCTTTGGTGTCGGCGTCTGCCGGATCAAAACGCCCCGCGATTCCTCCCCTGCCACGGCCGGTAGAACTCGCGGATCCGCGCGATGTCGGCGTCGCGGTCGTCGGTGAGCTCGAACACCGGGCCGATGCCGATGGTTTTTTCAGGGTAGTGGAAGTAGACCGTCATGACGGGCACGCCGGCTTCGTGGGCGATCTGCCAGAAGCCGGATTTCCACTTCGTCACGGCCTTGCGCGTGCCTTCGGCGGCGATGCCGAGCCAGAGCCGGTCGCTCCGCGCGAAGCGGTCGACCATCTGCTCGACGACGCCGTGGGCGGCGCTGCGTTCGATCGGAATGCCGCCGAGGCGGCGCAGCAGCCAGCCGAGCGGGCCGCGGAACAGTTCGCGCTTGGCCATGAACGAGGCGTTCAGGCCGACGGCGACCTTGAACATGAGTCCCCAGACGCCGTCCCACCAGGACGAATGCGGCGCGGCGACGAAGACGAGCTTGGGAATGTCGGGGAACTGGCCGACGAGTTTCCAGCCGCACAGGCGCAGCAGGCGGCCGAACACGCAGCGCACGAGACTCGGCGGCGCGAGCGGCATCTGCGCCGGCAGCTCGCCGGTGTAGGGCAGATAGGCGGGTTTGTTCACTCGTCCTTCCATTGCTTGCTGCGGCCGCGCTTGTGCGCCGAGCGGGTCTTCTTCTCTTGCAGCCGGCGTTCCTGCGAGCCCTTGCTCGGCTTGGTCGCGATGCGTTTCTTGGCCACGACGGTCGCGGCGCGGACGATTTCGGCCAGGCGCAGGCGCGCGTCCTCGCGGTTGCGGCCCTGGTCGCGGAAGCGGCTCGCGGAAATCACGAGCACGCCCTCGTCGGTCAGGCGACGGTCGCGCCGCGCGAGCAGGCGCGCGCGCACGGCGTCGGGCAGCGACGGCGAGTTGGCCACGTCGAAGCGCAGCTCGACCGCGCTGGCGACCTTGTTGACGTTCTGCCCGCCGGGGCCGGAGGAGCGCACGAAACTCTCGTGAAGCTCGTCGTCGGCGATATGGATGGTTGGCGTGACTTCGAGCATGGCCGTCTCAGTCGCGGAAGTTTTCGTACTGCAGCGGCATCTCGACGTCGCTCTTGCGCAGCAGCGCGATCGCGAGCTGCAGGTCGTCGCGCTTCTTGCCGGTCACGCGCAGCTGGTCGCCCTGGATCTGCGCCTGCGCCTTGATGCCCGAATCCTTCAGCAGCTTGACGAGTTTCTTGGCCAGGGTCTGGTCCACGCCCTGCTTGAGCGTGGCCTTCTGGCGCGCGGCGGAAAGATTGACTTCGGGATCGGCGAATTCGACGCAGCGGATGTCGATGCCGCGCGCGGCGAGCCGCTGCAGCAGGATCTCCTGCATCTGCTTGAGGCGGAATTCGGCGTCGGCCTTGAGCGTGACGACGCTTTCGGCGAGCTCGTAACGGGCGTTGGCGCCGCGGAAGTCGAAGCGCTTGTCGAGCTCGCGGTTGGCCTGGTCGACCGCATTGGCGACTTCATGCGGGTCGAGCTTGGAGACGATGTCGAAGGAGGGCATGGGGCCGGATTGTAGCCGGGCCGCGGCCGGCGCGGCCCGGCCGATCGTTGCGGCAATGCCGCAAAATCCGCGCGGAACGCGGAGCGCCGCACCGGCACGGATTGCGGATCGGCGCGGGTACACTCGGCCGATGCCGTCGCGCCGAGGAAGGGCCGCATGGTGCAATCGCCAGCCAAGCTGACCGACCGCCGTCGCGCGGCCGTCGCCGCCGTGTTCGGCGGCCTGATCGTCGCGGCCGCCGTAGCCTGGCTGGCCGCGAGGCCGCCAGCCGCTGCCGTG
>NZ_JANFVR010000519.1 GCF_024609805.1 Tahibacter caeni | reverse complement strand
GCACGGCGACGCCGTCGGCAGCGGCCTGGCCGAGCAGCCACTCGGCCAGTTCGCCGGCGGGATCCGAAGCGGCGCGCGGCGTGCCCGGCGCGTGGGCGTCGAGCAGGACCAGCGCGGCGACCTGCTCGCCCTGCGCCTGCAGCTGCCGCGCCATCTCGAACGCGACGGTGCCGCCGTAGGAATGACCGATCAGCCGGTACGGCCCGCGCGGCCGGATCCCGCGCAACGCCGCGATGTTGGCCGTCGCGGCCTGCTCGACGCTGTGCGCCGGTGCCGCGCCGTCGAGTCCGAGGCTCTGCAGTCCGTGAAACGCCTGGCGCGGTCCGAACGCGCGCGCGAGGCCGCGCAGGGACAGCACGTTGCCGCCGGCGCCCGGCACGGCGAACAGCGCCGTGGCCGCGTCGCCGGGCTGGATCGTCACGAGGATCGGCGAGGCCGCGCCGGCTGTGCCGGCCAGATGCTCGGCGAACGCGCGGATCGTCGGCGCGGCGAACAGGGACGCGAGCGGCAGCCGTCGGCCGAAGCGTTCGGTCGTGCGCGCGAGCAGCCGCACCGCGAGCAGCGAATGGCCGCCGAGATCGAAGAAGTCGTCCTCGATGCCGATCGCCGCGGCCGGACGTTGCAGCACCTCGGCCCAGAGTTCGACGAGCTCGCGTTCGGCCGGCGTGCGCGGCGCGCGCCGCGGCGCGGTGGCATCCTCGCTCGGCACGGCCAGGCGCTGCAGCGCCTGCCGGTCCACCTTGCCGCTCGGCGTCTGCGGAATCGCCGCGAGACCGACGAAGGCCGCCGGAATCATGTACGGCGGCAGACTGTGCCGCAGGTGCTCGCGCAGCGCGTCGGCCGGGACCGTCGTGCCGCCGGTGGCACGGTACCAGGCGACCAGCCGGCGGTTGGCCTGCTCGCCGTGCGCGAGCACGACGCTCGCTTCGATCTGCGGATGAGCGTCGAGGCGCGCCTCGATCTCGCCGAGCTCTATGCGGTAGCCGCGGACCTTGACCTGCGCGTCGGCGCGGCCGAGGTAGTCCAGCTCGCCGTCCTCACGCCAGCGCGCGAGATCGCCCGAGCGGTACATGCGCGCGCCCGGCACGAACGGATCGGCGATGAACCGCTCCGCGGTCAGCGCGTCGCGGCCGAGGTAGCCGCGCGCGACGCCGGCGCCGGCGATGTACAGCTCGCCCGGCAGGCCCGGCGCCTGCAGCCGCTGCCGCGGATCGAGCACGTAGAGGCGCGTGTCGGCGATCGGCCGGCCGATCGGCACGTCGCCCTCGCCCGCCTCGCCGGGCCGGACCTCGCGGATGCTGCAGCCGACCACGGTCTCGGTCGGCCCGTATTCGTTGACGATGCGCGCGCCCGGCGCGACGGCCTGCCAGATCCGCGCGCCGGACCAGGACATGGCTTCGCCGCCGACGACGAAGCAGCCGACGTCGCAGCGCACGCCGTCGGCCGCGAGACGCTGTCCGAGCTCGCGCCAATGCACCGGCGTGATCTTCACGACATCGATGCGCCGGCCGCTGCGCAGCAGCGTCTCGAGCCCATCCAGTTCATCGCCGGCGCGCAGCAGCACCGCGCGGCCGCCGGTCAGCAGCGGCAGGTAGAGGCTCGTCACCGTGGCGTCGAACGCGAGCGGCGACGAGACGATCGCCGTGCACGGCTCCTCGTGCGCATAGCAGCGCACGGCCCAGCGCAGGTAATGGCTCAGGCTCGCGTGCTCGATCATCACGCCCTTGGGCTGGCCGGTCGAACCCGAGGTATAGATCACGTAGGCCAGCTGCCGCGGCGACACGGCCACGTCCGGATCGTGCGCCGGCTGCGACGCGACCGACGCATGGTCGAGCGCGAGCACGGCGACCGACTGCGCCCTCGCCTGCTGCACGACGGCTGCGCCGTCCCGCGCCGACTCCACGAGCAGCACGCGCGGCGCGCTGTCGCGCAGCACATAGGCGAGCCGCGCCGCCGGATAGTCCGGATCCAGCGGCACATAGGCGGCGCCGGCCTTGAGCACGCCGAGCACGGCGGCGACCAGCGCGACACTGCGTTCGAGGCACAGCGCGACGCGGTCGTCGGCGACGACGCCGAGTCCGCGCAGCGCGTGCGCGATGCGGTTGGCCTGCCGGTCGAGTTCGGCGTAGGTGACTTCCCGGTTTCCGTACTCGAGCGCGACGGCCTGCGGCCGCGCCGCCGCCTGCGCGGCGAACCAGCGGTGCGCCGGCAGCGGCGCTGCG
>NZ_JANFVR010000518.1 GCF_024609805.1 Tahibacter caeni | reverse complement strand
GGCGCAAGCTCGACGCGCCCTCGGGCACGGCGCTGAGCCTCGGCGAAGCGGTCGCCCAGGGCCGCGGCATCGCGCTCGACGCGGTCGCGGCCCACGGCCGCTGCGGCCAGACCGGCGAGCGGCCGGCCGGGCAGATCGGCTTCCATGCGCTGCGCGGCGGCGACGTGGTCGGCGAACACACGGTCATTTTCGCGAGCGACGACGAGCGCATCGAATTCGCCCACCGCGCCGCCAATCGCGACCTGTTCGCGCGCGGCGCGCTGCTCGCCGCGCAGCGCCTGGCCGTCGCCGAGCCGGGCTACTACGCGATGGACGACGTGCTCGGCGATTGACTCGCGTCGGTGCCGCGCGGCGCCTCGCCCGGCGCTGCGCCGGGCGATCGCCGTGCACGTGCTCAATGATGTCCCGAGCCCTGCGAGAAGATCAGCACGACGAGGCCGAACAGCAGCGCGACGGTGCCGACGACGATCGCGGCCGCGATCAGCAGGCCCCAGGCCGTGCGCGGCTCGCGGCGGCGCAGGAACTGCACGGCGACGGCGGCCAGGACGATCCAAGGCGCGACGAAGAACGTCATCGCGGCCCAGAACGGATGCAGGCTCGGCAGCACGCCCCAGAGGACCAGATGACTGCCGGTCAGCGCGAGCAAGCCGATGCCGATGCCTTGGCCGAGGGAGCCGCGCCGGTTCGCGCGCCCGACCGCGTCGCGCGGTCCAGCCGCGTCTCGTGTTTCCGCTT
This sequence comes from Tahibacter caeni, assembly GCF_024609805.1. GTDB lineage: Bacteria > Pseudomonadota > Gammaproteobacteria > Xanthomonadales > Rhodanobacteraceae > Tahibacter > Tahibacter caeni. Next base: position 1,487 of record NZ_JANFVR010000518.1, on the reverse strand, counting down.
GCGTCATACCAGTGCTCGTCGTGGCCGCCTGGCGGCCGGTGCGCCCCGATTCTAGGCGGACGCGACCGTGACACATCGCGCCGACGTCGCGGTACGCCGCTGTCGACCTTCGTCGCTGCGCCGCACAACGGGTGGACACTGACGCCGCCGCCGCATAAAATCGCGCCTCGCCTCGATTCCCTTTTACGCCCAATCCACGGACTGGTTGCGCCAGCCCGCGGGTTTTCGCGCACCTGAGTTTGGTGTCGCCGGGCCATTACGCATAAGGCGACCGCATGACCATGCCAGCACTCCTCGCCCTAGCCGACGGCAGCCTGTTTCACGGCACCGGCATAGGCGCCGAGGGCACGACGACCGGCGAAGTGGTGTTCAACACCGCACTGACCGGTTATCAGGAAATCCTGACTGATCCTTCCTACGCCCGGCAGATCGTCACGCTGACCTATCCCCACATCGGCAACACCGGCTGCAATCCGGTCGACGTCGAGTCGACCTCGGTCGCCGCAGCCGGCCTAGTGATCCGCGACCTGCCGCCGCTCGCGAGCAACTGGCGTTCCACCGAAACCCTGCAGGACTACCTCAAGCGCAACGGCCTCGTCGCGATCGCCGACATCGACACGCGCCGGCTCACGCGCATCCTGCGCGACACGGGCGCGCAGAACGGCGCGATCGTCGCCGGCGCGAACATCGACGCCGACGCGGCGCTCGCCGCGGCGCGCGCGTTTCCGGGTCTCAAGGGCATGGATCTCGCCAAGGTCGTCAGCACGACCCGGCGCTATGCCTGGAACGAGGGCAGCTACGATCTCGATCGCACCGACTTCGCGCGTCCGGCCGCGGATCTGCACGTCGTCGCCTACGACTTCGGCATCAAGCACAACATCCTGCGCATGCTCGCCGACCGCGGCTGCGCGGTGACCGTCGTGCCGGCGCAGACCAGCGCGGCCGAGGTGTTCGCGCTGAAGCCCGACGGCGTGTTCTTGTCCAACGGTCCCGGCGATCCGGAGCCCTGCGACTACGCGATCGCCGCCATCAGGGAATTCGTCGCCGCGCGCCTGCCGGTGTTCGGCATCTGCCTGGGCCACCAACTGCTCGGCCTGGCGGCCGGCGCAAAGACGCTGAAGATGAAGTTCGGCCACCACGGCGCGAACCACCCGGTCATCGACATCGCGAGCGGGCGGGTCATGATCTCCAGCCAGAACCACGGCTTCGCGGTCGACGAAGCCAGCCTGCCGGCCAACGTCAAGGCCACGCACCGCTCGCTGTTCGACGGTTCGCTGCAGGGCATCGCGCTGACCGACGCGCCGGCCTACAGCTTCCAGGGCCATCCGGAAGCCAGTCCCGGGCCGCAGGACGTCGGCGGCCTGTTCGATCCGTTCGTGCAGATCATGCAGTCGCGCCGGCGCGCGGCCGCCTGAGCCGCCGCATGCGTTCGCGATTCGCGTTGCGCCGCCTCGCGCCGGCGCTGCTGGCTGCGGCCGCCGCCGGCG
>NZ_JANFVR010000517.1 GCF_024609805.1 Tahibacter caeni | reverse complement strand
GGCGGCCGGCGCGAGATCGTCGGCCCGGCGCACGGCGGCGTAGTCGACGCGGAAACCGGCTGCTTCGAGCGCCGCGGCCGCCGCACGCTCGACGGCCTCCGCCGGCTCGCCGGCTGCAACCGCCGCGCGCATGCGCTGCAACGTCGCATGAATCAGTGCGGCGCGATCGCGTTCCTCGGCGCCGAGATACTGGTTACGCGAACTCATCGCGAGACCGTTGGCTTCGCGCACGGTCGGCACGTCGGCGATCACGATCGGCAGACCGAGATCGGTCACGAGCCGGCGTATGGTCAGCAACTGCTGATAGTCCTTGCGACCGAACAGCGCGACGTCCGGCTGGACCAGGTTGAGCAGGCGCAGCACGACGGTCGCGACGCCGGCGAAATGGCCGGGACGGAACGCGCCTTCGAGGGTCTCGGTGACGCCCTTGACCTCCACCTGAGTCGCTACGTCGAGGCCGAACGGATACATGGCCTCGACCGCCGGCGCGAACAGCAGGTCGCAACCGTGCTCGGCCAAGCCCTGGGCATCGGCATCCAGGGTGCGCGGATAGCGCGCGAAATCCTCGTTCGGACCGAACTGGGTCGGGTTGACGAAGACGCTCGCGACGATGCGATCACAGCGTTCGCGCGCGGCGCGCACGAGCGAAAAATGGCCGGCGTGCAGATTGCCCATGGTCGGGACCAGGCCCACGCGCAGGCCGGCACGGTGCCAGCCCGCCACGGTCGCGCGCAGCTCGGCGACGGAATCGAGGCGTTGCATCAGTAGCTGTGCTCCGGGGCCGGGAATACGCCGCTGCGCACGGCGTCGGCATAGGCGTGCAGCGCGGCCTGGATCGAATCGTGGCCGGCCAGGAAATTCTTGCTGAAACGCGGACGCTTGCCCGGCGTCAGTCCGAGCAGGTCGTACATCACGAGCACCTGGCCGTCGCAGTGCGGCCCGGCGCCGATGCCGATGGTCGGAATCGCGAGCTCGGCGGTGATGCGCTCGGCCAGCGCCGACGGCACGCATTCGAGCACGAGCAGGTCCGCGCCGGCCGCGGCGACCGAACGCGCGTCCTGGAACAGGCGCTCGGCGCGATCCTCGTCGCGGCCCTGCACGCGATAGCCGCCGAGCTTGTGCACCGACTGCGGCGTCAGACCCAGGTGGGCGCAGACCGGAATGTCGCGCTCGCTCAGCGCATGGATGACGTCGCCGGCCCAGCCCGCGCCTTCGAGCTTCACCATGGCCGCGCGGCCTTCGCCGATCAGCCGCGCCGCGCTCGCATAGGCCTGCTCGCGCGTCGCATAGCTCATGAACGGCAGATCGGCGATCAGCAGCGCGGTGTGCAGGCCGCGCGCGACCGCGGCGCTGTGATAGACCATGTGGTCGAGCGTGACCGGCAAGGTGCTCGATTCGCCCTGGACGACCATGCCCAGCGAGTCGCCGACGAGCACGACGTCGATGCCGGCCGCGTCGACCGCGGCCGCGAAGCTCGCGTCGTAGGCCGTGACCATGACGATCTTTTCCCCGGCGCGTTTGCGCGCATGCAGCTGCGGCACGGTGACGGCGTTGCGTGATGGCGCGGTCGCGGGATTGGCGTACACGCGGAACTCCTGCGCGGAAAACGGCGATTATCAACCCATACGCGCGGCAGCGAAAAGGTGCGGCGGCGCAACAATCCGTTTACGCCGGCAGCGACCTCAGAATGCTGCCGCCGTCAGGCGCCGGCAGCCGGCGACATCGACGCGGGTGAGCAGATCCGCGACGCGTCCGAGCCCCGGCACCACGCGCTCCGGCGCGATCTCCGCGAGCGGCAGCAGCACGAACGCGCGTTGTGCGAGATGCGGATGCGGCACGCGCAGACCGGCGTCGCAGATTACCCGGTCGCCGTAGAGCAAGACATCGAGATCGAGCGCGCGCGGCCCCCAGCGCGTGCCGTCGCGCAGCCGCCCGGCCTCGCGCTCGAGCGCGAGCAGCGCCGACAGCAGCTCCGCAGGCTGCAGCAGAGTTTCAATTTCCACAACAGAATTAATGAACGACGGCTGCTCGGTCACGCCCCACGGCGGCGTCAGGTAGTGCGCCGAGCTCCGCAGCAGGCGCGACCGGGGCAGTCCGCCGAGGCTGGCCGCCGCCTCGGCGACGAGACGGCGCGAATCGCCGAGGTTGCTGCCGATGCCGATGAATGCCGGCGTCACGAACTGGCCGGCGGCGCGTCGCCGGAGCTGCTGCCGCCGGACGGCTTGCGGCGGCGCCGACGGCGCCGCTTGCGCGG
>NZ_JANFVR010000516.1 GCF_024609805.1 Tahibacter caeni | reverse complement strand
CAGAAGAGTCAGTCGTTCGAGTACGAGCGCGCCCCGCCGCCGCCGGTCGACGCCGAAGCCCCGGCGCAGGAGCCCGTCGCCGCGGCTCCGCCCGCGCCCGAGCCGCGCGGCTTACCGGCCCCGCCGCCGCCACGGCCGCCGGCGCCGACGATGTTCCGCTGCGTGCGCGCCGACAACGACAAGGTGTATTACAGCGAGACCGGCGATACCCCGCCCTACCGCGTGCCGGCCGGCGTGCTCGGAATGCCCGGCAGCGCGCCGGGCACTCCTGAACACATATCCGCGCCGGAGGCCAGCCGGCCGCCGGTGGCCGAACCCGGCGGCGCGAACGCGCTCGCCGCGGCCTACGTCGAAGTGCGCGACCGCTGCGAGCGGCTGTCGCCGGCCGAAGCCTGCCGCGCCGTGCGCGCGCAGCTCGACGACAATCTCTCGCGCCAGCGCAGCGTCGGCCAGGCCGAGCGCACGACCCTGACCGGCGAGGCGCGCGCGCTCGCCGACAAGCTCGCCGGCTGCTGACGCAGATTCGCGCAAACCGGCCGGACGCGAGCCACGGCGCGGCCTGCAGCGATTCATCCACAGGCTTTTCCGCGCGCTTGTCCACAGCGGCTGTGGACAACCCGCGACGCGCTTATGATTTTTATAATTCAATAAAAATAAACCAACGTCCGGACGGCGCTGAGCAAGATTTGCGCAAAGCGGGCGCGACCCGCGCCATTGCTCGCGTTGCGGACGCTGTGCACAGACTTGTCACCACGCTTGTCCACAGGCCTTGTGGATAGCGCGCAGCGGCCTGGCGAAATCTTGCGCAAAGCGGACGAAAGCAAGCTGGCGCAAGGCCTGCAGCGATCTGTCCACAGGCTTGTCCGGGGTGGTTTCCACAGCTGCTGTGGACAGGCACCGCCGCGCTTCATGCACAGGCGCGCGAAGAATCCGGCGCCGCCGCCGCGATCACGGTTTGCGCAAAGCGGGCGCGGGCCGCGCCGCTGCTCGCGTTGCGGCGCCTGTACACAGGCTTGTCACCACGCTTGTCCACAGGCTCTGTGGATAGCGCGCAACGGCCTGACGATTTCTTGCGCAAAGCGGGCGCGAGCCAGGCGCCGCAAGGCCTGCAGCGATTCATCCACAGACTTGTGCGCGCGGTTTCCACAGCCGCTGTGGACAGACGCCGGTTGCGGCGGGCGCGGCGACCCGCAGTGTCGAGGCGTCGCCGCCGCAACGCGCCAGGCCGAAGCGTTCGCGAGCGTGCCGAGCCGGGAAAACGTCAGCGCGGAGCGGATTCGATCCAGGCCGTTCGCAACGGGTGGACGGCGATGTCGCGATTCGGTTTCGGCTCGCCGCAACTCGTCGCCATCGCCGTACGCCGTCGTCATTGCCGACGTCGCACCGTCATGGCAATCGCCCTCATGGCAGCAGTTGCAGCGGCGGCCGCGGCGCGTGGCGGCGCTCGTGATCTAGCAGCCAGCGCTTGGTCGGCAACCCGCCGCCGAAGCCGGTCAGGCTACCGTTGCTGCCGATCACGCGATGGCAGGGCACGATGATCGGCAGCGGATTCGCGCCGTTGGCCGCGCCGACGGCGCGGCTCGCGTTGGGCCGGGCCAGCCGCCGCGCGAGCTCGCCGTAGCTGATCGTCTCGCCGAGCGGAATTTCGCAGAGTGCGTTCCAGACTTCGTGCTGGAACGGCGTGCCCTGCGCGTCGCGCGCGAAATCCAGGGCCAGGCAGTCGCCGGCGAAATACGCCCGCAGCTGGGCCGCAGCGTCGGCCAGCCGCGCTGCGTCGCGCGGTAGTCCGACGTCGGGCATCATCACGCGGCCGTTGTGCGGAAACTCGATGGTGCGCACGCCGCGCGGACTCGCGATCAGCAGCAGCGGCCCTATCGGCGTGTCGACGATGTCGTAGGCCAGGTCCTCGTACATGGAAATTCTCCGTGGTCGGGCCTCAGGCGGCGCGCCAGAGCAGCAGCACCGCGTAGGCGCGGTAGGGCCGCCAGGCCTGGCTCGCGAGCTCGAGTTCCCTCGCGCTGAGCGTGGTGCCGGGCCGCAGCACCTTGCGCAGCACGATGTCGGCGGCCGGGAACGCGTCGCTGTCGCACAGCGCGCGCATGGCCATGTAGTGCGCCGTCCACGGCCCTATGCCGCGCACGGCCGTGCAGCGCTCGACGAAGCGCGCGCCGCCCTGGGCCGGATCGAAATCGACCGCGCCGCCGGCGACGGCCTCGGCCAGCGCGCGCAGCGTCGCGATGCGCGCGCCGGTCAATCCGAGACCGTCCAGATCGGCCGCGGCG
>NZ_JANFVR010000515.1 GCF_024609805.1 Tahibacter caeni | reverse complement strand
CGCGCCGGTACCGGCGCCGGCCGAAGCGCGCGCGGTTCAGCGCTCGCGTCTGCCGTCGCGGTCTGCCGACCACGCCGCGCCGGCGGCGAACGAGCCGATCGCGATCATCGGCGTCAGCGGCCGCTATCCGGAGTCGCCGGATCTCGCCGCGTTCTGGACCAACCTGCGCGACGGCCGCGACTGCATCGTCGAAGTGCCGGCCGGGCGCTGGGACTGGCGCGACTACTACAGCGCCGACCGCACCGAGAGCGGCCGCCACTACAGCCGCTGGGGCGGTTTCATCGACGGCGTCGACGAGTTCGATCCGCAGTTCTTCAGCATCGCGCCGCGCGAAGCCAAGTTCATCGATCCGCAGGAGCGACTGTTCCTGCAGCATGCCTGGATGGCGGTCGAGGACGCCGGCCACTGCCGTGCGAGCCTGCGCGGCAACGGCGCGGCCGACGATGTCGGTGTCTACGTCGGCGTCATGTACAGCGAATACCAGCTGCTCGGCGTCGCGGCCGACGCGCAGTCGCTGCGCATGGGCTTCTCGGGCAACGTCGCGAGCATCGCCAACCGCGTGTCGTACGCGCTGGACCTGCACGGTCCGAGCATGACGGTCGACACGATGTGCTCCTCGTCGTTGACCGCGATCCATCTCGCCTGCCAGGACCTGCGCCAGGGGCGCACGCGGCTGGCGATCGCCGGCGGCGTCAACATCAGCATCCATCCACAGAAATACCTGCTGCTCAGCGTCGGCCAGTTCATTTCCGGCGACGGTCATTGCCAGAGCTTCGGCGAAGGCGGCGACGGCTACATTCCGGGCGAAGGCGTCGGCGCGGTCGTGCTCAAGCGCCTGTCCGACGCGCAGCGCGACGGCGATCCGATCTACGCCGTGATCCGCGGCAGCGGTCTTAGCCACGGCGGCCGCACGAACGGCTACACCGTGCCGAATCCGCAGGCGCAGACCAGCGCGATCGCGCTCGCGTTGTCCGAAGCGCGCGTGGATGCGCGGCACATCAGCTACATCGAGGCGCACGGCACCGGCACGAAGCTCGGCGATCCGATCGAGATCGCCGCGCTCAATCGCGCCTTCGGCCAGTACACGGCGGAGCGGCAGTTCTGCCGCATCGGTTCGGCCAAGTCGAACATCGGCCATTGCGAGGCCGCGGCCGGCATCGCCGGGCTGACGAAGGTGCTGCTGCAGCTCAAGCATCGGCAGATCGTGCCGTCGCTGCATTCGCGCACGTTGAATCCGCACATCGATTTCGCGGCAAGTCCGTTCGTCGTCAACCAGGAGCTGGTCGACTGGACCGCGCCGGTCGTGGACGGCCGCACGTTGCCGCGGATCGCCGGCATTTCCTCGTTCGGCGCCGGCGGCTCGAACGCGCACCTGATCGTCGAGGAATACGTCGCGCCGGCCGCGGCCGCGGCGACGTCCGAGCCCGCACTGGTCGTGCTGTCGGCGCGCACGCCCGAACAGCTGCGGCGCAAGGCGGCCGACCTGCGCGACTTCCTCGTCCGCGCGCCGGCGACCGCGCTCGACGCGCTGGCCTATACGTTGCAGGCCGGCCGCGAAGCGTTCGACGAGCGCATTGCGATCGTCGTCGACACGGCGGCCGACCTGATCGGCAAGCTCGACCGGTTCGCTGCCGGCGACGGCGAAGTCGACGCGCTGTACCAGGGCCACGCGAAACGCCACAAGGAGGCGTTGAGCCTGTTCAGCACCGACAGCGACCTGCAGCAGACGCTCGGCCGCTGGCTGGCCGGCCGCAAGCTCGACCAGCTCGCCGAGCTCTGGACCCGCGGCCTCGACTGGGACTGGAACGCGCTGTATGCGAGCGGTGCCAGGCCGGCGCGCCTGAACCTGCCGACCTATCCGTTCGCGCGCGAGCGGCATTGGCTGGAGCTGCCGGCCGCAGGCACCGTCGCGCCGGCCGCGGCGCCGCATCCGCTGCTGCACGCGAACACCTCTGACCTGTACCGGCAGAGCTTCGCGTCGTCGTTCCGCGGCGACGAACCGTTCTGCACGGACCGCCGCCTGCAGGCCGGCGCCTGCCTCGAAATGGCGCGCGCCGCGCTGCAGCTGGCCGCACGCGTCGATACGTCGACGGCGCTCGAACTGTCCCGCGTCGACTGGCAGGACGCGCCGCCGCTCGATGGCGACACGCCGGTCACCGTGAGCCTGCAGGCGATCGACGACGCGTGCTTCGCGTTCGAGATCGCCGGCGGCGAGCGGGTGTTCTGCGCCGGCGAAGCCGTGCTGCTCGACGGCGCGCCGCCGCCGCCGCTGTCGCTCGCGGCGCTGCAGGCCGGCCCCGAGGCAG
>NZ_JANFVR010000514.1 GCF_024609805.1 Tahibacter caeni | reverse complement strand
CGGCGTCCAGCCGGCTCCGGCGAACGGCGCGGGTCCGGCGGCCGGTACGCAGGCCGGCGGCACCACGTCCGCTGCCGACGCGGCTGCCGGTTCGTCCGACGTGCGCCTGACCGTCACGGTGTCGCTCGATCCCGCGCTGCGCGACAAGGCGCCGGCCGGCGCCAGCGTGTTCGTGTTCGCCCGCGCGGCCAGCGGACCGCCGATGCCGCTGGCCGTGCAGCGCCTGACCGTCGCCGATCTGCCGGCCAAGGTCGAGCTGACCGAAGCCATGGGCATGCTGCCGACCATGAAGCTGTCGCAGTTCCCCGAGGTCGTCGTCGGCGCGCGCGTCTCGACCAGCGGCAACGCCAAGGCGCAGAGCGGCGACCTGCAGACCCTGTCGGCGCCGCTGGACGTCAACAGCAAGGCGCCCATCGACCTCGTCATCGACCACGTCGTGCCGTAAGAGATATTGCGGCGAGCGCGGCGAACCGCCACGACGAGGCCTGCGCGCAAAGACCGGTGGGCGAGTCTTCGTGCACGCAAGGAACCGTGATCGGGATCGCCGCGCGCATCGCGTCGCCGCCGCGACCGAAGCCCGCGTTCACGGGCACCGGCCAGCGGCATCCGTGCGAACGGTGGCGCCGCGCCCGGCCATGAGCGGACCGGCGCAGCTCGGTGAAACCGGTCTTTCCGGAAAGGATCGAAACGGAACTCGTGGCGGCGATTCCCCGACGTTGCGGCTCGCCTTCGGCTCACAGCAAACCTGCATCGCGTCGATTGCCGGCATATCAGTCGATCAGACGATGCCGTGCGGCGTAGCGCACGAGTTCGGCCGCGTTGCGCACGTCGAGCTTGGCGAACACGCGCTGGCGGTGGTTCTCGGCGGTCTTCACGCCGATGTCCAGACGCAGCGCGATTTCCTTGGTCGTGAGCCCGTCGACGATCAGGTGGAATACCTCGCGCTCGCGCGGCGACAGGTCGCGATAGGGATCGGCCGGCATCGGCCGCGCCTGCTGCACCTGCATGGCCATCGCGCGCGTCGCGTGCGCGCCGAAATGCAGGCCGCCGCCGCCGAGGTTGCGCACGGCTTCGATGAGCTCGGCCATGGCGGCGTCCTTGCGCAGGTAGCCCGCGGCGCCGGCACGCAGCATGTGCAGCACGTATTCCTCTTCCTGGTGCATGGTCAGCACGAGGATGCGCATCTGCGGCAGCTCGGCGCGCAGCCGGCGCACGACCTCGATGCCGTTGAGGCGCGGCATCGAGATGTCGACGATCGCAATGTCCGGCTGCAGGCGCAGGCACTGTTCTATCGCATCGATGCCGTCGGCGGCCTGGCCGACGACGAGGCATTCGCCGCTGGCATCGAGCGCCGCAACCAGCGTTTCGCGCACGATGGTGTGGTCATCGGCAACCAGCACGCGGATCATGGTTCGCTCCTGGCAGTGACGCGCAACGGCAGCTCGATACAGATGTTGAAACCTTTACCGGGTACAGATTGTAGATTCAACCTGCCGTCGAACAAGTCGACGCGGTCGCGCATTCCGCCCAGACCGCTGCCGTGACCGTCGCGGCCCGCGGCCAGCGCCGCGCCGAGGTCGCAGCCGCGGCCGTCGTCGGCGATGTCCATGCGCAGCTGGCCGGTTCCGCGCAGCGAAACCGCGATCTGCACGCGGCTCGCCGCGGCATGACGTACGGCATTGGACAGCGCCTCCTGGGCGACGCGGAACAGCAGAGTCGCAATGTCGTCGTCGAGCGCCGGCAGTTGTTCGGGCAGCACGAGTTCGACCTGCAGGCCTTCGACGCTGCGCGCGAGCCAGCGCAGCGCCGCCTCCAGCCCGAGGTCGTCGAGGATCTGCGGCCGCAACAGCCGCGACAGCGAACGCGTGTCGTCGAGCGTCGTCTGGGCCAGCGCGCGCGCGCGCAACAGCCCGTCGCGTCCGTTCGCCGCGGCCGCCGGCAGCTGCGCGGCGATCGTGTCGAGCTGGCGCATCAGCGCGACGAGGTTCTGGCCGACGCCGTCGTGCAGCTCGCGCGCGATGCGCCGGCGCGCCTCTTCCTCGATGCGCCAGACCGAACGCGCGAGATGGCGCGTGCGGCGCTGGTCCTGCTGCAGCTGGGCCAGCAGCGCCGCATGCTGGCGCATCAGTTCGTCGATGCGCCGGTTCAGCGCCTGCACGGCCGCGGAATCAGCGCTCATCGGCGGCTCCGCCAACATCGAGCGGCGCCTGCAGCCGTCGCGCGAGACCGTCGCGCAGTTCGGCCGGCGCAGCGTCCAGCACCTGGCGGCGAGCGCGTTCGGCCGCCGCGCTCGCGGCCGCGGCTTCGTCGGTCTGTCCGGCGCGCCGCAGCA
>NZ_JANFVR010000513.1 GCF_024609805.1 Tahibacter caeni | reverse complement strand
GGCGCCAGGCGCGGCGCGTCGGCCTGCAGCGCCGCGGCGCTGCGGCTGCGCAGCAGCGACCAGGCGATCCAGGCCAGATACGCCGCACCCGCGAGCAGCACGGCGTTGAACAGCCCCGGCACGAGCTTGAGCAGCAGGCCCACGCCGAGCGCCGCGGCGACGACGTGGCAGATGCCGCCGGCGACGATGCCGGTCAGCGCGAGCAGTCCCTGTCGCCGGCCGCCGACCAGGGAGCTGCCGGCGACGTAGGCCATGTCCATGCCCGGCAGCAGCACGACCGCCAGCACGACGAGGAAGAACAGCCAGAGCTGGGTCAGGGTCTGCATGTCGCGACCACCGGCAGCCGCTGCGCCAGCCGCCACGGCAGGTCTGCCGCGGCGGCCGCCGGTCGCGATTCCACTTCCGGACCGCGCGTTCCCGCGGGCACCGCGCCGGCCGGCCCGCTCTCGGCCGGCGCGAGCACGACCGCCGTCGCGCCGGCCATCCAGAACACACCCGCCATCATCCTGATCGCCATGCGCCGCCCCGTTCGTTTCGACCGCGGCAGCCTGCAGTTGAATCAGGATGAAATCGGCCCTGATTCGCGGCATCAGTTGAAGCCGTTGTCGAAGATCACGTCGGCATGGGTCAGGCGCGCGAGCACCATGTCGGTGGTCTCGGGCGTCGCGCCGGTCGCGAGCTCGCTGGGTCCGGCGAGAATCACGCGCCCGAGGTGCAGACCGATGGCCAGCGCCCGCTCGCTGCGCGCCGGGTTCGATCCGCCGGCCGGACGGGCGACGCCGTTGAGGCCGAAGCCCGCGGCGAAGTCGCCGCCGGTGGTCAGCTTGGCCACGGCCGACTCGTAGGTCTGGTCGCCGTTGAGACCGACGCGGCCGGCGACGTAGACGCCGCCCTGCGCATCGGTCATGACGGCTTCGCACGAGGCGCTGTCGAGCGCGGCGCCGTTGAAGCGCACGGTGCGGCGGCCGTTGGAGCCCGGGCCGAAGCTGAAGTTCGGCTGCATGTTGCGGTTCAGGCGGAACGCCATGCAGTCGGACTTGCCGCCGGCGGTCTCTATCGTGCCGGCGACGTAGATGTCGCTGACGCCGGCGAACGTGATCGCGCGGGCCTCCTCAGTGCCGTTGGCGACGTTGTTGGCGTTGTAGAGATAGCTCTCGATGTTCGATACGCCCAGGCGCACGGCGATCAGCGCCGAATCGCCGCTGGCGAAACGCTGCAATCCGGCGAAGTAGACGTCGCCCATCGGCGGATCGAACGCGACGGCGTTGATGTACACGTCGCTGAGGTTCGGCACGTCGTTGATGGCCGGCGTCTCGGCGGGATTGACGTCGAGCGGCGTGACCCGGCCTTCGAACGCGCGGAACGAATTCGCGGCGAAGTTGTAGGCGCTGCCGCCGACGAGGATGCGGCCGTCGGCCAGCGGCTGGAAACCGGCCACGAGGATGCCGGTGGCGGCGAACGCCGGCGGCGGAATGCTGACGCAGCCGGTCTGGCTGGTGTAGCCGGCCGTCGAGAAGGTCGGATCCAGGGTGCCGTCCTGGCGGATGCGGCAGAGCAGCAGGTGATAGGCGCCGTTGCGGAAGTCGCTCGCGGCCAGCAGGGTCTTGTCGGTGCGTGCGTCGTAGCGCAGCAGCGGCCGATACAGGGTGCCGGCGCTCGTGATCGTCAGCAGGCCGCCCGCGGCGAAGCGGGTGTCGGGATGGCCTTCGCGGTTGAGCGCGCCGACGACGATGTCGTGCGTCGTCGTCGGCCGCGACGAGGCGAACACCGTGCTGCCGTTCGGCAGCACGACCAGTGCCTGGGGTCCGGATGTCGACGCGCCGGTCAGGCGCGCGAAGCCCTGACTCGCGTAGGTCGGGTCGAGGTCGCCGGCAGCGGCGGCCGGGCCGCCGGGCATCAGGCAGAAACAGAAGAACGCGCGGGTGATCCAGGAAACGAAAGGCATGACGGGCTCCGAAGGAAGGGCCGCCAGCGGCAGCGGCCTCGGAGCGGAGCCTGGGACGGGTCGCGGCGGCCTGCTTCACTGCCGCTTCGGAGCAACTTAACAGCAACGTTACAGCGACGCAATTTACTGTTTCTACTCTATTTTTTGTTGTCGCGCAGCTGCAGGCACGCGCTCAGCCGCAACGGATTGGGATAGGGCGGATCGATGCGGCAGGGAGCTGCCGGCGTGCCGAGCCGGGCGGCCAGCAGCAGCGCGTCCTCGGCGCTGTAGGTCTGGCGCACGCCGCGCTCGACGGCGAGGGCCAGCTCGCGCCGGGCCTGCTCCGGCCGGCCCTCGGCCTGGGCCTGCCAGCCGCGCAGCAGCTCGGCGACGCCGGCGAAGGCCGGAT
>NZ_JANFVR010000512.1 GCF_024609805.1 Tahibacter caeni | reverse complement strand
CCGCCGGCCATGCCGCCGTCGCTCGGTCGTCCGGCCGGTCCGCCGCCGGGCGCGTTCGGCGGCATTGCTCCGCATCAGTCCAACAGCGCCGTGCTGGCCGATCTCGCGCGCCAAGCGCGCGCGGCGCGCGGCGAACTGCAGGCCGCCCAGGAAGCCTTCGCCCGGCGCGCGCTCGCGCTCTACGAAACCCTGCGCATCGTCGACGACAGCCTGGTCCAGCTCGCGACCCACGTGCTCGGCAACAGCGTGATCGCCTCGGCCTGGTTCAGCTCGCGCAACCATCACCTGAATCAGCGCTCGCCGCTCGAAGTACTCATGGTCGGCGACCGCGAAGCCGTCGTGAACGAGCTCATGCGGCTCGAGCACGGCGTCTACTGACGGCCGGGCAGGTTCCCTTCCGCGACGCGGCTTTTCGACGCAGCGTGCATCGCGCTGCGCAGCCACGTGCCGCCGACACTGGCCAAACGGCAGACTCCGGCGGTAAAAGTCGGCTCGGCCATCGCGCCGTTCCGGAAGCCCTGCATTGTCTCCCGTCATCCAGTCGTTCTTTCATGCCGCGACGAATACCTGGTCGCACCTCGTCAGCTGCGGCGACGGCACGGCCGCGGCCGTCATCGATCCGGTCCTCGACTTCGATCCGGCCAACGGCCGCGTTTCCACCGAATCGGCCCAGGCGCTGCTGGCCGCCGTGCATGCGCACGGGTTGCGCGTGGAATGGTTGCTCGAAACCCATGCCCATGCGGATCACCTGAGCGCAGCCGACTGGCTGCGCCGCGAACTCGGCGCCGAGGGACATCCGGCACGCACGGCGATCGGCGCCGGCATCGTCACGGTGCAGCGGCATTGGAAGTCGGTGTTCGGCCTCGGCGACGACTTCGCGCCCGACGGTTCCGACTTCGATCATCTGGTCGCCGACGGCGAGCGGCTGCCGCTGGGCGATCTGACGATCGAAGCGCTGGCCACGCCGGGACATACCAGCGACGGCATGAGCTACCGCATCGGCGATGCGGTCTTCGTCGGCGACACGGTGTTCTCGCCGGCGGCCGGCACCGGCCGCTGCGATTTCCCCGGCGGCGACGCGGCGCTGCAGTTCCGCTCGATCCAGCGGCTGTACGCCCTGCCCGAATCCACGCGCCTGTACCTCTGTCACGACTATCCGCCGCGCGACGCCGAGCCGCGCGACGTCGTGGACCTCGTCGAGCAGCGTAGCGGCAATGCCCAGCTGCGTCGCGACACCGCCGAATCCGACTACGTCGCGCGGCGGCAGGCGCGCGACGCGACCCTGCCGGTGCCGCGGCTGCTGTACCCGGCGCTGCAGGTCAACATCCGGGCGGGCCGGCTGCCGCCCGCCGCCGACAACGGCACCGTCTATCTGCGCATTCCGCTGCGTGTCTAGCCGCGCGTCGGAAAGCGCGCACGTCTTCATCGAGCGACGTGAGCGAAGCGTGCGCATCCACGGCGGACGGATTCCGGCCGCAGGCCGGCAAAATCCTGCTCCGGCCGACGGTCCGCCGCCGGCGGCGGCTGTGGCAGACTCCGCGGCTCGTCCACTGGAGAGTCGCATGCGTTACCGCCGCCGTTTTGCCGCTGCCGTGTCCGTTGTCGCCCTGCTGTCGGCCGCGCCGGCTTCGGCCTGGGGACCGCTCGGTCACCGCACGATAGCCGGCATGGCCCAGCAGCAGCTGTCGGCGCCGGCCCAGCGCGAGGTCCGCGCATTGCTGCAGCCCGACGACGAAAGCACGCTCGTCGACGTGGCGACCTGGGCCGACGACCTGCGCGACACCGACCCGGCGCTGTTCCGCTCGACGAGCCGGCTGCACTATGTGAATTTTTCCAGTGCGCAGTGCAACTACGTGCCGCAGCGCGACTGTCGCAAGGGCGAATGCGTCGTCGCCGCGATCCAGCACTACGAAGCCATCCTCGCCGACCGTTCGCGTCCGCGCGCCGAACGCGCCGATGCGCTGCGCTTCGTCTCGCATTTCATCGCCGACGTGCACCAGCCGCTGCACGCGAGCTTCAAGCGCGACAAGGGCGGCAACGGCGTGCAGCTGCGCTACGGCCGCGAGAACTGGAACCTGCACGCGGTCTGGGATTCGCTGATCCTCAATTCCATCGGGCTGCGCTGGCCCGACTATGCCGCGCGCCTGTCCGCCGGCGCGGCGCCGGCCGCGGCCGACAAGGGCGGCGATCCCGCACAATGGGCCGAGGAGTCCTGCCGCGCAGTCCGCGACGACGGCGTCTATCCCGACGGCAACACGATCGACGACGCCTGGCTCGAACGCGAGCGGCCGGTCGCCGAGCGGCGCATGCGGCTCGCCGCCGCGCGCCTGGCTGCGCTGCTCGACCG
>NZ_JANFVR010000511.1 GCF_024609805.1 Tahibacter caeni | reverse complement strand
CGAGGCGTTCGTCGCGGCCTGCGCGCGCGGCGACGCGGCCGAGGCCCGGCAGCGGCTTGCCGGACAGCCGGATCTGATCGCGACCCTGGCGCCGGCCCAGCTGCGCCAGCTGCCCGAGCTCGCGATGAACGGCACGGAAGCCGGCGTGCGCCTGATGGTCGAACTCGGCTGGCCCGTCGCCGTGCGCGGCGGCGACGAGCCGTTCGCGGCTTCGGCGTTGAACTGGACCGTGTTCCGCGGCAAGGCCGCGCTGACGGCGTTCCTGCTCGCGCACGGCGCGCACTGGCGCGAACGCCACGGCTACGGCAGCGACGTGATAGGCACGCTGTCGTGGGCCTCGTGCAACGAGCCGCCGGTCGAGGGCGACTGGGCCGGCTGCGCGCGGGCGCTGGTCGATCACGGCCTGCCGCGCGCGACACGGCCCGCCGGCGCCGGCGTCGACGACGAGGACCGCGTGACGCTGGTCGTCGACGGCGACACGCACCTGTTCGCCGCCGACGTCGCCGAGGTGCTGCTCGGCGAAACGTAAGTGGCGACGAGCGTGCGAACCGCTACGTCGAAGGCGCTTCGCCGGACCGGCGTCCGGCGAAGCGCCGACACACCGGCGGAATTATCGCAAAGAGTACTTTTAAACAACGCTGCAAAGCGCCTTGTTTGAAGGCTCATCGCCCAACGGACGACGCTTCGTCTCACCACTCGCCGCAATGCCCGCACCGTCGCCCGTCCCGCGCGTTTCACCTGACGGAACAGCCACGCCGCCGTTCGCGGACGGGGACAGCCGGCGCGCCGACTCGCTACAGTAGGGCTTCCTCACGCTGCGGAACGACTCATGGACTCGCGCCGGCTCATCGATCGCCGTCATCTGGATTTCCTGCTCCACGAAGTGCTGGCCGTCGACGACCTGTGCCGCTATTCGCGCTTCGCCGAACACGGCCGCGAGACGTTCGCCGCGGCGCTGGACCTGGCCGAGCAGGTCGCGCTCGACAAGTTCCTGCCGCACAACCGCAAGGCCGATCTGCACGAGCCGCAGCTCGTCGACGGCAAGGTCGCGCTGATTTCGGAGATCGGCGAAGCCGTCGCGGCGTTCTGCGCGGCCGGCTTTCCGGCCGTGCTGGCCGACTACGACCGCGGCGGCATGCAGATGCCGTTCGTCGTCGGCGCGGCCTGCGACGCGCTGTTCTGCAGCGCCAACGCCGGCACGATCGCCTATCCGACGCTCGCGCGCGCCGCGGCCAACCTGCTCGAGGTCTACGGCACGGCCGAGCAGAAGCGGCTGTACATGCAGCCGATCCTCGAAGGCCGCTATTTCGGCACGATGTGCCTGTCCGAACCCCAGGCCGGCTCGTCGCTGGCCGACCTCAAGACCACGGCCACGCCGCAGCCCGACGGCAGCTACCGCATGAGCGGCGCGAAGATGTGGATTTCCGCCGGCGACCACGAGCTCGGCGAGAACATCGTCCATCTCGTGCTCGCTCGGCTTCCCGACGCGCCGCCCGGCGTTCGCGGCATCAGCCTGTTCATCGTGCCGCGCTGGCGCGTCGAGGCGGACGGAAGCCGCGGCGCGCGCAACGACGTGCGTCTGGCAGGCCTGAACCACAAGCTCGGCCAGCGCGCGAGCGTCAACACCTTCCTGAAGTTCGGCGAGCAGGGCGACTGTGTCGGCTACCTCGTCGGCGCGCCGCACAACGGCCTCGCGCAGATGTTCCACATGATGAACGAGGAACGCATCGGCGTGGGCCTGAGCGCGATCCAGCAGGCGGCCGCGAGCTACCAGTACGCGCTGGCCTACGCCCGCGAGCGGCGCCAGGGCCGTCATCCGGACCAGAAGGACGCCACCTCGCCGGCCGTCGCGCTGATCGAGCATGCCGACGTGCGCCGCATGCTGCTGCTGCAGAAGTGCTACGTCGAAGGCGGCCAGATGCTCGCGTTCGACGCGGCCTTGCTGGTCGACCGCCAGCACGACGCGGACGAACGCGTGCGCGAGCAGAGCCACCTGCTGCTCGAGCTGCTGACGCCTATCGTCAAGGCCTGGAATTCCGACTACGCGCTGCGCGCGAACGATCTCGCGATCCAGGTGTTCGGCGGCTACGGCTACACGCGCGACTATCCGGTCGAGCAGTGCTGGCGCGACAACCGCATCAATCCGATCCACGAGGGCACGAACGGCATCCAGGCACTGGACCTGCTCGGGCGCAAGGCGCTGATGCGCGACGGCGCCGCGCTGCGCCTGCTGCTCGAGCGCATCGCGCAGACCTGCGCACAGGCCGCGGCCGATGCGACGCTCGCGCCGTTCGCCGCGGACCTGCAGCGCGCGGCCAGCCTCGCGGGCACGGTCACGCAGGCCGCCGGC
>NZ_JANFVR010000510.1 GCF_024609805.1 Tahibacter caeni | reverse complement strand
CAGGGCCGCGTCTACCTGCTGCCGCTGCAGCGCGACGGCGCCGACTGGTACCTCGCGGTCTGGGGCGACTTCGATTCGGTCGATGCCGCCCGCAGCGCCCGCGCGCAGGCGCTGGCCGAGGGCGCGGCCGGCCTCGGCTGGCCACGCCGCGCGGGACCGCTCAAGCAGGAACTCGGCCGCTGACCAGGCGGCGGCGCATGCGCCGCCGCCTGGCTGGCGTTCCACGGATTCTTCATTCCGCTCAAGGTACTCATGAACAACGATCGCTTCCTGCGCGCACTGCGCTGCGAACCCGTGGACTGCACGCCGGTGTGGCTTATGCGCCAGGCCGGGCGCTATCTGCCGGAATACCGCGCGACGCGCGCCCAGGCCGGCAGCTTCATGGCGCTGTGCACGAACCCGGAGCTGGCCTGCGAAGTCACCTTGCAGCCGCTGCGCCGCTTCGCGCTCGATGCGGCCATCCTGTTCTCCGACATCCTGACGATTCCCGACGCGATGGGCCTGGGCCTGCATTTCGCCGACGGCGAAGGCCCGAAGTTCCGCACGCCGGTGCGCACCGCCGCCGATGTCGCGCGGCTCGGCGTGCCCGATCCCGAAGGCGAGTTGCGCTACGTCATGGATGCGGTGCGCACGATACGCCGCGAACTCGCCGGCCGGGTGCCGCTGATCGGCTTCGCCGGCAGCCCATGGACCCTGGCCTGCTACATGGTGCAGGGCGAAGGCTCGTCGAATTTCGCGCTGCCCAAGGCCATGCTCTGGAACGAGCCGGCGCTGATGCACCAGCTGCTCGACACGGTCGCGCGTTCGGTCGCCGCGTATCTCGCGGCCCAGGCCGCCGCCGGCGCGCAGGCGCTGATGGTGTTCGACACCTGGGGCGGCCTGCTCGCGCCGGCGCAGTTCACCGAGTTCTCGCTGCGCTACCTCGGCCAGATCGCCGGGTCGCTCAAGGCCGACGCGACCACGCGCGACATACCGCTGATCCTGTTTTCCAAAGGCGCCAACGGCCACTTGCCAGGCCTGGCCGCGACCGGCTGCGACGCACTCGGCGTGGACTGGACCCTGGACCTGTCGAGCGCGCGCGCACTGGTCGGCGACCGGATCGCGCTGCAGGGCAATCTCGATCCGGCCGCGCTGCACGCGGCGCCCGAGGCCATACGCCGCGAAGTCGCACGCGTGCTCGCGAGCCACGGTCCGGGACCGGGTCATGTGTTCAACCTCGGCCACGGCATCACGCCGGACGTGAAGCCCGAGCACGTCGCCGCGCTCGTCGACGCCGTGCACGAGTTGTCGCGCCGCTGACCCGCCGGTCGGGGTGAGCGCCGCGAACCCCGGCGTCGAGGCATTCCCTCCGCAGAGGGCCTGCGCCGAACCTGCCGGCGACAGGCTTCGGCGCGTTGCAGAGTGTCCCGCAGACGCCTTCGTTCCAAATTGTTCGAGACAGCGAGACCGCGATGCCGGGCTTCGCCCGTGCGGGCTCGCCGCCAGCCTGCGTGTCCTGTCCGTTCCGCGAGGCAGGCGCCGGCCGCGCTACGGCAGGGGTTCCCAGAGCACGTTGATGATGCGCCACTCGCCGTCGGTGTCGCGGACCAGGTGCATGTAGTCGACCCAGCCGTCCATGCGCAGCTTGACCGTCGCGGCATTGCCGACGCCGTCGAGGATCTCGACCTCGGCGCGCTTCGGCGCATTCGCATAGCGCTGCGCGTTCTGCGGCACGGTGCCGGCCAGCAGGCCGGCCTTGTCCAATTCGCTGAGCTGGCGCTGGCGCTTCGCGTCGCGCAGGTAGGCGCGCTTGGCGAGCTTGTCGTGCAGCGCGCGTCCCATGCGCTCGCGATCGCCCTGGTACCAGCCCTCGGCATAGTCCTTCGCCGCGAAGCGGATCGCGGCCTGGTCGGATTCGCCGAGCTCGACGTCGCCGGCGTACAGCGGCAGGCAGCAGAACGCGAAAGTCGCGGCAAGCAGTCGCTTCATGGATGGACCTCTGGTCGGAATCGGACGGTGGATCGGCGGGGTGGAGGCCGGTGCGGCGGACCTCGGCCGGTGGAATGAGAAACGCGGACCGGAAAGCCGCGCGGCCGCCCTATTCGTACCGTAGAACTGCGACGACGCGACGCGCGCGTTCGCGGCCGCGCGCCGGAACGACGTCCGCCGGCGCCGATGCGAACGCAACGGTCAGGCCGGCAACATTACCGCGGACGCGTCGCCGAACGTCGCCGCGAGCATCGCGCGCGTGACCGGCTTGCGCAGGAACACGTCGACGCCGACGGCGCGCGCGTCGCGCTCGGCCGCGGCGTCGCTGCGCGCGGTCAGCACGATCAGGCGCAGCGGCGGCCGGTCGCCGCTCTCCTGCGCGCGCAGCAGCCG
>NZ_JANFVR010000051.1 GCF_024609805.1 Tahibacter caeni | reverse complement strand
CGGCCAGCGCGAGCGCCGACGCGGCGACCGCGCTCTGCTGCAGGAAGCGCCGGCGCGCCGCGCGCTGCGCATCGGCGCGCTGCAGCGCCTCGGTCACCGATTCGCCGCGCGCCTGCGCCGCGCAGACGATCGCGAAGCTGCGCGCGAACAGGCGCGCCAACGGTGTACGTGCCATGGTGATTCCCCTTGTCTGCATCCCCGGATGCGGCCCGGGCGGCCGTGCCGTCCCCGATGAAACGCCGTCGCGACGGCATACGGAACACGCGCCGGCGCTGCGGCGGTTTTCCACGTTTCCGGGGGGCGGCGTCAACCGCCGCGCGCGTCAGCGCGAACCGAGCGTGATGCGCCGCAGCGGCCGGCCGACGAGGTCGAGGAATTCGCCGAACACCTGCTCGGCGCGCCGCTCCATCGCGGCGACTTCGCGCAGGCTGCGCATCCGGATGGCCTCGGCGGCCGGCGCGCCGCAGAGCTCGGCCCGGTAGGCCGGCGTCGCGAGCCAGCGCTCGATCAGCGCCTGGTTGGCCTCGAGATGGAACTGGAAGCCGTACGCGGAACGGCCGTAGCGGAAAGCCTGCGATGCGCAGGTGCTGCTCCAGGCCAGATGCTCGGCCTCGGCCGGAATCTCGAAGCTGTAGTTGTGCCACTGGAACAGCGGCGCGCCGTCGCCGAGCGGCGCGAGCACCGGGTCGACGCGGCCGGCCGCGGTCGTGGCGACTTCGTACCAACCGATCTCTGCGTCGCGCTGCCGGCGTACCGGCGCGCCGAGCACGTGGGCGAGCAGCTGCGCGCCGAGGCAGATGCCGAGCACCGGCTTGTCCTGGCGCAGCGCGCTTTCGATCGCGCGCATCTCGGTCAGCAGATGCGCGCGGTGTGCGCGGTCCTCGACGTTCATCGGGCCGCCGAGCACGATCAGGCCGCGATAGCGGTCGACGCAGGGAGTCGCATCCGGATGACGCTCGAAATTGACGAACTTGATGCGGTGGCCGCGGCGGCGGATCAGGCGATCCAGCGTGCCGAGCGGCTCGGCCGCGACATGCTGGAAGACGAGAAGTCGGGACATGGGGCGTGACGACGTGAGGCGGACGCCAGGGTAAACCAGGCCGCGCACTTTGCGGCGCTTATGCCGCAGCGCTATAGCGAGACCGTCACGCCGGGCCGGCTCAGTTCGATGCGGCAGCCGTAGCGCTCGCGCAGCCGCCCGGCGAGCGCCTCGGGCGCGGCGTCTTCGTCGTGCACGAGATAGACCGGCGCGCGGCCGCCGATCCGGCCGTACCAGTCCAGCAGGCCGGCCTGGTCCGCGGTCGCCGCCTGGGCGAAGATCGGACCGCGGAAACCGCGCTTGACCAGCAGCGGCACGCGGCCGATGTGGTCGATTTGGGCATGACTGAGCACGAGCGCGTCGAGCTGCTGCGGATCGAACGCGAACGGTTCGGCGTTGCGCTGTTCGGTCTCCTCGTTGCCCTGGATCATGCCGCAGTCGAGCAGGATCCGGCGCCTGCCGGCGTGCAGCAGATGCGCCGACCAGCGACTTCGCCGTTGGTACCGCAGAACTGGATGCGCATGACGGCTCCGCAAGAGACGATGTCGCGACTATGCCTGGGCCCGGTCCGCGCGGCCGGCCGGAAGCCTGGCGGCGGCGTACGGGCACCGCCTCGCCAGGCCAAACCTTCGACACTGTTAAGCCGCCGGGTTTTGCGCCTAACCTGGAGGATCGCGATGATCCGAGAGCCCCGCATGAGATTGCGTCACCTCCCGCCGCGCCTCGCGGCGTCGGCCCTGGCCCTGACGGCGACCCTGTGCTTCGCGCACACCAACGATCACGGCCTGGACAAGCGCAATTTCGACACCAGGGCCGCGGCCTGCAGCGATTTCTTCCAGTACGCCAACGGCGGCTGGCTGGCCAGCAACCCGATCCCGCCGGAATACGGCATCTGGAGCCTCGACAACGAGATCCAGGACCGCAACGAGGCCGTGCTGCGCGAGGTGCTCGAAGCCGCGGCGGCCAAGCCCGGCGCCGACGGCAGCGTCACGCAGAAGATCGGCGACTTCTACGCGAGCGCCCTGGACGAGGCCGCCGTCGAGAAGGCCGGCATCACGCCGCTGAAGACCGATCTCGCGCGCATAGCCGCGTTGAAGACCAACGCCGACATCGTGCCGCTGCTGCGCGACTGGCATGCCGGAGGCACGCAGCTCGTGTTCGGCTTCGGCCCCGAGGCCGACATGAAGAACGCGAGCCGGGTCATCGGCTACGCGACCCAGGGCGGCCTCGGCCTGCCCGACCGCGACTACTACTTCCGCGACGACCCCAAGTCCAAGACCCTGCTGCAGCAGTACCGCGACTACGTCGCGACCCTGCTGCGCCTGAGCGGCGACGCGGACGCGGCGGCCGACGCCGTACACGTCGTCGCGCTCGAGACGCGCCTGGCCACGGATTCGCTCGACCGGCTCGCGCTGCGCGACCCGAACAATTTCTATCACCCGCACAGCATCGCCGAAGCCGACGCGAAGACGCCGCATTTCTCCTGGGGCAAGTACTTCGCCGCGCTGGGCCGCGCCGACATCGCGCAGTTCTCGCTGGCTCAGCCGCAGTTCTTCGCCGCGCTGGACAAGGCCCTGACCGAGGTGCCGCTGGCCCACTGGCAGGCGTATCTGCGCTTCCATCTCGTCGACGGCGCCGCGGCGTACTTGTCCAAGGATTTCGTCGACGCGCAGTTCGCGTTCCGTGCGAAGACCCTGCGCGGCGTCGAGGCGCTGAAGCCGCGCTGGCGCCGCGCCATCGACGCGACCAACGACGCGCTCGGCGAAGCCGTCGGCGAAATCTACGTCGCGCGCGTGTTCCCGCCGGCCGCCAAGGCCGGCGCGCAGCAGCTCGTGGACAACCTCAAGAAGGCGCTGCGCGCGCGCATCGGCAAGCTCGACTGGATGGACGCGACGACGAAGCAGGCGGCCTACGCCAAGCTCGACACGCTCGTCAGCAAGATCGGCTATCCGGATCGCTGGCGCGACTACGGCGCGCTGCGCATCGTACGCGGCGACTACTACGCCAACGTCGAAGCCGCCGGCCGCTTCGAGGCGAAGCGCCTCTACGCGAAGATCGGCAAGCCGGTCGACCGCAGCGAATGGGGAATGACGCCGCAGACCGTCAACGCCTACTACAACCCGCTGCAGAACGAGATCGTGTTCCCGGCCGCGCAGCTGCTGCCGCCCTACTTCGACGAGAAGATGGACGACGCGGTCAATTACGGCGGCATCGGCTCGGTCATCGGCCATGAGCTGCTGCACGGCTTCGACGACCAGGGCAGCCAGTTCGACGCCAGGGGCAACCTGGCCAACTGGTGGAGCGACAAGGACCGCGGCCAGTTCGAGGCGCGCACCGGAAAGCTCGTCGAGCAGTTCGACGAATTCGTCGCCGTCGACGATCTGCACATCCAGGGCAAGCTCACGCTCGGCGAGAACATCGCCGATCTCGGCGGCCTGCAGGTGTCCTGGGACGCGTTCCGCATCGCCCAGGCCGGCAAGCCCGAGACGGACGTCGACGGGCTGACCCCGGCGCAGCGCTTCTTCCTCGCGTTCGCCCAGGCCTGGCGCACGGCGCAGCGTCCCGAAGCGCTGCGTCTGCAGATCCAGTCCAACGAGCATGCGCCGGCCAAATGGCGCGTGCTCGGCCCGGTCGCCAACCTGCCGGAGTTCGCCGCCGCATTCTCGTGCAAGGCCGGAG
Organism: Tahibacter caeni; assembly: GCF_024609805.1. Classification (GTDB taxonomy): domain Bacteria; phylum Pseudomonadota; class Gammaproteobacteria; order Xanthomonadales; family Rhodanobacteraceae; genus Tahibacter; species Tahibacter caeni. The sequence goes on along the minus strand of NZ_JANFVR010000051.1, from coordinate 18,128 downwards.
ATCCCCTGGTGCGCGACGCGGCCAAGCGCGTCTTGATCTGGTGAGCCCGGCGCAGTCTTCCGGTTTTCTTCACGACGTTTCCTCGCACCATCGCCACACCGTCATCCAACGCATGCTTTCGATAACCCGCGGCAGCGGGAACAGCGCCAACAAGAGGCATCCATGAACTACCGATTGATCAAACCCCTGGTCCTGGCCGTCGGCCTGGCCTGCAGCGGCCTGGCCGCGGCCGCGAAGGTCGAGCTGACCCGCGGCATCGACACCCAGCAGTTCGACACGCAGCGCAAGATCTGCGACGACCTGTTCGGCTACGTCAACGCGAACTGGCTCAAGGCCAATGCGATTCCGGGCGACCGCTCGACCTGGGGCAGCTTCGAGCAGCTCGACGAAGCCTCGATCCACGCGACGCACGAGATCGCCGAAGCTGCGTCGAAGGACCTGGCCAAGCTCGCGCCGGATTCGATCGACGCGAAGATCGGCGCGTTCTACAAGAGCGGCATGGACGCAGCCGCGGCCAACAAGGCCGGCATCACGCCGATCGCCGACTGGCTCAAGCGCGTGGACAGCCTGAGGACCCCGGACGACGTCGTCACGTTCGTGCACGACACGCACGCGGCCGGTCTCGGCCTGTTGTTCAACTTCGGCGGCGAGGCCGACTTCAAGAATTCCTCGATGGAAATCGCCTATGCGTTCCAGGGCGGCCTCGGCCTGCCGGAGCGCGCGTACTACCTCGAGGACGGCAAGGACGGCAGCTACAAGAAGATCCGCGAAGCCTATCTGGCCTACATCGCCCAGGTGCTCGAGCTGGCCGGCACGGCCAAGGCCGACGCGACCAGGCAGGCCGCCACGGTGCTCGCGTTCGAGAAGCAGCTCGCGACCGCGTCGCTCGCGCCGGTGGAGCTGCGCTCGCCGGAGAACCAGTACAACTTCGTGAGCCTCGACGAGGCGCAGAAGCAGAACCCGCACCTGGCCTGGAACAAGTTCCTCGCACGCCAGAACCTGTCCGACAGCAAGGGCTTCTCGCTGTCGCAGCCGAAGTTCTTCGCCGCCGTCGATACGATGATCGACAAGACGCCGGTCGCCGACTGGCAGGCCTATCTGCGCTTCAAGACCATCGACGGCGCCGCACCGTACCTGACCGACGCGCTGTCCGACGCGCACTTCGGTTTCCACGGCAAGACGCTGCGCGGCCAGCAGGAGAACAAGCCGCGCTGGAAGCAGGTCATGGACACCCTGGAGAACAGCATGGGCATGGCCCTGGGCCAGCTCTACGTCGCCAGGAATTTCCCGCCCGAAGCCAAGCAGCGCGCGCAGGAACTCGTCGACAACCTGCGCCAGGCGACGAAGGCGCGCCTCGAGAAGCTCGAGTGGATGAGCGAGGACACCAAGAAGAAGGCGCTGGAGAAGTGGGCCTCGTTCACGCCGAAGATCGGCTACCCGGACGAATGGCGCAAATGGGACGGCCTGGCGATCAAGCCGGACAACTACTTCGCCAACATCGCCGCCGCGGCGAAGTTCAACAACGACTGGTCGATGTCCAAGATCAACAAGCCGGTCGACCGCCGCGAATGGGGCATGACGCCGCAGACCGTCAACGCCTACTACAATCCGCTGCAGAACGAGATCGTGTTCCCGGCCGCGATCCTGCAGCCGCCGTTCTTCGACGCCAAGGCCGACGACGCGCTCAACTACGGCGGCATCGGCGCGGTCATCGGCCACGAGATCCTGCACGGCTACGACGACGAAGGCAGCAAGTTCGACGCCAAGGGCAACCTGGCCGACTGGTGGTCCAAGGAAGACCGCGAGAAATTCGACGCGCGCACGGCCAAGCTCGTGCAGCAGTTCGACGACTACGTCGCGATCGACGGCCTGCACGTAAAGGGCAGGCTGACGCTCGGCGAGAACATCGCCGACCTCGGCGGCCTGAACGTTTCCTACGACGCGTTCAAGCTCGCGCAGAGCAAGTCCGGCAAACCGGAGACCAAGATCGACGGGCTGACGCCGGACCAGCGCTTCTTCCTGAACTTCGCCCAGGTCTGGCGCCGCGCGTTCCGCGACGCCGAGCTCAAGCGCCGCCTGAACATCGATCCGCACGCGCCGGCGCCGTTCCGCGCGATCGCCGCGCCGTCGAACATGCCGGCCTTCGCGCAGGCCTTCGGCTGCAAGAGCGGCGATGCGATGGTCCGCGACGGCGAGCGCCAGGTGAAGATCTGGTAAGCCGCCGGCTTTCGGCTGCAACGACGAAGGGCGCCGCGAGGCGCCCTTCTTTTTCGTTCATGAGGCCGCCATGGCACCGTCGCGGCGACTGCTGGGCGGTGGAGGTGACACGGCGCCGACGCTGATCCATGCTCGCCGCCGATGCCCGAGCAGAAAGGCCTCGCATGAACCACATCCTGTCTTTCGTCGTTGCGATATCGCTGCTGTTCGTCACGGCCGGCAGCGACGCGCAGCAGCTGCCCGATCCCAGCGGCGAAGACCCTGCCCAACTGCGCATGGCCGAAAGCACTGGTCTGCGCGTGTACCGCCACGATCGCGCCGCGGCGCTCGCGACCGACGCGCTGCGCGGCAATCGCAAATTCCGCAAGGACAAGCGCGTCGGCAGCTGGATCACCGAAGCGCGCGAGAGCTCGGTGCTGGTGAGCTTCGTCGACAAGGACGACCCCGATCGGGCTCGGCTGCTCTACCAGGTCGACGTGTCCGACGGCAGCGACGGCGCCGGCAAGGTCACGGCTTTCGAGCCTCCCGAAGCGGCGACCGCGTCGCAGCGCAACGCGGCGCGCGCGCGCGGCACGGCCGCGGCGTTCGATTTCAAACCCTGTGCGCAGCACTACAACACGGTCGTACTGCCGGCGATCGCCGGCGATGCCAGCGGCTGGAACGTGTTCCTGCTGCCGTCGACGACGGACGCCGCGGTCATACCGTTCGGCGGCACCTATCGGCTCGAACTCGACGGCGAGGGCCGCACGGTGACCAGCTCGCGCACCTATACGCGTACCTGCATCGACTTCGCGCGCAGCAAACGGCGTGGCGCCGAGGAGGCTGCGCTGGTGGTGACCCACCTGCTCGATCCGGTGCCGACCGAGGCACACGTGTTGCTGAATCTGCAGATCGGCACGCCCGTCGTCGTGCTGACCGCGTCGAATCGCAGCAGCTGGATGATCGACAAAGGCCGGATCCGTTTCCTCGAGAAAATCGAACCCAAGCCCGGCGAAGGGCCGAAGGTGCCGATCGCCGACGTGCGCTGAAGCGCCCGCCGGCGCTTCAGTCCAGGATCACGTGCGGCACGAAGCGCGAGGTATCGCGCGTGATCAGGGTCGCGTCCTCGCGGATGCCGATGCCGGCCGGCCGGTCGGCGACGACCCAGCTGCCGATGACCGCGTAGTTGCCGTCGAACTGCGGCAGCGGCTGCACGGCCTGGCGTATCCACGGCGAATCGTCGTAGGGGCCGGACGCGACGTGCTGGCTGCCGTCGGGCAGGATCAGGGTCACGTTGGCGCCTTCGCGCGAGTACAGCGGCTTACGCACCCAGCCCGGGCCGAGCGCCGGGCTCGCGTCGGTCTCGAAATGCGCTTCGAGCAGGTTCGGATGGCCCGGATGCTTCTGCCAGAGCAGCGGCAGGATGCCCTTGTTGCTCAGCAGGGTCTTCCACGGCGGCTCGATCAGGCGTATGCCCGAGCGCGGCAGCGCCGGCCCGAAGCGCTCGGCGAACAGGAACTCCAGCGGATAGAGCTTGAACAGCGCGCCGATCACGTAGTCATCGAGATCGGTGAAGCGGCTGTCGGTGGACAGGCCGATGTCCTCGATCGCGATGCTGCGCGTGTCGATGCCGGCCTGCTCGGCGCAGTCGCGCAGATAGGCGACCGTGCCCTGGTCCTCGAGCGACTCGCGCACGGCCGAGAAGTACAGCGGCTTGGGCAGGTCCGGCGCGATCGTCGCGAAGGTCTCGACGAGCAGGTCCTGGATCAGGTTGTACTGGTCGGCGGACTCGGGCAGCAGGCCGCGCTCCTTCTGCTGCTCCAGCCAGACCCATTGAAAAAACGCGGCTTCGTACAACGCCGTCGGCGTGTCGTAGTTCAGCTCGAACAGCTTGGCCGGTCCGTCGCCGGAATAGGCCAGGTCCATGCGGCCGTACAGGTGCGGCTCGCCGCGGCGCCAGGACTCGGCGATCCAGTCGCGGTAGGCCTCGGGCACCGCGAGCTGGTCCATGAGCGACTCGCTGCGCAGGATGTCGCCGACGAGATCCATGGCCATCTGGTGCAGCTCGGCCGTCGGGTCCTCGAGATCTTCCTCGATCTGGCGCAGGGTGAATGCGTAGCAGGCGCTCTCGTCCCAGTACGGCTCGCCGTCGATCGTGTGGAAGCGGAAGCCGAGCCGCGTCGCCGTGTCGCGCCAGTCGGGGCGCTCCGCAATGGCCATGCGCCGCATCGGTCAGCTGCCCGAGGAACGGCCGCCGCCCCAGCCGCCCTTGGCGCTGGACGACGAGCCGAAGCCGGAACGCGACATCGTGACCGCGCGCGTCGGCGCCGCCATCGCGCTGCGCGAGACCGTGGTCGTGCCGGTCGTGCGCGAGATCGGCTGGCCGCCGGAATTGACGAAGCCGCCGCTGGACCCGTAGCTCGTGTACGAGTAGTACAGCGGCTGCGACTGGTAGTAGTTCGGACGTCCGGCGTAATAGCCGAGCGCGTAGGCGGCCATCAGCGGAATGAACTGGATGCCGGCGCCCTGGTTGACGGCCTGGCATTTGCCCGAGCCGAAGTCGGTCTCGCAGTCGTTCTGCGAGGTGTAGCGCGGCGCGACGCGCTCGTGCTCGGCCTTGGCATGGTCGAACGCGGCCTTGCACTGGTCTTCGGTCAGGCGCGCGCCGGCCACGCACTCGGTCACGTCCTTGTACAGCACGGCCTCTTCCTGCGCTTCGCAGGCCGTCAGCAGCACCGGCGCGGCGCCCATGAGCAGCAGGCGTACGGTTGGCGATCGTTTCATGGCGCTGGCCCTCAGTAGCTCATGCTGGCCGAATTGAGCAGGCCGACGGCGATCGCGACGGCGGCCGAGAAGATGCCCGCCGCACGCTCGTCGCGCGCGATGCGGCCCGGCAGGTCGGAAATGACCAGGCGCACGGCGAAGAACGCGAACAGCTGCACGATCAGCGCGACGCCGCCCCAGAGCACGCAGTCGAGCAGGCTGACCGCGTGCGAGATCGCCGCGTGCAGCGGCAGCGCGAAACCGATCAGCGCGCCGCCGAACGCGATCGCCGCGGCCGGCTTATTCTCCTTGATCAGCGCGAATTCCGCGTGCGGGGTCAGGCGCACGTAGACCAGGCAGAACAGCACGACGAGCCCGGCGCCGATCGCGAAATACGACAGAAAGGCCGGCACGCCTCCGAGATACTGCAGCATCGAATCGATCATGGCTGGCTCCGTTCAGGTGATGGTGAGATCGGCCTGGCTCACGTCCACGCCGAGCGAGAAAGTCACGCAGTATTCGTTGGGACCGTAGTCCTCGGCACTGACGAGCACGTATTCGTAGCGGTCGAGCTCGGGCACGTGGCGCTGATACAGCATGGCGTAGTGGGTCAGGTCGTAGTCGGGCGTGCGGAAGTCCTCGCCGTAGACCTTCTCGTCGAATACGACCGGCGGCGCCCAGGCGTCGCCGGCGATGCCTTCGCCCCAGACGCGGTCATAGCGCCGGCCGTCGATGTCCAGGGACACCGCGCCGATCTGCGAACCGCGCTCGACCCAGCCGTTGAACGCGGCCTGGTTGGCCGGGTTCACCGTCTCGTGGAACACGAACAGCTTCACGTCGTCGATCTGCCCGGCCGTCGTGCTGACCTGCACGAACGCGTCGTCGGTCAAGTAGTAGCGGTGCAGGCGCGAGCCGCCGCCGAGCTCCACCTCGCCCCAGGCTTCGATCAGCTGATTGCCTTCGGGCGGCGCGAACAGCAGCTTGTCGCCGGCGACGCGGAACGGCAGGCCGTCCACGGCGACTGCCCCCTTCAGGCGCAGGCCCAGCGGACCCGAGGGCGCTATCGCCGCTTCCTCGGGCTTGGAACCGAACAGTTTTCCGAGCCAACTCATGGCGTACAAGCTCCCCAGTTGATGCGCGCCGGATCGACGCGCCGGTCGGCGATGTAGTACAGCGTCGCGTTCGCGGCGACCTGGTCCGAGTCCGGCGGATTCAGGCGCGGCTCCGCGCCCGCCGCCACGGTATAGCCGAGCAGGGTCGCGCCGAGCTCGTGCTTGAAGGCGTTGAACAGCTTGCCGTAGGCCAGCGCCTGCGCGCCGCTGGGCACGCGCAGGCTGAACTGTGTGGCTCCATGGGCTACCGACAGCAGTTCCGACGCAACCGTCGAGCTGCCGGCATCCTGCGCCGCACGAACCAGCACCTCCACGTGCAGCGGCAGCACACATTCGACAGCCGGATAGTGCGCCTTGAGCACGGCGCAGGTGTCGGCGCGGTCGAAGGTCGCGACGACGTGGCCGGCCGGCTTGTTCGCCAGCACGGCGAAGGCCGCCGCAAGGGTCTGCTCGTCGTTGGCCGCGTCGACGATGACGCGGGCCGCCGCCGCGACGCCGGCGCGCCGGTAGCAGGACGGATCGGCCAGCGATTCGACGCGCACGAAGCGGATGTGTTCCGGCCGCGGATTCTCCATTTCCTCGGAAGCGACCAGCACGATGCCTTCGTCGTCGGTCACGCTGTCCTGCGCGAGCAGGTCGAGCATGCGCAAGGTGTCGCGGCCCATCCAGCCGACGATGACGGTGTGGCCGCTCATGCCGGGATAGCTGTGTTTGCCCATGGCCCTGCGTCTCCAGGTGTCGATCAGTCCCGTCGTGGCCTTGCCGATGAACATCGCGAACAGAGTAACGCCGCCCGGCAGCAGCCAGAGTATCGCGACCCAGCGGCCGGCCGGCGTCTGCGGCGAGAGATCGCCGTAGCCTATCGTCGTCGCGGTGACGATGTAGTAGTAGAACCAGTCGGTCGGCGCGACGAGCTTCTCTTCGCCGGCGAGCTGCATGAGCTCCCAGCTGACGAGGCTGTGCAGCAGCACGATGGCGAACAGCACGCCCCAGCTCAGCAGCGCGAGATGCCGGTGAAATGCCCGCATCAGCCGAATCCAGACCGGCATAGTCCCTCCCCATGGTACTGCCGCGCGCCGGTTCCCCGCCGCCGCGCACTGCTACGGTCCCGCCGGCGTCCCCGGCGGGACCGCGTCCGTCAACTGCTCTTGCTGGCGATGCCGGGCTGACTCAGCTGCGGCATGCCGTCGTGACCGATCGTCCTGGGCGCCGGCGTCTCGAAGCGCGCGAGTATCGACTCCGCCGACGCTTCGCCCGGCACGATGCCGGCCTGGGCGAGGCGGCGCTGCAGATCGGCGTCCTCGCCGGTCGCGCGGCCGAGCTCCTCGGCGACTTCGAGCTGCGCGGCGCGTTCGGTCTGGCGCTGCTTGATGCGCTCCAGCGAGTCGAGCGCCGTGCCGAGCTTCGCGCCGGTGCCCGCGTGCTGCGCAGCCAGCGCGGCCTGGGCGCGCTGCACGCTCTCGGTCGCCTTGACCGTGTCGATCTGCTGCTTCAGGCGCGTGATCACGGTTTCGGCCTGGCGAGCGGAGGTCTGCAGCTTCGCGATGCTCGCGTCGAAATCGCCGATGATCTTGCCTTCGGTCGCGATGTCGGCCTCGATCGTCGCGAGCTTGGTCGCGACTTCCTGGGCCAGCGCGCGGTTATCGCGGGCCAGGGCTTCGCGGATGTAGTTGCTGTACTCGGCCTGCTTGGCCTTCTTGTCGTTGAGCTTGTCGTTCGCGATCTTGCGCTGCGCCATGATCTTGGCGAGGTCGTCGCGCGAACGCAGCAGCGCGTTCTGCGCGTCGCGCACTTCCTGGTCGAGGATGCGCATCGCGTTGGCGTCGACGACGGCCGTGCCGGCCTCGTGCGCGGCGCCGCGGAACAGGGTGATGATCTTGGTCCAGATGGCCATGGCGGTCACTTCAGATGGTCGGCGAAGGCCTCGGCGGCCTGGATGGTGTTGTCGGCGAGCGCATGGATCTCCTCGACGACGGCCGGCAGCGGCGAGCGGCTGGAGAGCTCGCCGAACACGATGTACAGATCCTCGCCGCCGACGTGCTGCAGGCCGAGGTTGGACAACGGGTTGACCGGGTTCAGGCGCAGGCAGGCCTCGTTGAACGCGGCGCGATCCTTGACCTGGCTGGCCAGGCACAGCGGCGACGACACGAAGATCTGCTCGCCGGAGACGGCCATGTGCATGGCAAGGTCGCCGTGTTCGTGCATGGTGATGTTGACGATGGCGTCGACGCCGCCGATCAGGCTGAGCTCGATGCCTTCGAGGTCGACGCTCGTATCCGAGCGCAGCGCCTCGTACAGCGATTCGGTGGTCCAGGGGGTGTTCACGACGACTCTAGCCTCCTGCGGAAAATCGTGAGTGATGCATGGCAGTGGCAACGTGGCGGCGCCGGCGGAACGAACACGTTCCGGGCGCCGCCGCGGCGCGGCGTTAATCTGACGGCTAAGGCGAGGGCGTACAAGTCCCAGCGTGTGGGACTTGCCAGGACCGCGGAACCATGCCGGCAGCAGCGGCGTCCTGCCACCGGCGTGGGCCGCATTGGCGCAGACGCGGCGATTCCGCGCCGCGGGGCCGCGTCCGGGCGCGACGAACGATTCATTGGACCGACACGAAAGCGACACCTGCCGCCCCCGCGCTCCGGCCAAAAAGAAAGCCCGGCTTGCGCCGGGCTTTCGGGGTACTGCGTAAACGACTCGCGCTTACTTCTGCGCTTCCAGCTCGGTGCGGCGGTTGCGCGCACGGCCTTCCTTGGTGTCGTTCGTGTCGATCGGACGCGATTCGCCGTAACCGATCGGACCCGACAAGCGGCTGGCGTCGATGCCGTGCGAGGTCAGGTAGTCGTACACGATGCGCGCGCGGCGCTCGGACAGGCCCTGGTTGTACTCGTCGGTGCCGACCGAGTCGGTGTGGCCGACGACTTCGACGCGCATGTTCGGGTTGCGCTGCAGCACGTCGACGGCCTGATCGAGGATCGCGATCGAGTCGGCGGTCGGCTCCTGCAGGGTCGGGCTGATGTTCTTCTCGCCCTTCTTCGGACGGTCGAACTTGAAGTTCACGCCGCGCAGGTCGATGGTCTGAACCATCGGGCAGCCGTCCGGACCGACCTGGACGCCCGCTTCAGTGCCGGGGCAACGGTCGTCGCAGTTGTTCACGCCGTCCTTGTCGTCGTCGAGGTCGCGGCAGGAGATCTGCGGCTTCTGGGGCGGCGGGGTTTCACGCGTCGGAGCCACTTCCGGGGCCGACTCGCCGCCGAAGTTGACGAGCAGCGCGACGCTGGCGATCGCGTCGACGAAGCCGGTCTTGTTCTCCGCCGAGTAGTACTGGCGCGAGTTGTTGTCGCGATCGTAGCGGGCCGCGAGTTCGGCGCGGAACGCGAGGCGGTCGCTGAAGCCGTGCTGCACGCCGCCGCCGACGGTGATCATCGGATCCCAGCCGTTGGAGCGGCTGGCGCTGAGCTGGCTGCCCGAGATCGCCGCATGGCGCAGGAAGCCGAGGCCGCCCATGGCATACGGACGCCAGGAGCTGCCGGCGTCGCCGAAGAAGTAGCGACCGGCGAAGCCGAGGCCGGTGTTTTCGAATTCGTGGTTGTTGCGGATCGACTTCTTTTCGAAGTCGGCGTTGTTGTGGGTGACTTCAAAGTCGACCGCGAAGTTCGGGGTGGACCAGTAGCCGATGCCGATACCGGTGAACAGCGACGTATCGGTTTCACGATCGCTGTCCGGAATCACGGCGCCGACGCGCGGAGCGATGTACCAGTTGCTGTAGTCCTGCGCCTGCGCCGCGCCGATTCCGGCCAGGGACAGGGCGATCAGGGCAAACAAGCCATTACGTTTCATTCGGAGTCTCCTCATTGGTGTTATCGCGCGCGTCCACTCCACCCCGTACGGACGCAAAGCTCGTTCACTTTACAAGTAAAAAGTGTCGATGGCGTGGCTTAACATTTTGACCCATTCCTAGGGCGGGCGGCAGTCTAGCAAAATCAACGACCTGTAACCACATGCCCGCCCGTCCGTTCACGTTCCGCTCAGTGCAGGCTTAACATTTCGCGCGTTTATTGCGCAATCCGGGTCATCAACGCGTGAATCCGCAGGCGAGCGGCTCAGACCGTACGCCGGCGAACCCGACCAGGCCGGCACGACCGACGACGTCGCGACACCGCCAGCCGAGATCATTCACCGATCTGCGCGCCCCGGTTCGGCGCGCGAACTGTAGTGCGTCCGCGACGGCGCAGCGCAGGCGCAAGTGTCAACTTGCATGACGATTCGCGTCGAAGCTGCTTGACCTTCGCTGCGCCAGCCGCTACTTATGCGCGGATCGAAGGGGAGTAGCTCCTCGCGCGCTGATCGTCATCACGGGCTCGTTGCCCCGGTCGCGCGGCTGCCGACACCGTCAAATCCCGGTAACGCAGTGAGCAAGACCTTCGCCGGACACGGCGAAGTCTTGCCTGCGTTTTTTGCGTGTCCTTGTCACCAGCCCGACAACCGCCAACCGGGGTCTTCATGGAATTCCTTTCACCCGATTTCTTCACCGCGCTGTTCGCGATCGTCCTGATCGACCTCGTGCTCGCCGGCGACAACGCCATCGTCATTGCGCTGGCCGCCCGCAACCTGCCCAAGGACCTGCAGACCAAGGCGATCTTCTGGGGCACGGCCGGCGCGATCGTCGTGCGTACTCTGATGACCCTGGCCGTGGTCTGGCTGCTGCACTTCCCCGGCCTTATGCTGCTCGGCGGCCTGCTGCTGATCCCCATCGCGCTGAAGTTGCTCAGCGAGGACCAGCACGAGGAAGGCCACGAGATGGCCCGCGTCAGCGGCTTCTGGGGGGCGATGCGCACGATCATCATCGCCGACGCGCTGATGGGTCTGGACAACGTGCTCGGCGTCGCCGGCGCGGCGCACGGCAATTTCCTGCTCGTCGTGATCGGCCTGCTGATCTCGGTGCCCATCGTGGTCTGGGGCAGCACCGTCATCCTCAAGCTCGTCGAGCGCTTCCCGATGGTCGTCTACATCGGCGCCGGCGCGCTGCTGTGGACCGCCGGCAAGATGATCCTGCACGAGAAGTTCGTCGCGAACTGGATAGCCGGCAACACGATGATCGAGGCGCTGGCCTACGTCGTCATCATCGGCGGCGGCCTGGCCTTCGGCTGGATGCGCGAAAAGGCGCGCCGCGACAAGCGCGAGCTCAAGGCCGGCTGACCGCCCCCGCCCGTCGTCACCGGAAGGCCGGCCTCGGTGCCGGCCTTTTTCCTGGAAACGCCACCGTCGCGGCCGCCTGACTTGCCGGCTCCAGCCATTCCATGCAAGGTGCGCCGACCCTCCGCACGGCAGACCGCGCATGAGCGACTACCCGCACCTGTTGGCCCCGCTGGATCTGGGCTTCGCCACCCTGCAGAACCGCGTGCTCATGGGTTCCATGCATACGGGGCTGGAAGACAAGGCCAGCGACTACGACAAGCTCGCGGCCTATTTCGCCGAACGCGCGCACGGCGGCGTCGGCCTCATCGTCACGGGCGGCATTGCGCCGAGCATCCGCGGCTGGCTCAAGCCGTTCTCGGGCCGCCTGTCCATGCCGTGGCACGTCGCGCGCCATCGCAAGGTCACCCAGGCCGTGCACGCCGAAGGCGGCAAGGTCTGCGTGCAGATCCTGCATGCAGGCCGCTATGCCTATCACCCGCTGTCGGTCGCGCCGTCGAGGATCAAGTCGCCGATCACGCCGTTCACGCCGAGCGCGCTGTCGGCGCGGGCCGTCGAGTCGACCATCGGCGACTTCGTGAACTCGGCGAAACTCGCCCAGGACGCCGGCTACGACGGCGTCGAGGTCATGGGCTCGGAGGGTTACCTGATCAACCAGTTCCTCGTCGAACGCACGAACCGGCGCGACGACGACTGGGGCGGCACGCCGGAGAAGCGGCGGCGCTTTGCGGTGGAAATCGTGCGCCGCACGCGCGCGGCGGTCGGCGCGAACTTCATCATCATCTATCGCGTGTCGATGCTCGACCTCGTCGAGCAGGGCCAGAGCTGGGAACAGGTCGTCGCTCTGGCGAAGGAGATCGAGGCCGCCGGCGCGACCCTGATCAACACCGGCGTCGGCTGGCACGAGGCGCGCGTGCCGACCATCGTCACGAGCGTGCCGCGCGGCGCGTTCACCTGGGTCACGCGCAAACTGCGCGGCGAAGTGAAGGTGCCGCTGATCACGACCAACCGCATCAACATGCCCGACGTGGCCGAAGCCATACTCGCGCGCGGCGACGCCGACATGGTGTCGATGGCGCGGCCGCTGCTCGCCGACGCGCACTGGGTGGCGAAGGCGCGCGCGGGCAAGGCCGCATCGATCAACACCTGCATCGCCTGCAACCAGGCCTGCCTCGATCACGTATTCGAGAACAAGCGCGCGAGCTGCCTGGTCAATCCGCGCGCCTGCCACGAGACCGAACTCACCATCGCGCCGGCCGCGCAGAAGAAGCGCATCGCGGTGGTCGGCGCCGGACCCGCCGGCCTGGCCTGCGCGACGACGCTGGGCGAACGCGGCCACGCGGTCGTGCTGTTCGACGCCGCGGCCGACATCGGCGGCCAGTTCAACATGGCCAAGCGCATCCCGGGCAAGGAAGAATTCTTCGAGACCCTGCGCTATTTCCGCACGCGCCTGGGCGAGACCGGCGTCGAGCTGCGCCTGGCCACGCGCGTGGATGCGACCGCGCTGCAGCGCGAGGGCTTCGACGAGATCGTGTTCGCGACCGGCGTGCATCCGCGCAAGCCGGCGATTCCCGGCGTGGATCACCGCAAGGTCGTCAGCTATTACGACGTGCTGGCCAGCAACCGTCCGGTCGGCGCCCGCGTCGCGCTGATCGGCGCCGGCGGCATCGGCTTCGACATGGCCGAATTCCTGACCCAGGCACATCCGTCGCCGAGCACCGACATCGCGCGCTGGTCGGAGGAATGGGGCGTCGATACGGGCTATGCCGCGCCGGGCGGATTGGCCAAGCCGCGACCCGAGCCGGCCGAACGCCAGGTCTGGCTGCTGCAGCGCACGCCGGGCAAGCCCGGCGAGAAGCTCAACAAGACCACGGGCTGGGTGCACCGCGCCGCGCTCAAGGCCAAGAACGTGACCATGCTCGCCGGCGTCAGCTACGAACGCATCGACGACGCCGGCCTGCACATCCGCATCGGCGAGCGCAGCGAAGTGCTGCCGGCCGACAGCGTCGTGCTCTGCGCGGGCCAGGAATCCAACCGCAGCGACTATGACGCCGCGCTCGCGCTGGGTCTCAAGGCCCACGTGATCGGCGGTGCCGACGTCGCCGCCGAGCTCGACGCCAAGCGCGCGATTGCCCAGGGCACGCGGCTCGCGGCGTCGCTGTAGCGCTCGCCGCCGCGCAGGACCGGGCGGCCGTGCACCGCCCGAGTGCCGCACCGGTCACAGGCCGCCTGCGACCCGTTTCATCTCCTGCCGCGCAATTGCGTATTACGGTGCGGACTTTCCCGAAGGGGCATTCGCCATGTCATACGCCATTCTGCGCGGCACCGCCGCCGGCAGCGCGCTCGCGCTGAGCGCAACCGTCGCGTCCGCCGCGGTCGGTTCCTGGAGCACGACCGGACCGGCCGGCGGCAACGTCACGGCCCTGGCCGTCTATGAAGCGTCGCCGTCGACCCTGTGGGTGGCCGGACGCGGCGGCGTGTTCCGCACGACCAGCAGCGGCAGCGCGTGGACGCGCATCGAAATCGGCCTTCCCGAGGCCCTGTACAGCATCGACCTCGTCGCGGCGACCGCGACCCCGGTGCTCTATCTCGCGACCAGCAACCAGCTGTTCCGTTCCGGCAACGGCGGCGATCTCTGGGTGCCGGTCGCCGCGCCGGCCGGCAGCGGCGCGTATCTCGCCGACATCGCCCTGCGCCGCGGCACGAGCAACGACCTCGCCGCGGCGACCTATCAGCGGCTGCACGTCTCCGCCGACGGCGGCACGAGCTGGACTTCGGCCGGCGACATCGGCGGCAGCAACACGCAGTACAGCGCGATCGACTACGCCGCCGACGGTACGCTCTACGCCGGTCTGATCGGCGCCGATCCGGCGGTCTACGGCGGCGCGATCGTCGTACGCAGCACCAGCGGCGGCGCGAGCTGGGCCGCCACGCCGACGCAGCCGGCCGGCCTGTTCGGCATCTCCGCGCTCGCGAGCTCGCCGACGACGCCGCAGCGCCTGTTCGCGAGCGACGGCAACGCGATCGCGACGAGCGCGAACGGCGGCGGAAGCTGGAGTGCGATCGCGCTGCCCTCCAGCGGCGCTCCCTGCGGCACCGTCTCGCGCGTCGCCGCGCATCCGACGCTCGCGACCGGCCTGGTCGTGGCCTGCACGACACGCGGTCTCCTCGTCACGGCCGACGCGACCGTCGCGAGCCCGGTCTGGCAGTCGTTCGGCACCGCCAACGGCTTCAGCGTCAACGGCACGCAGCCGCCGCAGATCGCCGCGCTCGCCGTGCATCCGAACTTCCCGACCACCGCGCGCCTCTGGGCCGGCGCCTATGACGGCGGCATGCTCGCGACGAGCAACGGCGGCACCACCTGGACCGCGATCAACACCGGCTTCCAATCGACCAACATCCGCGCGCTCGCGACGCATCCGCTGGACACCGGCGCGAGCACCGTCATCCTCGCCGGCTACGGCGACTCGGTCACGACGACGCGCGCGATCTACCGCTCCGACGACGACGGCGCGAACTGGAGCCCGTCGACCGGCGGCCTCAACGCCGAGCAGATCCGCAGCATCGCGATCGACCCGACCACGGTCGACGCCGACCCGCTGACGGCCGAGAACTTCACGGTCTATGCCGCCGGCCGCTCCGAGCGCCTGCCGGCCAGCGCCGACAAGGACGGCGGCCTTTACAAGAGCACCGACGCCGGTGCGAACTGGACCACGATCGACAACGGCATCGCGCTGATCAACGGCCGTCCCGACATGAGCACGGTACGCACGATCGCGCTCGATCCGCGTTCTTGCGTCGCGCCGCCGCCGTCCGGCCCCTGCCCCGCCGGCAGCGGCGGACTGCGCCGCCTTTTCGCGGCCGGCGGCGGCCGCGCGAATCTCAGCGCGCCGGGCCTGCCGTACGTGTCGGCGCGGCTCTACCGTTCCACCGACGCCGGCGCGAACTGGAGCCCGGCGGAAAACGGCCTGCCGCTGCCGCAGGACCTTGGGCCGGCCGGCGCGAACAACTACGCCTCCATGGGCGGCATCGTGCCGGTCGTGTTCGATCCCGCGAACACGCAGACCCTTTACATCGGCACGTTCCTGAACTGGGCGCCCGACGTGCCCGGCGCGGCGCCGCCGACGATCGCCAACGGCGTATTCAAGTCCACCGACGGCGGCAACACCTGGGCGCATGCGAGCAGCGGCCTGCCGCGGCATGCGGGCGCCGGCAGCTCGCACTGGAACGTGCTCGCGCTCGCGATCAATCCGGCCAATCCGCAGATCCTCTACGCCGGGCTCAACAACCTGTCCGGCGCGTCCGCGCTCGGCGACGTCTACAAGTCGACCGACGGCGGCGCGACCTGGACGCAGGCCTCGGCCGGCATCGCGGGCCAGGACGTGCGCGCGCTGTACATCGATCCGAACGACGCGAGCGGCGACACGATCTATGCCGGCACCGGCGGCACCGGCGCCAATCCCGGCGGCGTCTACCGCAGCACCAACGGCGGCGTCAGCTGGAATTCGATCAGCCTGGGGCTGCCGGCCGATTCGGCGACGGCGCTCGCGATGCCGCGGCGCAGCGCCGGCGCGCCGGCGCGCATCCTCGCCGGCACGACGGCCGGCGTCTGGGACTACACCGCCACGAGCGACGAGGACGCCGACGGCGCGCCGAGCACGGTCGAGAACGGCATTCTCGGCGGCGACGGCAACGCCGACGGCATCCAGGACTCGACCCAGGCGCGCGTCGCCTCGCTGCCGGCGGCAGGCCTGAACGCCGTCGCCGCCGCGAACGGCGGCGGCAGCGCGACGATCGCGATCCAGCCGGGCAGCTGCACCCAGCTCAACGACGCGACGACGCTCGCGGCGGCGCTGTATCCGCCCGACGCGGTAGCCGGCGCGGCGAGCCACGACGCCTACGGCCTCGCGAGCTTCTCGCTGCCGTCCTGTGCCGGCGCGACCGTGCGCGTGCGCTTCCACAGCGCGAACTTCGGACCGAACTGGAGCTGGCGCAATTACGGGCCGCGCCGTCCCGGCGACGCGACGACGTTCGGCTGGTACCGCTTCTCCGGCGCGCGGCTGATCGACGCGCAGACCTGGGAGCTGCGCGTGGACGCGCTGCGCCAGGGCAACTATCGCGACGATCCGAACGACATCCTGTTCGTCGGCGGTCCGGCCGAATCGGCCGACCTGATCTTCGCCGACGGCCTGCAATAGCGCGGTGGCGGCCGGCGCGTTCGCCGCCGGCCGCGCCGTTTCAGGCCACGCCGCCGAACAGCGCGCCGGCACCGGCGGTGATGGCCATCGCGAGCGCGCCCCAGAACGTCACGCGCACGGCGCCGACCGCGACGGGTGCGCCGCCGGTCCGCGCCGCGATGACGCCGAGCGTCGCGAGAAAGACCAGCGACAGCAGCGAGACCCAGGCGATCAGGCCCTGGCGCGGCGCAAGTGCGGCGGCCGCGAGCGGCAGGCCCGCGCCGACCGCGAAGCTCGCCGCCGACGACAGCGCCGCCTGCAGCGGCTGCGCGCTCGTGACCTCGGTGATGCCGAGCTCGTCGCGCGCATGCGCGCCGAGCGCGTCGTGCGCCATGAGCTGTCGTGCGACCTCGCGCGCCAGGGACGGCTCCAGGCCGCGCCGCTCGTAGATGCGGGTCAGCTCGGTGGTCTCGGCCGCCGCGTCGGTCGCGAGCTCGTCGCGCTCGCGCGCGAGATCGGCCTGCTCCGCATCGGCCTGCGAATGCACCGACACGTATTCGCCGGCAGCCATCGACATCGCGCCGGCGACGAGCCCGGCGACGCCGCTGAC
The DNA here is from genome assembly GCF_024609805.1 of Tahibacter caeni. Classification (GTDB taxonomy): domain Bacteria; phylum Pseudomonadota; class Gammaproteobacteria; order Xanthomonadales; family Rhodanobacteraceae; genus Tahibacter; species Tahibacter caeni. The sequence goes on along the minus strand of NZ_JANFVR010000051.1, from coordinate 1,080 downwards.
GAGAATGCTGGCGGGCGCCGCGCCGGACGCGGCGACGCCGACGATCAGGCTGGCCGTCGAAACGATGCCGTCGTTCGCGCCGAGCACGGCGGCGCGCAGCCAGCCGATCCGGTGAGTCCTGTGCCGTTCGATGTGTCGCGTGGAATGTCTCATGTCCGCACCTGTGCCGGGGCCCGCCCTCTGGTAACCCGGCGCGGCGATCCGGTCAATGGATCGCGGCGCCGGGCCGCACCGGCGGGGCCGCGCACGCTACCAGGCCGCGACCCGCCAGCCCGCGGCCGCCGCCGTCAGGCGCGTGTCGAGCGCGAGCCGGTCGAGGAACACCGCGTCGTGCGAGACCACCACGAGCGCGCCGCGATACTGCCGCAGCATCTGCTCCAGCGCCGCGAGCGAAGCGAGATCGAGGTGGTTGTCCGGCTCGTCGAGCAGCAGCAGCTCGACCGGCTCGCGCCGGTACAGCGCGCAGGCCAGTGCAGCCTTGAGGCGCTCGCCGCCGCTCAGGGTCGCGCCGGGCCGCCGCACCGCATCGCTGTCGAGCCCGAGCAGTGCGAGGCGCGTACGCAGCCCCGCTTCGCCGGCGGCCGGGTCGTCGGCGAGCAGCTGCTCCAGCACCGAACGCGCCGGATCGAGCAGCGAGACGTGCTGGTCGAGGCAGGCCGTGCGCGCCGGCACGACGCAGTGTCCGCGCGCCGGCAGGAGCCTTCCGGCCAGCACCTGCAGCAGGCTGGACTTGCCGCTGCCGTTCGGGCCGACGACGCCGATGCGCTGGCCGCCGGCGATGACCAGATCGAGCGCGCGGCCCGCGCCGATGCCGTAAGACAATTCCACCGCCTCGAGCACGGCCGCGCGGCGGCGCGTCGCCGCCGGTTCCGGCGCGAACAGCGCGACGTCCGGATCGGGCAGCACCTGGCGCGCGGCCTCGGCAACGCGCGCGGCCAGCGTGTCGAGCTGCGCTTCCTGCAGGCGCAGCGACTTGCCCGCGCTGACTTCGCTGCGCCGCTTCTGCAGGCCGAGCAGGATCGGCGCCTGGTTCGCTTCGCGGCCGTCGCGGCGGCCGCGCGACTGGCGCCGCTCGACGCG
>NZ_JANFVR010000509.1 GCF_024609805.1 Tahibacter caeni | reverse complement strand
CGCAGCGCGCGCGCGCCGATCTCGCGCGCACGCGCTTCGTCGCACGCACCCGGCGTCTCGCGCGCGAGCAGGCGGAGAAGGTCGCCCGCGTCGCCGCACGGCGCGAAGCGCTCGCACAGGAACAGGCCGCCGCCACGGCCACGAGCGAGGCATCGGACAACAGTGTCATTCCGGCGTCTCGCATGGACAAATCCGCCGTGCTCGCGGCGATCGCGCGCGGCAAGGCCAAGCGTGCGAAGAGTACCGACGCGCCGCCGCGCGGGGACGAGGCATGAAGACCTTCGCCACGGCCGGCGCGCCGCATCTTCCGGCACCCGTCGCGGTGCGCCGCGTCATGCACGACGTGCTGCTCGCGCTGCTGCCCGGCATCGCCGTGCAGCTCTGGGCCTTCGGCACCGGCGTCGCGATCCAGATCGCGCTGGCCGTCGTCAGCGCGCTCGCGATCGAAGCCGCCGCGCTGCGCCTGCGCGGTCGCGACGTGGCGCGCGCGCTCGGCGACGGCTCGGCTCTCGTCACGGCCGTGCTGTTCGCGCTGTGTATCGCGCCGCTCGCGCCGTGGTGGATGAGCCCCGTCGCGATGCTCGTCGCGATCGGCCTGGTCAAGCAGGTCTACGGCGGTCTCGGCTCCAACCTGTTCAATCCGGCCATGGCCGGCTATGCGGTCGTGCTGCTCGCGTTCCCGCGCCTCGTCGCGCAATGGCCGGCGACGGCGCTCGACCCGGCCGCCGCGGCACGGACGATCTTCGGCGCGACCGCGGCAACGACCTGGGACAGCCTCGCTTCGGCGACGCCGCTCGATGCGCTGCGCCAGCTCGCCGCGCAGGGCCAGCGCCTGCCGGAGATCGGCGCGGCCGCGCTGTTCCGGCAGAGCCGGCCCGAGGTCTGGGCCTGGGCCGCCGGCGCCTGGCTGCTAGGCGGTTTCTGGTTGCTGTGGCGCCGCGTGATCGGCTGGCAGGCGACCACCGGCGTGCTCGCCACGGTGCTCGCGCTGACCCTGCCGTTCTGGCTACTCGACGCGGAGCGGCATCCGTCGCCGCTGCAGCATCTGGCCGGCGGCGGCCTGATGTTCGCCGCCTGGTTCGTCGTGACCGATCCGGTCAGCGGCTGCACCTCGCCGCGCGGACGCCTGCTGTTCGGCGCCGGCGTCGCGGTGCTGACCCTCGCGATACGCCGCTGGGGCAACATCCCCGACGGCATCGCGTTCGCCGTGCTGCTCATGAATGCGGCCGCGCCGCTGCTCGACCGCGTGACGCGGCCGCGCATCTACGGACACGGCCGGCATGGCTGAGGCGCGCCGTCCGTGGCCGCTCGCCGCGCAGGCGCTGCTCGCGCTCGCCGCGCTCGCGTTCGCCGCCTGGCTCAGCCAGGACGGCCTGCGCGAACAGGCGCAGCTGCGCGAGCGCGGCGAACTCGCCGGCCTGCTGCCGGGCCTGGACTACGACAACGATCCGCTGGCCGACCGCATCGCCGTGCGCGATCCCGCGGCACTCGGCAGCGACGACCCGCAGCCGCTGTGGCGCCTGCGCCGCGGCGACGCGGCGGTCGCCTGCATCGTCGATGCGGTCGCCCAGGGCTACGGCGGTCCGCTGCAGCTGCGCCTCGGCATCGCGCGCGACGGCCGCCTGCTCGGCGTGCGCGTGCTTGCGCACCGCGAGTCGCGCGGCCGCGGCGACGCGTTCGAGCACGACGGCGGCCGCTGGCTCGCCGCGCTGAGCGGACATTCCCTGCAGGATCTGCCGGCCGAACGTTGGCGCGTGCGCCGCGACGGCGGCGCCTTCGACCAGTTCGCCGGCGCGACCGTGACGCCGCGCGCGATCCTCGCGCGCATACAAGCCGTGCTCGCCGCGTACGCGGACCACGGCGAGCGTTGGCTCGCCGACGCGGAGCCGCGCTGATGCCGTCCGCAGCGCATCGCGCCACCCTGCCGGCCGCCGCCGTGCTCGCGGCCTTTCCGCTGCTGCTCGCCGCAGAGGACCTGCGCAGCGGCCTGCAGCTCGGCGGCGCCGTCGCCGCGGCGCTGACCCTGCTGCAGTTGCTGTCGCTGCTGACGCGCACGGCCGCCTCGTCCGGCGCGTTCGCGGCGGCCTGCGGCACCACGGTCGCCGCGGCGGCCGCGAGCTGGCTGCTGGCGGCCTATGGGTTGATCGCGCCCGAAATCGCCGCGCTGCTGCCGCTGGCCGTCGCGAACCCGGCCTGGTGGCAGTCGGCCGGAGCGCCGTCGCTGGGCCTGCTGCTCGTGGCCGCTCCGCCGCTCGCCGGCGCCCTGCGCAGCGCTTCGGCCTGGCTGGCCGCCATCGACGACGGCGGTTTCCTGACCGGCGCGAGCGCCTGGCTGCTGTCGCCGGCCGGCCTGCCGATCGTGGCCGCGCTCGCGCTCAC
>NZ_JANFVR010000508.1 GCF_024609805.1 Tahibacter caeni | reverse complement strand
CCGCGGCCGCGGCGTCGCCGTCGGCGACGGCGCGCTCGAAGCTGCGCCGCGTCGGACTGAACACGGGTGCCGTCGCGGCCGGCGCGACACGGCGCGGCCGGCGCTGCCACAGCAGCGCTGCGAAAGTCAGGAGCCAGAGCACGAAGCTCGCGATCGCCGCGAGACGCCAGAAGCCCGCACCGTCGGAAGCCGGCGCCGGCACCTCGCTCGCGACCGCCGGAACGGTCGCGGGCGTCGCCGGCGCGGCCACGGCCTCGGCGACCTCCAGCGCGATCGCTTCGGTCGTGGCCCTGGCCGCCGCGTCGTCGGCCGCGTTCCACCAGTCCAGGCTCAAGGCGGGAATCTGCAGCTTGCCGGCGCGCTTGGGCACGATCGCGAACTTGCGGCTGCGCTCGCCGACGACCCAGCCGGCATTCTCGCGCGAGCGCGTGACGGATTTGTCCGGGTACACTTCCGCGCCGTCGATCGCCGGCAGCTCGATCTCCGGCAGCTGCTCGAAGCCCAGCCCCTGCGCGATCTCGGTCACGGTCAGGGTCAGCGGTTCGCCGACGCGCGCCGGCGTCGCCGCCGTGAGCCCGTCGACCTGCAGCTGCAGCGACTGCGCCGGCAGCCAGGCGCCGCCGCCGGAACCGGCCGGGCGCGGCTTGACCTCGATAGTCACGGGTTCCGAGCGCGTGCTGACCGCGCGGCCGCGGCCGAAGAACAGGGCGTTCGGATCGTTGCCGCTGAGCGCGCGGCCGCGGAAATTCAGCGCGGGCACGGCAAGGCTGCCGCTCTTCTGCGCGGTCAGCGCGTAGCGCCGCTCCATGACGCGGTAGCGCCGGCCGGAACGCTCGGCGTCGTAGCTGCGGTCCTGGCCGAGCTTCTGCACGACGGCGTCGGCGAGGCTCAGTTCCTCCACGGCGCCGTCGGTCAGGTTGACCGCGTAGTAGAAGCGCACGGTCACGCGGACCTGCTGCTGCACGTAGACGAGCTGCGGGTCAGCCGTGACTTCGAGGAACACGTCGTCGCCGGCCGCGGCCGCCGCCACGGCCGGCGCGGCGCCGACGGTCACCGTGATCGGCTCGGTTCTGGCCTTGCCGACGCTCAGCGGCGCGATCGTGAACTTGCCTTCGCGGCGCGGTCGCAGGCCGATGGCCCAGAGCATGCTGCTGGTCGTGCGGCCGTTCGCGATGCTGACCGAACTGGAGCTCGAACGGCCGAGCAGTTCGAAGTCCGCCTCGAGCGCGCTGAAGTCCGGTTCGGCGCCCGACTCGCTGCTCTCGACGTTGAGGGTCACGGTTTCGCCGAGCTGCAGGCTGTCGCGGTCGAGCCAGGCGCGCGCGGTTTCGGCGGCCGGGCTGGCCGTCGCGACGGCGCACAGCGCAAGCAGGAGCAGCAGTCGTCGGATCATCGGAACACCTGCAACGGATAGACGGTGGCGGACCGGCGTGCCGCGGCGGTCCGGCGGAACGAACGCGCGGCTCGGCTCATTCGCCGCCTCCGCGCTGCGGCGCGCGCTGGCGGCGCTCGTATTCGAGCTGGAACTTGCGCCGCAGCAGGCCGCCCGGATCGTCGGGCACGCGCTGCAGCCACTGCTCGACGGACTGGCGCTGTTCGCGCTCGGCTTCGGTCTCGGCCGGCGCGACGGCGGATTGCTCGCCGGGTTTGCCGGGCTTCGGCTCGCCGGCGACGGCGCGCCGGGCCGGGGCCTGCTCGCCGTCCTTGCCGGGCTCCTTCTGCGCCTGGCCTTCCTTGCCCTGCCCGCCTTCGCGCAGCGCCTTTTCCATGGCGTCGCGGAACGCCTGCTGCTGTTTCGCATTGGCCTGGGCCTGCGCGCCCTCGGCCGCGTCGGCCTTGGTCGTGTCGCGCTCGCCGGGCTTGGCCTGGCCGGCGCGGCCGGCCTGGTCCTGGCCCTGCTGGGTTTCGCCGGCCGCGCGCGAGGCGTCGTCGGCTTGCGACTGCGCGCCGGGCTGGCCGCTCTGCGCGGCTTCGCCCTGCTGGCCGGCCTCGCCGTCCTGCTGCTGGCCGTCCTGGCCGGCGCTCGCGTCCTGGGCCTGCTGCGCGGCGTCGGACGCGTCCTGGTTGCCCTGCTGCGGCTGATCGGGCCTGGCGCCGGCCGGATCCTGCCGGTCCTTGGACGAGCCGTCCTTGCCGTCGCTGGATTTCTGCTGCCGGCGCTGGCGCAGCCAGTCCTCCACCGCCTGCTTGTTGGCCTTCGCGTCGGCATGGTCCGGATCGCGCCGCAGTGCTTCGTCCCAGGCGGCGATCGCCTGTTCGTACTGCTGCTGACGCGCGAGCGCGTTGCCGAAGTTGTAGGCGGCGTCGGCGCTCGCGCCGGGCGCCCAGTCGGCCGCCGCGCCGGCCGCGTCGCCGGCGCGGAATTTCGCCGCGCCGCGCA
>NZ_JANFVR010000507.1 GCF_024609805.1 Tahibacter caeni | reverse complement strand
AGCGCGGCCGCAGGTCGCTCCAGCGCGGCGCATCGATGCCGGCCTGGCCGGCCGCGTCGAGCAGTTCGTCGACGGCGCCGCGCAGCCGCGCCGCGGCCAGGGCGGCGCCGGCCTGCTGCGCCACGCCCTCGACGAGCTCGAGGTCGAACTCGGTCAGCAGCGGTCCGGGCTGGCGGCTGTCGGCGTAGATCGCGCCGAGCAGTTCCGCGCCGAAGACCACCGGCACGCAGACCAGCGCGCGGATGCCGCCGAGCACGACGCTCGGCCGCGCGCCGAGCCACGGCGAATCGGAGGTGTCGCAGCAGATCACGCTGCGCCGGTCGGCCAGGCAGCGCTGCAGCGCGCCCGCGCTGCCGGCGAACGCGCTCGCGGCCAGGTCGTCGCCGCGCAGTCCCTGCGCCGCGCGCACGCGCAGGTCGTCCGGCGCCGCGCCGTAGAGCACGAAGCCGCGCTCGAGCTGCGACAGCTCCAGCACCGCGTCGAGCGCATGACGCAGCAGCGCATCGGTCCCGGCGACCTGATGCAGCTGCTGCGACAGCGCGCGCGAGGTCGAACGGCGCACCTCGGCATAGGCTGCCGCGTCGCGCGCGGTCTCGGCATCGAGCGGCTCCAGCCAGCAGTAGACGTCGCCGATCGCGAACCAGGCCGGCGAGCTCAGATGCGCTTCGGACACGAGCCGTCCGTCGACGCGCAGGCCGTTCTTGCTGCCGACGTCGACGAGCCGCCAGCCCTCGGCGCCGCCGAGGATTTCCGCGTGCCGGCGCGACACCGACGCGTGATCGAGCTGCAGCTCGCTGGTGTCGCTGCGGCCGACGCCGTAGCGGCGGCCGTCGTCGAGCACGCGCACGACGACGGCGCGATCCGGTGGGTAGGCGCTGAACCGCGCGGGCATCGGGTATCGCTTTCCTCAGGGACCGCCGTTGAGACGGACGATGCTGTAGCGCAGCGAGCGGGCGAGTCCGTCGAGATCGCCCGCATCGTTGACGAGATCGCGCTGCGCGCGCCAGACGTTCGGAATGTTCGTGCCGGCCTCCTGGTCCACGCGCAGGATGAACAGGTCGATCTGCACGATCGCTGCGGCGTAGTTCAGCGACAGCAGCGCGAGCTGCACGTTGTTGAGCAGGCCGGTCAGCTCCAGCCGCAGCACGTTGTTGAGGATCGCGGCGACCAGGCGCAGCTCCAGGTCGACGAGCTTGCCGAGCGCGATGACCGGCAGGCCGAGCACGGTTTCCGCGCGCGTGTCCTTGATCAGCATGAACTGCGAGAAGCCGCCGCTGCGGCCGCGGCCGCGCACGCTGCCGTTGAGCACGTCGGACGTCATGTCGGCGAACGCGCCGCTCAGCGGCGCCTTGAACACTCGGTACGGCGTGTCCGGCGTGAACGTGAGCGCGTGCGTGTGGATCTCGAAATCGTAGGCGTTGACGAAGCGCAGGCTGGACTCGCTGCCGTCGTCGAGCTGCAGGCCCGACGCGAAGATGCGGTCGGTGATCGGGACCGGCTCCACCGTGATCAGCACCGGGAACGCCGGATCGATGGCCGTGCCCGACGGCAGCCGCGAGACCAGCGCCGGATCGGCCGGGCTGACCAGCATCGCAGTCAGGTTCAGGCTCTGCGCGGTCAGGTTGACGGGACTGTCGAAGACGATCGTGACTTCGCCGGTGTAGGTCTGCAGGCCGTCGACGAGGCTGATGTCGGCATGGGCGACGTTGCCGTTGATCGTGACGACCACCTGTGCCTGGGCCACGCCGACCGGCAGCAGCAGGCACAGGAGCAGCGCGGCCAGCCAATGCCGGACTCCACGCATCCACGTCTTCATCGGTCGCCCCCTTCACCGCCCGGCCGCAGGCCGCTGCGAACTTGCGTGCAATCTAGCGACGCAGGGCGGCGTTGAACAGCGAAAACCTGCAACGATTATTGGCCCGACAGACACTTGGGCAATATTTTCCGACGAATCTGAGGAGTTTCCCCGGGTGTCAGCCGGTGTCGGCCTCGGGGCCGGCCGGCGCATGCACGCGCCAGAGCGCATGCCCCGAGGCGCGGTATTTCGCCTCGAACGGCGACAGCGCAGCGGCGCCGTCCTCGTCCAGACCGTCGAGCTGCGAGGGCCGGCCGGCCAGACCGAGCGCGACGGTCCACTCCTCGGCGTAGACCTGCCAGTTCGTGCGCAGTTCGATAGCCCCGCCGCCGGCGAGCAGGGCCGGCAGCACCGGATGCGCCGGCCAGCGCCGCTGCACGTGCTCGGGCCTGGGCCAGGGATTCGGATACAGCAGGTACTGGGCGGAAAAACGCCAGCCGGCCGCCGCCGCGAGCAGCCAGAAATCCACGAGGTCGCAGCGCAGCAGCCGCGCGTTGGCCGGCGCGCCGGGCGCGGCCAGCGCGCG
>NZ_JANFVR010000506.1 GCF_024609805.1 Tahibacter caeni | reverse complement strand
ACGCCGCGCGCGAACAGCGCGGCGCTCGCCTCCGCGTCGAGGCCGAGTTCGGCCAGCACTTCGGCGCTGTGCTGGCCGAGCGCCGGCGGCGGCCGCGCCGCGAGCCGCGGCCGCGCGTCGCGACGCAGCGGATTGGCGATCTGCGGCAGGCTGCCCCAGTGCGCATGTTCCTGCCGCACCTGCAGGCCGCGCGCGGCGATCTGCGGATGCGCGAACACCGCGGCCAGGTCGTTGACCGGTCCGGCCGGCACACCGGCCGCGGCGAAGCGCTGCAGCCAGTCTCCGGTCGGCAGCTGCGCGAGCCGTTGCGCGATCGCCGCGCTCAACGCGTCGCGCGCAGCCACGCGACCGGCGTTCGTCGCCAAGCGCGCGTCGCCGGCGAGCTCCGCCAGTCCGGCGGCGGCGCAGAAGCGGCGGAACTGGTCGTCGTTGCCGACCGCGAGCATCAGATGGCCGTCGGCCGTCGCGAACGCCTGGTACGGCGCGATGTTCGGATGCGCCGTACCGTGGCGCTCGGGCACGGCGCCGCCGACGAGGTAGTTCATGCCCTGGTTCGCGAGCCAGGCGACCTGGCAGTCGAACAGCGCAAGATCGAGATGGCTGCCGCGATCCGTGCGCGTGCGCTCGTGCAGCGCGGCGAGGATCGCGCTGGCCGCGTACATGCCGCACATCAGATCGCTGACCGCGACGCCGACCTTCATCGGCCCGCCTTCGGCCGTGCCGGTCAGCGACATCAGTCCGGCCTCGGCCTGGATCATCGCGTCGTAGCCGGCGCGCTGGGCGTTCGGACCGTCCTGGCCGAAGCCGCTGATCGAGCAGTAGATCAGCCGCGGATTGCGCGCCGCGAGGCTCGCGTAGTCGAGGCCGTAGCGCGCGAGCGTGCCGGGCAGGTAGTTCTCGACGAGCACGTCGGCCTGCGCCGCGAGGCGCTGCAGGATGACCTGGCCGTCGGGCGTCGTGAAGTCCAGCGCGAGCGAGCGCTTGCCGCGGTTGCAGCACAGGAAATATGCCGCGACCGCGTCGCCGTCGTCCGTCGCGAGGAACGGCGGGCCCCAGCGCCGAGTGTCGTCGCCGGCACCGGGCTTCTCGACCTTGACGACGTCGGCGCCGTAGTCGGCCAGCAGCTGGGTGCACCAGGGGCCGGCGAGAATCCGGGACAGATCGAGTATGCGCAGGCCGGTCAGCATGACGTCGCGGTGGCGGAGCGGAAGACAGGCGCGCCGCGCGGGCCGGAGCCGGCGCGGCGGCAACGGGATTCAGGCCGCGGCCGGCACCGGATAGTCGGGCGCCGCGTCGAGCGCCGCGGCGCAGACGCCGGCCAGCTCGAGCAGGCGCAGGTCCGACCCCGGCGGGCCGACGAACTGCAGGCCGAGCGGCAGGCCGTCGCGCGTACGGCCCATCGGAATGCTGACCGCCGGACAGCCGGCCAGGCTCGCGAAGCACGTGAACTGCGCCTGGTCGATCGGCTCGGGCTGGTCCAGCCGCGGCGCGGCGTCGGGCGTCGTCGGCAGCACGAGCACGTCGACCTGTGCGAACACGCGCCGCGCCGCGAGCACCGACGCGTCGAGCATGCGATCGGCGACGACGTAGTCGGCGGCCGACTTGGCCGCGGCGAAATCGAGCATCGCGCGGAACGCGGCCGACACCGGCCGCGCCGTGTCGGCGAGATCGGCGGCGAAGGTCTGGCACATCTCGGCTTCCATCAGCAGCAGGCCGGCGCGGCGCGCCCTGGCGAACGGATAGTCGGAGAAGTCGAGCGCATGCTGTTCGCCGAGCTCGTGGCGCAGGCCCGCGACGGCCTGCTCGAACACGGTCAGTACCTCGGGCGTCGTGCCGAGGCCGGAAAGATCGCGCGGAATGCCGCAGCGCAGCCGGCCCGGCTCCCAGTCCGGCGGCGCGAGCGCGACGCGGCGCTTGCGCGAGCGCGGATCCTCGGCGTCGTAGCCGGCGAGCACCTGCAGCAGCACGGTCAGGTCGTCGACGTTGCGCGCGATCAGGCCGATCGTGTCGAGGCGCCGCGCGGCCGGCACGAGGCCGCGCGCGGAGATCTCGCCGTGGGTCGGCTTCAGCGCGAACACGCCGCAATGGCTGGCCGGGATGCGGATCGAGCCGAGGCTGTCGGAACCGACCGCCGCGACGCAGAGGCCGGCCGCGACGGCCGCGGCCGCACCGCCCGAGGAGCCGCCGACGCCGCGGTCGCTATGCCACGGATTGAACGTCGTGCCGTAATGCGGATTGCGCGTGGACGCGCCGAGCGCGCCCTCGTCGAGATTGGTCTTGCCGAGGACGACCGCGCCGGCGCCGAGCAGGCGCGACACCACGGCCGCGTCGGTCGCCGCGACGGCCTCGCGGCGCGCCGGCAGGCCGACGCTCGTCGCCCAG
>NZ_JANFVR010000505.1 GCF_024609805.1 Tahibacter caeni | reverse complement strand
GGTCGCCGGGCGCGGCGCATCGATCGCGATCCAGGCCGGCGCATGGTCGCTCGCACGGGCCTCGCCGCGCACCCAGCGGTCGACGCCGCCGTCGCGCACGCGCACGGCCGCGTTGGTCAGCAGATGATCGATGCGCAGGCCCGCGTCGCGCTGCCAGTGCTGGCGGAAATAATCCCAGAAGGTATAGAACTTCTCGCCGGGCCGCAGCGCGCGCAGCGCGTCGGTCCAGCCCTGCGCGAGCAGCGCCGCGTAGCGTTCGCGGCTCTGCGGCTGCAGCAGCGCGTCGCGCCGCCACGAGTCCGGCCGGTAGATGTCGAAATCCGTCGGCACGACGTTGAAATCGCCGGCCAGCATGACCGGATGCGGCGCCTCCACGAGCGTCGCCGCATGAAGGATCAGACGGTCCATCCAGGCCAGTTTCGCGTCGAACTTCGGTCCCGGCTGCGGGTTGCCGTTCGGCGCGTAGAGGCAGGCGACGACGAGGCCCTTGACTGCCGCCTCGAGATAGCGACTGTCGCGGTCGGTGCGCGATCCCGGCAGCCGGCGGCGGATTTCGATCGGTTCCGATCCGCGCGAAAGAATGGCCACGCCGTTCCAGGACGACTGCCCGAGCCAGAGCGCGGCGTAGCCGGCTTCCTGCAGCGCGGCCTGCGGAAACGCCGTGTCGGCGGCCTTGAGTTCCTGCAGGCAGACGACATCGGGCGTCTCGCGTCCGAGCCAGTCGAGCAGGTTGCGTTCGCGCGCGCGAATGCCGTTGACGTTGTAGGTGGCGATGCGCAAGGAAGCTCGTTTCATGCGGTATCCCGGCCTGCGCCGGACGATGGGCGCATTGGTCCCGGGCGAGTGGAACAAGGACGGCGTCATCGGATGGCGAAGGCGGAACGGTCCTGCGGCCGCCGCAGCGCCGGCGCCGGAATCTCGACTTTGGTCTAAGCAAAGCCGGCCGGCGGCTTTTGTGCGATTCGTCGCACGGCGGCGGCCTGAAGCGCCAATCCGCTGCGCCGCGGCTTGGATAGCATTTCGCGACTTTCCACGGCGTTTTCCCGCATGAGCCAGACCCGCGTCATCGATTCCCATACCGGCGGCGAGCCCACGCGCGTCGTCGTCGCCGGCGGCCCGGACCTGGCCGGCCGCGATCCGGCGGGCGCGCGCGACTGGCTGCAGCGCGAGCAGGATCACTGGCGCCGCGCGATCGTCTGCGAGCCGCGCGGTTCCGACGTCGTCGTCGGCGCCTACCTGCTCGCGCCGACGCGCGCCGACTGCGTCGCCGGCGTCGTGTTCTTCAACAACGTCGGCTATCTCGGCATGTGCGGCCACGGCACGATCGGCCTCGTCGAAACCCTGCGCCATCTCGGGCGCATCGCGCCGGGCCGCTTCCGCCTCGAGACGCCGGTCGGCGTCGTCGCGGTCGAGCTCGCGGCCGACGGCCACGTCACCATCGAGAACGTGCCGAGCTACCGCGCCGCCGCGCAGGTCGCTCTGGACGTGCCGGGCGTCGGTCTCGTCCACGGCGACGTCGCCTGGGGCGGCAACTGGTTCTTCCTCGTCGAGGACCACGGCCTCGACGTCGAACGCGCGAACATCGCCGCGCTGATGGACGCGAGCGTCGCGATACGCCGCGAGCTCGACCGGGCCGGCATCCGCGGCCGCGACGGCGCGCAGATCGATCACGTGGAACTGATCGGCGCGGCCGACGGCGGCGCCGATTCACGCAATTTCGTGCTCTGCCCGGGCCTGGCCTACGACCGCTCGCCGTGCGGCACCGGCACGAGCGCGAAGCTGGCCTGCCTGGCCGCCGACGGGGCGCTGGCGCCCGAGACGACCTGGCGCCAGCAGAGCGTCATCGGCAGCGAATTCCGGGCGCGCTACCGGCGCATCGACGCGGACCACGTGCTGCCGCTGATCAGCGGCCGCGCCCATGTCGTCGCCGATGCGAGCCTGCTGTTCGACCCGGCCGATCCGTTCGCCTGGGGCATCGCGTGAATCCGGACGTCGTCATCGTCGGCGGCGGCATCGTCGGCTGCGCGATCGCCGACCGCCTCGCGCGCGCCGGCGTCGCGGTCTGCCTGGTCGAACGCGACGTGCTCGGCGGCGCGGCGACGGCCGCGTCGATGGGCCATCTCGTCGTGCTCGACGACGATCCGGCCGAGCTGGCCCTGTCGTCGTATTCCTGCGCACTCTGGCGCGAGCTCGCGCCGCTGCTGCCGGACAACGCCGACTACCGCACGACGGGCACCTTGTGGATCGCGCGCGACGCGGCCGAGATGGCCGAGGCCGAACGCAAGCGCGCGCGGCTGGCCGCGGCCGGCGTCGCGAGCGAACTGCTCGATGCGCGCCAGCTCGCCGACAGCGAACCGGCGCTCGCGCCGGGCCTGGCCGGCGGCCT
>NZ_JANFVR010000504.1 GCF_024609805.1 Tahibacter caeni | reverse complement strand
CCGAGCGGCGAAAGTGCCGCGCCGCCGATCGCCGCGGCTCCGACGACGCCGGCGTTCGAGGCGCCGCGCGCGCAGACCGCCGAAACGCCGGCCGCTGCCGCATCACCGTCTCCGCCGGCGTCGCTGATCCCGCCTCCGGCCCCGACGCCGCCGCCGGTGACCGAACCGATCGCCGCGCCCGAAGCGCGCGCGGCCGACCTGTCGATCGGCCAGTTCGTCTCGTTCGCCGAAACGCTGCCCGAAGGCCGCAAGGCCTCGGCGCGTGGCGAGATCGAATTCGCCGCCGCCGATTCCGGCCTGCCGAGCGTCGAGCTCGACCTCGGCGGCGAGGTCGACGAATTCGTCGCGCGGCTGGGCCAGCCCGCCGAATCCGAGCCCGCGCCGCCGGCGCCCGAAGCGCCGGCGCCCGAACTGCCGCACGAGCTCGAAGTCGCGGTCGAGATCGCGCCCGGCGACAACCTCGACGCGCTCGTCGTCGGCGAGCACGCCGCGCCGGCCGCCGCCGTGCAGGACCTGACCGGCCTGCGCCTGACCGAGACCATGCCGACCCAGCCGCCGGCCGTCGCCGAGCCGCCGGCGCCGCGTTTCCGCACGATCGAGATCGAGGAAGAGATCGAAGAGGAAGTCGAGGACGACGCGGTCGCGACCGGCGCCGCCGACGCGAGCTTCCAGGCCGTCGCGTCCGACGACATCGACGAGGAGATCCGCGAGGTCTTCGTCGAGGAAGTGCAGGACGAGATCGACAACCTCAACCGCCACATGCCGATCTGGAAGGCGGATCTGAACGACTTCGAGCGCCTGAAGCCCGTGCGCCGTTCGTTCCACACGCTGAAGGGCTCCGGCCGTCTCGTCGGCGCGATGGCGCTCGGCGAGTTCAGCTGGAAAGTCGAGAACATGCTCAACCGCGTGCTCGACAAGACCATACAGCCGAACGCGGCGGTCGTGACGCTCGTCGACCAGGCCGTCGCCGCGCTGCCCGAGCTGCTCGCCGCGCTGCGCGGCGAGGGCACGCCGACCGCCGACATCGCCGGCATCATGGCCGTCGCCGACAAGCTCGGCGCCGGCGAGGAGGCCTGGCTCGCGCCGGCGCGCAAGCGCACCAAGATCGTCAAGCGCAAGATCAAGCGCCTCGTCGAGGTGCCGGTCGAGCCCGAAGCCGTCGTCGCGCCGGTCGAGCTGCCGGCGGTCGAGCTCACGCGCACGCTGGACATCGAGCGCGAGGTCGTGCTCGAACCGGCCGTGGCCGAAACGCACGACGGGCTGCCGGCCGCGGGTCCGCTGCCGAACATCGATCCGGTGCTGTTCGACATCCTGCGCAGCGAGGTCAGCCAGCATCTCGCGGTCATCGACGGCTTCGTCGACAGTTCGGCGCATTCGCCACAAGTGGCAACGGATACTTTGCTGCGTTCCGTGCACACCCTGCACGGCGCTATCGCGATGGTCGACATTCCGGTCATCAGCCACGTGCTCGCGCCGCTGGAAGGCTACGTCAAGCGCCTGCGCGCCCGCGAAGCCGCGCCCGAGCCGTCGGGTCTGGCCGCGCTGCGCGACGCGAGCGAGCTCGTGCGCCTGGTGATGCAGTCGCTGGAACGCGGCCAGCTCGAGCTGCCGCAGTCCGAGGCGCTGATCGAGCGCATCGTCGCGCTGCGCGACGACCTGCCCGAGCCGGAACTCGCGCACACGCTGTACGTGCCGAGCGACGACGACGTGCTCGAGACGCTGGAGCTGGCCGCCGAACCCGTGGCAGAGCCGGTCGCCGAAGCGGCCGCAGCCGCGGCCGAGGAGACAATCGTCCTCGCTGCGGCCGAGGAACCGGCGCCGTTGGAGCTCGCGCCGCAGGCCGAGCCCGTGCGCGGCCTGGCCGAGCCGGCCGACGAACCGTTCACGTTCGACCTGCACGCGCCGGCCGCCGACGACGCGACGACGCTCGACGAACTCAGCTTCGTGCTCGACGGCAGCCTCGCCGACGGCATCCCGTCGGCCGCGGTCGGCGCCGACGCCGCGGTGCAGGTCGAGGAGATCTCGCTCGAGGACCTGGCCGCGCTCGATTTCCCGGGCCTGCAGGGCGAGGCCGCGGCCGTCGAGGAAGAAGTCAGTCTCGACAGCGTCAGCCTGTCCAGCGACTCCGCCGCGGCCGACTTCGACGCCGGCGTGAGTCTCGACAACTTGTTCTCCAGCGACGAGCAGGCCGAGTTCGACAAGCTGCTCGCCGCCGTCGCGCCGGCCGACGGCACGGCGCCGGCCGTCGCGTCGCTGGCTACGACCGGTTTCGGCGCATCCGGCGACGTCGACGTCGGCGAGCTCGACGCGCTGCTGGCCGATGCGGCGCGCGGCGAAGCCGAGGCTGCCGCAAGGGCCGAGCACGACGCCGAGCGCGCGCGCGCCGAAGCC
>NZ_JANFVR010000503.1 GCF_024609805.1 Tahibacter caeni | reverse complement strand
GGCGCTGCTGCCGCTCGCTGCGGCGGCGCAGGAGCCCCGCGACAGCGCGGCGGCCGTGGCGGACGGGCCTGGGCGCCCGCTCGCCGGCGCGGATCCGAACCTGATGCTCACGAACGACGACAGCGTCGCGCTCGTGACGGGCAGCCGGCAACCCTGCCGCAGCGACGTGCTCGAGGCACATTTCCATCAGGGCCGCTTCGCGTTCGAAGGCGGACTGCTGGAAACCGGTGCGCTCGTCGAGGCGATCCGCCAGCGCAAGACGCGCCGGCCGGTCGCCTGCCTGCGCGTGACCGGCCCCTACGACCGCACCGCGTTCGACGCGCTCGGCAATGCGCTCGTCGACCCGGTCGGTGTCAGCCTGTCCTGGGACAGGCCGCAGCCGTGAGCCGGCGGGCGCGCAGCAGCGGCATCGAGCCGCACGCAGGAACGCGTTCGACTGACCTTTTCCTCGTCATGGATTCAGAGCCCCGATGAACATCACCAAGATCCACGCGCGCGAAATCCTCGACTCCCGCGGCAATCCGACGCTCGAAGCCGAAGTCACGCTGTCGACCGGTCATACCGGCCGCGCCGCCGTGCCCTCGGGCGCGTCGACCGGCTCGCGCGAGGCGGTGGAGCTGCGCGACGGCGACAAGACGCGCTATCTCGGCAAGGGCGTGACCAAGGCCGTGGCCAACGTCAACACGACGATCGCCGCGGCGCTGGCCGGCTCCGACGCGGCCGACCAGGCCGCGCTCGACCGCAAGCTCATCGCACTGGACGGCTCGCCGAACAAGAACCACCTCGGCGCGAACGCGCTGCTCGGCGTGTCGCTGGCCAACGCGCACGCGGTCGCCGCGGCGCGCGGCCTGCCGCTCTGGAAGCATCTGGCCGGCGCGCGCCCGGCGCGCCTGCCGGTGCCGATGATGAACATCGTCAACGGCGGCGCGCATGCGGACAACAACGTCGACATGCAGGAATTCATGGTGCTGCCGGTCGGCTGCGCGAGCTTCTCCGAAGCGCTGCGCTGCGGCACCGAGATCTTTCATGCACTGAAGTCGGTGCTCAAGAGCCGCGGCCTGTCGACCGCGGTCGGCGACGAAGGCGGCTTCGCGCCGGACCTGAAGTCGAACGAGGAAGCCGTCGAGACCATCCTCGAGGCGATCGCGAAGGCCGGCTACACGGCTGGCGACGACGTGTTCCTCGGCCTCGATGTCGCGAGCTCGGAATTCTTCGAGAACGGCAAGTACAACCTGCACGGCGAAGGCAAGCGCCTGTCCTCGGAGCAGTTCGCCGATTTCCTCGCCGACTGGTGCGCGCGCTATCCGATCATCACGATCGAGGACGGCATGGCCGAAGGCGACTGGGACGGCTGGAAGGTGCTGACCGACAAGCTCGGCAGGTCGATCCAGCTGGTCGGCGACGACCTCTTCGTGACCAACACGGCGATCTTCAGGCAGGGCATCGACCAGGGCATCGCGAACTCCATCCTGATCAAGGTCAACCAGATCGGCACCCTGACCGAGACGCTCGAAGCGATCGCGATGGCCGATGCGGCGCGGTATTCGTCGATCGTCTCGCACCGTTCCGGCGAGACCGAGGACACGACGATCGCCGACATCTCGGTCGCGACGACGGCGACGCAGATCAAGACCGGCTCGCTGTGCCGCAGCGACCGCGTGGCGAAGTACAACCAGCTGCTGCGCATCGAGGAAGCGCTCGGCCCGGCGGCGGTCTATGCCGGCCGCGACGCGTTCCCGAACCTGCCCGGCCTGTTCCGCTGAGGACGCCGCCGTGCTTCGTTACGCCGCCCTGATCCTGCTGATCCTGCTGATCGTCCTGCAGATCAAGCTGTGGACCGGATCGGGCGGCGTGCGCGACGTCGAGAGCCTGCGCCAGACCGTGGCCGAGACGCGCAAGGCCAACGAGGCGCTGAAGGCGCGCAACGAGGCGCTGCAGGCCGAAGTGCAGGATCTCAAGGAAGGCCGCGACGCGATCGAAGGCCGCGCGCGTTCGGAGCTCGGCCTGGTCAAGCCCGGCGAGACGTTCTACCAGATCGTCGAGCCCGCGGCGGCTCCGGCGCCCGCGCCGCCGCAGCAGCGATGAGCGGCCTCTGGTGCGTAGTTCCGGCGGCCGGCAGCGGCCGCCGTTTCGGCGGCGAGGTGCCCAAGCAGTACCTGCGTCTCGCCGACAAGCCGCTGCTGCTGCATACGCTCGAACGCCTCGCGGCGCATCCGCACATCGCCGGGCTGCTGCTCGTCGTGGCCGCGGACGACGCGAGCTGGGTACAGGGCCTCGTCGAGGTGCTGGGCAAGCCGCTGCTGCGCGCCATCGGCGGCGCCGAGCGCGCCGATTCGGTGCTGGCCGGCCTGCGCGCGCTGCCGGCATCGGTCGCGCCCGGCGACGCCGTGCTCGTGCAC
>NZ_JANFVR010000502.1 GCF_024609805.1 Tahibacter caeni | reverse complement strand
CGTCGCGAGATCGGGGTCGCGCGCGAGCGCCCGTTCAAGGCGGGCATCGCGCCGCGCGAGCGCCGCGGCCGTCGCAAGCGCCACATCCTCCGCCGAGAGCGCGCCGTCGTCCTGCAGCCGCTGGAGCGCCTCGAGCAGCGCCGACGCGTCGCGCAGCGGCGACAGGCCGCGGCAGAGCCGGCGCAGTTCCGCATCGACGGCGGCGGCCTGCGGACCGAGGCAAGGACCGGCGAACGCGAGCAGCGCGCGTACGCGGCGCAGGCATTTGCGCGCTTCGTGCACGCCGTCGTGGCGCGCCTCGCCCTGGTCTCCGAGCTGCCGTTCCGCGCGCCGCAGCTGGGCCAGGCCGAACGCACGCAGCGCGGCG
Organism: Tahibacter caeni; assembly: GCF_024609805.1. Lineage (GTDB taxonomy): Bacteria > Pseudomonadota > Gammaproteobacteria > Xanthomonadales > Rhodanobacteraceae > Tahibacter > Tahibacter caeni. The sequence goes on along the minus strand of NZ_JANFVR010000502.1, from coordinate 2,044 downwards.
CCCGGCCGCCGCGGAGCGGCCGGTTCCGGCGACATCGCGGCGAGTTCGACGCTGTCGTTCATGGGCACCACCTTGGGCGCGCACTCTACGCGGCGGCGTCCATGCCGGCCATGACGCCGATCAACCTGCCGCGGCCGCAGCAGTCTTTTCACACGACAGCGCGGTGCCGCCGGCTCACAATAGGCGGGCCGCGGCGACCTGAGCCGCGGTACTGCAGCGGCCGGACCGCCAGTCCGTACCGGCGCCGCGGTCCGATGCGTCCGGGAGGCCCGTATGACCAACGACGAACTCCGCCGGCATGTCGCGCGCATCCTGCAGATCGCCGACGTGCAGCTCGACGGTCCGCGCCCCTGGGACCTGCAGGTCCACGACGAAGGCTTCTACGCGCGCGTGCTGACGACCGGTTCGCTCGGCCTCGGCGAGTCCTACATGGACGGCGACTGGGATACGCCGATGCTGGACCAGCTGCTGTTCCACCTGCTCGCGGCGCGGCTGGACCGCCACGTGCACACCTGGCGCGACGCCTGGGTGCTGGTCCGCGCGCGCCTGTTCAACCGGCAGGACCGGCGCCGCGCGTTCGAGGTCGGCCGGCGCCACTACGACCTCGGCAACGATCTCTACCGCGCCATGCTCGGCCGCCATCTCGTCTACAGCTGCGGCTACTGGCGCGAGGCCGGCGATCTCGACGCGGCGCAGGAAGCCAAGCTCGACCTGGTCTGCCGCAAGCTCCAGCTGCGGCCCGGCCTGCGCGTGCTCGACATCGGCTGCGGCTGGGGCGAGGCGCTGAAGTTCGCGGCCGAACGCTACGGCGTCAGCGGCGTCGGCGTGACGGTATCGGCCGAGCAGGCGGATTTCGCGCGCGCGCTCTGCCGCGGCCTGCCCGTGGAGATCCGCCTGCAGGACTATCGCGATCTCGACGAGCGCTTCGACGCGGTGTTCTCGCTCGGCATGTTCGAGCACGTCGGCGTGAAGAACTACCGCACCTATTTCGAAGTCGCGCGGCGCTGCGTAGCCGAAGACGGGCTGTTCCTGCTGCACAGCATCGGCACGAACGTGTCGACCGTCGCGACCGACCCGTGGATAGACAAGTACATCTTTCCCAATTCCATGCTGCCGTCGGCCGCGCAGATCACGGCCGCGTCAGAAGGCCTGTTCGTGCTCGAGGACTGGCACAACTTCGGCGCCGACTACGAGCGCACGCTGAACGCCTGGCGCGACAACGTCGAACGCGCCTGGCCGCAGCTCGACGCGCGCTACGACGAGCGCTTCCGGCGCATGTGGCGCTACTACCTCGCCGCGTCGATCGCGGTGTTCCGCGCGCGTCAGGCCCAGCTCTGGCAGCTCGTGCTGTCGCCCGAAGGCGTGCGCGGCGGCTACGTTGCGCCGCGCTGAGCCGGCCCCAGGCACTTCCGCGCGGCTGCGTCTCCACGTCCGCTTCATGCCGCTGAACGCGTGGCTAGCGACGCGTCGCGGACACCGCGGAATTTCACCGGCTTTCACGCCGGCGGTGCGACTCTGGCCCGCACGCCGCCGGTGCGGCGGCCATTGGAGAGGAGCCCGCCATGAAACCGATCCGCCTGCTGTTCGTGATGGCCGCCGCGCTCGGCGCGGCCACTGCCGCCAATGCGCGCGACCACCGCCGCGACCGTGACGACAATCCGCCGGGCCCGGCCGGCGGTCCCGGCACGAACTGGGAAAACCCGCCGGGCTGGCGCGGCGGCCCGGGCGCTTCGCCGGACTACCGCTACTTCCGCCACGGCAAGCACCGCTATCGCTTCGAACACCGCAGCGACGGCTACTACTACAACGCCGAATACGGCTACTGGCATCCGCGCTACGGTCTCTGGGTGCAGTCGCGGCGCTGCTGGCTCGACCTCGACGACAACCCGCCGGGTCCGGCCGGCGGTCCCGGCACGAACTGGGAGAACCCGCCGGGTCCGGCCGGCGGTCCGGGCGCGAGTCCCGACCGCTTCGGCCGTTGCCGCTGACGGTTCGCGGCGCGGCGCGCGATGCGCCGCGCCGCCGGGCCCCCGAGGTCGGGCGT
>NZ_JANFVR010000501.1 GCF_024609805.1 Tahibacter caeni | reverse complement strand
AGCTGGCCGAGCTGCAGATGCAGCGCGGCCTCTCGCGGGCGCCGCGCCAGCGCGCGGCGGCAGATCTCCTCGGCGGCCGCCCGGTCGCCGCGGCGCAGCGCCTGCTGGATTTTCTCGGCAGTCTGGTCCGACACGCACGACTCCGGCCGCGGTCCTGCGCCGGGCTTATTCAGTTGGGACAGGGGGCGCGAAACCGCTAACATCGGCGGATTCCCAGCTCAGAAGGCGATTCTCCCATGTTTGCCAAGGACCTGCGTATTGCCGGTTACGACGACACCCTGGCTCAGGCGATAGCGGCCGAGCGCCAGCGCCAGGAAGACCACGTCGAGCTCATCGCTTCGGAAAACTACGCGAGTCCGCGCGTCCTCGAGGCCCAGGGCTCGGTCCTGACGAACAAGTACGCCGAAGGCTATCCGGGCAAGCGCTACTACGGCGGCTGCGAATTCGTGGACATTGCGGAAAAGCTCGCCATCGAGCGCGTCAAGCAGCTGTTCGGCGCCGACTACGCCAACGTGCAGCCGCACTCGGGATCGCAGGCCAATGCGGCGGTCTACCTGGCTCTGCTCAATCCCGGCGACACCATCCTCGGCATGAGCCTGGCCCACGGCGGCCACCTGACCCACGGCGCCAAGGTCAATTTCAGCGGCAAGCTGTTCAACGCCGTGCAGTACGGCATCGATCCGGCCACCGGCCTGATCGACTACGACGAGGTGCAGCGCCTCGCCGACGAACACAAGCCGCGTATGCTCGTGGCTGGTTTCAGCGCGTATTCGCAGGTGCTGGACTGGGCGCGCCTCGCGCAGATCGCCAAGTCGGTCGGCGCCTACTTCTTCGTCGACATGGCCCACGTCGCCGGCCTCGTCGCCGCCGGCGTCTATCCGAGCCCGGTGCCGTACGCGGACATCGTGACCTCGACCACGCACAAGACCCTGCGCGGTCCGCGCGGCGGCATCATCCTCGCGCGCGCCAACGAGGACATCGAGAAGAAACTGCAGTCGATGGTGTTCCCGGGCACCCAGGGCGGTCCGCTGATGCACGTGATCGCGGCCAAGGCCGTCGCGTTCAAGGAGGCGCTGGAGCCGGAGTTCAAGACCTACCAGCAGCAGGTCGTCAAGAATGCGAAGGCAATGGCCGCGGCCATCGTCGCGCGCGGCTTCCGCATCGTATCGGGCGGCACCGAGAACCATCTGATGCTGATCGACCTGATCGGCCGCGACGTCACCGGCAAAGACGCCGAGGCCGCGCTCGGCAAGGCGCACATCACGGTCAACAAGAACGCCGTGCCCAACGATCCGCGCTCGCCGTTCGTGACGTCGGGCCTGCGCATCGGCACGCCGGCCGTGACCACGCGCGGCTATACCGAGGCCGACTGCACCGAGCTGGCCAACTGGATCTGCGACGTGCTCGACGCACCGGGCGACGAGGCCGTGCTCGCGCGCGTGCGCGACGCAGTCACGGCGCAGTGCCGCCGCCTGCCGGTCTACGGCTGAGCAAGATGGCCCGGGCCGCCGGCATCGAGGCCGGCGGCTTGCGGCGGCGCAGAACGCCGCTATTACCGTAGTGGCTTTTTGGCTTTACGATCGGCGCTCATGCATTGTCCTTTCTGCCAGCACGAAGACACCCGCGTCATCGATTCGCGCCTGGCCGAAGACGGCGCGACGGTGCGGCGACGGCGCGAGTGTCCCGGCTGCGGCGAGCGCTTCAATACCTTCGAGACCGCCGAGATAAAGCTGCCGGCCATCGTCAAGAGCGACGGCCGGCGCGAAGCGTTCGACGAGAACAAGCTGCGCGTCGGCGTCGAACGCGCACTGCAGAAGCGGCCGGTGTCGAGCAATGCGGTAGACGAGGTCGTGCGCAACATCCTGCGCAACCTGCGCCAGGTCAACGAGCGAGAGATCGCCTCGCGCCGCGTCGGCGAATGGGTCATGGACGAGCTGCGCCGCATCGACTCGGTCGCCTACGTGCGTTTCGCCTCGGTCTACCGGCGCTTCGAGGACGTGCAGGCATTTCGCGAGGAAATCGAGCGACTGGAGCGCGAGCTGCCGCGCATCGAAGGCCTTCAGCTGCCGCTGCTCGGCGACGAAGCGCCGCCGGCGCGCAGGAAGTCCTGAGCCGCGTCCGGCTCGTCCCCGATGAATTTTTCCGCCGCCGATCATCAGTTCATGGCCGAGGCGCTGCGCCTGGCCGACTACGGCGCGTACACGACGCGGCCGAATCCGCGCGTGGGCTGCGTGCTCGTGCGCGACGGCACCGTCGTCGGCCGCGGCTGGCACCGGTGCGCCGGCGGTCCGCATGCGGAGGTGTTCGCGCTGCGCGAGGCTGGCGACCGCGCGCGCGGCGCGACCGCCTACGTGACGCTCGAGCCCTGCGCGCATCACGGCCGCACGCCGCCCTGCGCCGATGCGCTGGTCGCCGCCG
>NZ_JANFVR010000500.1 GCF_024609805.1 Tahibacter caeni | reverse complement strand
CGAAGCCGCGGCACGCCGCTGCCGGGCGACCTGGACGCGGCCGTCGACCGCATCGCGCGCGGCGGCGCGACGCCGCTGGTGGTCGCGACGAACGACCGCGTGCTCGGCGTCATCGCGCTGGCCGACATCGTCAAGCACGGCGTGCGCGAGCGCTTCGCGCGGCTGCGCGCGATGGGCGTGCGCACGGTCATGATCACCGGCGACAACCCGCTGACCGCCGCGGCGATCGCGGCCGAAGCCGGCGTCGACGATTTTCTCGCCGAGGCCAAACCCGAGGACAAGCTCGCGCGCATCCGCACCGAGCAGGCCCAGGGCCGCCTCGTCGCGATGGTCGGCGACGGCACCAACGACGCGCCGGCGCTGGCCCAGGCCGACATCGGCCTGGCCATGAACTCGGGCACCCAGGCGGCCAAGGAAGCCGGCAACATGGTCGACCTGGATTCGGATCCGACCAAGCTGCTGTCGGTCGTGGAGATCGGCAAGCAGCTGCTGATCACGCGCGGCGCGCTGACCACGTTCTCGCTCGCCAACGACGTGTCGAAGTATTTCGCGATCATTCCGGCGATCTTCGTCGCGGCGATTCCGGGCATGGCGGCGCTCGATCTCATGCACCTGTCGGGCCCGGTCAACGCCGTGCTCGCGGCGCTGATCTTCAACGCGCTGATCATTCCGGCGCTGATCCCGCTCGCGCTGCGCGGCGTGTCGTTCCGCCCGGGCAGCGCCGAGGCGCTGCTGCGGCGCAACCTGCTCGTGTTCGGCGCCGGCGGCGTGCTGCTGCCGTTCGTCGCGATCAAGCTCATCGACCTGCTGCTGGCCGCGCTGTTCGGCGCGCGCTGAGCGTTTCTTCCAGTGAGGACTCCCATGAATACGTCCACCGAAACCCGGCCGCCGAGCGACAGCGGCGGCGGCCTGCGCGCCGCGCTCGTCTGGTGCGTCGCGCTCGTCGTGATCTGCGGCGTCGTGTATCCGGCGGCGGCGACCCTGCTCGGCGGCCTGCTGTTTCCGCAACAGGCGCGCGGCAGCCTGATCGAGGCCGGCGGCAGGATCGTCGGCTCGCGGCTCGTGGCCCAGCCGTTCGCCGACGCGCGCTATTTCCGGCCGCGTCCGTCGGCGGCGAACTACGACCCGAAGGCCATGTCCGGCAGCAATCTCGCGAGCAGCAACCCGGCGCTGCGCGAACGCATCGCCGCGGACTCCGCCGCGATCGCCGCACGCGAAGGCGTTGCGGCCGCGGCGATTCCGGCCGATCTCGTCACGGCGTCGGGTTCGGGCATCGACCCGCACATCTCGCCGGCCGCGGCCGAGCTGCAGGCCGCGCGCGTCGCGCGCGCCCGCGGCCTGCCGCTGGCACAGGTGCAGGCGCTGATCCGTTCGCATACGCTGCACCGCACGTTCGGGGTGTTCGGCGAGCCGCGCGTCAACGTGCTCGAACTGAACCTCGCGCTCGACGCGCTGCCGCCGGCCGCCGGCTGAGACGGCTCACTCGCCAGGAATCCGCGGCATGACCGACACCGCCGAGCAGAAGAGCCGCCAGGCCCGCGCCGATGCCCTGCTCGGCCAGATCGCGCGCGACGGCGGCAGCGGCACCCTGAAGGTCTTCCTCGGCGCCGCGCCCGGCGTCGGCAAGACCTACGCGATGCTGTCGGCCGCGCGCGAGCTGCGCCGCCAGGGCGTGGACGTCGTCGTCGGCCTCGTCGAGACTCACGGCCGCGCCGAGACCGAGGCGCTGCTCGACGGACTGGAGCTGCTGCCGCGGCGGCACAGCGCCGCCGGCGCCGCGCACGACGAGTTCGACGTCGACGCGGCGCTGAAGCGGCGGCCGCAGCTGATCCTCGTCGACGAGCTCGCCCACCGCAACGTGCCGGGCAGCCGCCACGAGCGGCGCTACCAGGACATCGAGGATCTGCTCGATGCCGGCATGGACGTCTATACGACGGTCAACATCCAGCACCTGGAAAGCCTCAACGACGTCGTGCAGCAGATCACCGGCGTGCGCGTGCGCGAGACCGTGCCCGACGCGTTCTTCGACCGCGCGCGCGACGTCGTGCTGATCGACCTGCCGCCGCGCGAGCTCATCGAGCGGCTGCGCCGGGGCAAGATCTACCTGCCCGAGCTCGCCGCGAGCGCGCTCGAGCGCTTCTTCAGCGCATCGAACCTGACCGCGCTGCGCGAGCTCGCGGTGCAGGCCGTGGCCGACCGCGTCGATGCGGACCTGCGCGAATACCAGACCGCCCACGGCGGCGGGCCCGTGCCGGTACGCCGGCGCGTGCTGCTCGCGATCGACGGCAGCGGCAACAGCGAATACCTCGTGCGCGTCGCGCGGCGCATCGCCGAGCGGCGCCAGGCAACCTGGACCGTCGTGCACGTGGACACCGGCCGCGACGCGGCCGACGGCGAGCGGCGCGAACGC
>NZ_JANFVR010000050.1 GCF_024609805.1 Tahibacter caeni | reverse complement strand
AGCAGCCGGCGGCGTTCGTCGCCGGCGGGCGGGATGGACGGCTTCATGGCCGCGGCTCCGGCCTGTCGCCGCCGGCCTCGGGCGGCGCCCGGTGTTCCGCGACGACGGTCGCCGGCCACTGCTGCCGCGCCCAGGGTATGAAGTGCTCGCCGGCGAGAATGCCGAGCAGGCCGGCCAGCGCGACGAGCGGCGGCGCCGGCGAGCGCACGCCGAGCAGCGCGTAGCCGGCGCCGAACGCGAAGCCCACGGCGAGGGAAATCAGGAAGCTCATGGCCGTTCTCCGGTAGTGCGGAACGGCCGGGCGCCGCGGCGCCCGGCCTGCGACGCTCACGCTTTGCGCTGCGGCGCCTTGTGCACCATCGTGTAGGCGTAGTCCACGCCCATGCCGTAGGCGCCGCTGTGCTCGCGCACGATGTCCATGACGGCGTCGTAGGTGCCCTTGCGCGACCAGTCGCGCTGGTACTCGAGCAGCACCTGCTGCCAGGTCACCGGAATCGCGCCGGCCTGGATCATGCGCTGGATGGACATGTCGTGCGCTTCCTGCGTGGTGCCGCCGGACGCATCCGTCACGATGTAGACCTCGTAGCCGTCCTGCAGCGCGCCGAGCACCGGGAAGTTCAGACAGACCTCGGTCCACAACGCCGCCATGATCAGCTTCTTGCGGCCGGTGGCCTTGACCGCGGCGACGAGCTTGTCGTCCTCCCAGGAGTTCATCGAGCTGCGCTCGACCGGCGTGTGGTCGGGAAACACGGCCAGCAGCTCCGGCCAGATGTAGCCGCTGAAGCTCTCGGTCTCGACCGAGGTCAGCACGGTCGGCACGCCGAAGGCCTTGGCGGTCCTGGCCAGCGCGACGGTGTTGTTCTTGAGGGTCTGGCGGTCGATGGACTGTACGCCGAAGGACATCTGCGGCTGGTGGTCGATCAGGATCAGGGCCGAATTGGTCGGGTTCAGCAGTTCGAGCTTGGACATGGCGGTCTCCGTTGCGTGGCGGTGGTTGGGGGCGGCGCCGGCGGGGTTCGCGGCGGGGTGGAGTGAGTCTGGATTGCGCCAAGCCTGGCGACAATCACCTAAACTGCGGACACTTTGATTCTTTTTTGGTGACAATATGGACAGGGTCGACTGCATGCGCGCGTTCGTCGAGACCGTGCGCCACAACGGCTTCGCCGCCGCCGCGCGCGCGCTGGACCTGCCGCGCTCCACGGTCAGCAAGCAGATCCAGGCGCTCGAGGACGCGATCGGCGTGCAGCTGCTGATCCGCACGACGCGCAGCCTGCGCCTGACCGACGCCGGCAGCGACTACTTCGAGGCCACGCTCGACGTGCTCGCCGCGATCGAGGAGGCCGAGCAGCGCGCGCGCAGCGGCAGCGGCGAATTGCGCGGCACCCTGCGCGTCAACGCGCCGATGTCCTTCGGCGTGCGCAGGCTCGGACCGCTGCTGCCGCGCTTCCATGCGCTGCATCCGCAGATCGAGCTGCAGCTCGTGCTCAGCGATCAGCAGGAAGATCCCGTGCGCGGCGGCTTCGACGTGACCCTGCGCATTGCGAGCCTCGCCGATTCCTCGCTGATCGCGCGCCGCATCGCGCCGGCGCCGCGCGTGCTCGTGGCTGCACCCGCGTATCTGCAGCGCGCCGGCGTGCCGCAGCGCCCCGAGGATCTCGCCGAACAGGCGTTCCTCGGCTACGGCTATCTGCAGAGCGGCGTCAGCCTGACCTTGTCGCGCGGCGCGGAAACCCGCCACATCGCGACGAGCGGTCCGCTGCATGCGAACAACGGCGATGTGCTCGCGGCCGCGGCCGAAGCCGGCCTCGGCATCGCATTGCTGCCGACCTTCATCGTCGACGGCGCGCTGGCCGCCGGCCGTCTGCAGACGTTGCTCGACGACTGGAAGGCGCCGCCGATCAGCGTCAACGCAGTCTATCCGCAGCTGCGCCGGCTGCCGCAGAAGACGCGCGCGTTCATCGATTTCCTCGTCGCCGAGCTCGCGCCGGAGGCGGCTGCCGCGCCGCGCTGACGACGCGTCGGGCGGCAGGACGCGGCAGTGCGCCGACGGCGGCGGCAGCGCGCTGGAAACGCATCGGCGGACGCGGTCGGGCGGATTGCCGTCCTGCCGGATGCGTGGACGCAGGACCTGATGTTGGCTGTCCATGAAAAGCGTTCCGTTCGTTGCGCCATGCCGGACGGAGGCGGCATCGCTCGCGTCGGCGTCGTCACGCGGGCAAGGCGCCTACCCGTTCGGGTGATCGCGAAACTGCCCATCGGGGAAGCTAGGCTGCCGATCGCGAACAGCGTGCGCCTAGGAACATCGTGCTCATGCGGAGCGGGCGGCATCGGGCAGCGTGGCCGCGAACGAGCACGAATGTCGTTGCCGGCGCCGGCGATATTCCGGACAGTGCCTCGATGGCGCCGCGCGCGCGCGCCGCGCTGCCGATCCTGTTTCGTCCGCCGCGACCGCGAGCGATCGCGGCGGAATGCCCGTCGTCGTTCGTTGGAGATTCGAGATGATTTTCACCGCTGCCGTGTCGGCCCGCGTCACGTCGTTCCTGCTGTGCCTTGCGCTGTCCGCCGCCGCGACGGCCGCCGAACCGGCGGCCGGTTTCCGGCGCATTCCGTTCGGCGCGTTCACCGTCGTCGCGCTGTCCGACGGCAACTTCGACCTGCCGACCGACAGGCTGCTCGTCGAGGACACACCGGGCCGCGCGGTCGAGCTGCTGGCGCAGGCCGGCCTGCCGAGCACCGTGCCGACGTCGGTCAACGCCTATCTCGTCGACACCGGCCGCCGCCGCGTGCTCGTCGACGCGGGCGCCGGCAGCCTGCTCGGACCCGGGCTCGGCCAGGTGCAGCAGCATCTGCGTGCAGCCGGCTATGCACCCGAGCAGATCGACGACGTGCTGATCACGCACCTGCACCCGGATCACAGCGGCGGCCTCAGCGTCGAAGGACGCGCGGCGTTTCCGAACGCCGTCGTGCACGTCGATGCGGACGAGTCGGCGTTCTGGCTGGACAAGGCCAATGCGGCGCGCGTCGACGACAACGTCAAAGGCGCTTTCGACGCCGCGGCCGCCGCGCTGCAGCCGTACCAGGCGCAGGGCCGCCTGAAGACGTTCCGCGCCGGCACGCGCGTCACGGACGGCATCGACGCGGTCGCCTCGCACGGCCATACCGCCGGACATACGGCATTCCGCGTGCGCAGCGGCAAGCAGACCCTGTTGCTCTGGGGCGACGTCGTGCACGTCGGCGCCGTGCAGTTCGCCGACCCGGCCGTGACGATACGGTTCGACAGCGTGCCGGCCGAGGCCCGCGCCGAACGGCTGCGCCGCTACGCCGATGCGGCGAAGCACGGCTACTGGGTCGGCGGCGCGCATCTGGCCTTCCCGGGCATAGGCCGCGTGGAAAAGGACGGCGACCACTACGCCTGGCGCGTCGTCGACACGGCCCGGTGACGGCAACGCGGACGCACCTCAGAACAGATCCGCCATCCAGTCCACGTCGTGCTCGGGCCGCGCGTCGACGAAGCGGTTCCTGGGCCAGCGCTCGCCGAAGCCGACGTGGAAGATCGTCTCGGTGTAGTACTGGCCCGAATAGCTCGCGAAGCGCGCGTTGAAGCGCAGCCGCGCATGGTCGCCGCAGGCGAGCCGTGCGAGCGCGCGGCGCCCGTGGCGCAGCGGTCGCCCCGAGGTCGCGCGCAGACCGACGACCAGCCGGTCGCCGTCGACCTGCAGCAGCAGCCCGGCGTCGCCGGCCGGCAGCACGTCGCTCACCTTGCGCGCATGCACGAGGCGGAACGCCTCCTGCTCGGCCATCGTGTAGCGGTCGTGCGTGTACCGCGCCTCCGACGGCGCCGTCGCGAACGCACGCGGCAAGGCCGCACGTTCGTTCGCGCGCGGCGCGCCGCGCGTGGCCTTGGTCCAGACGATCTGCACGGATTGGACGATGACGCGGGGCGGCATGCGGCGAAGGGACCGGTTGTGACTCTTGCGAAACGACGGCGCGGGCCGCCGGCGAACGCGGCCGGCCGAAGCGGCGCCGCGACGCCGTCGCGAATTCGCCAGATCGCCGCCACCGTGCCGGCCCGCGGCGCCGGCACGCTCGCGGGTTTCCGGCACGGCAGAGAGGAGCGATGAAGCGACGTCGACTCGCGCTGTCTGCGATGGTCGTAGTCGGACTGCCGTGCGCGATCGTCGCGACGGTCGTGCAGCCGTGGGTGGCGCCCGTGCCGTCGTCGCCGCCCGCCGTCGACGCCGCGCGCCTGCAGGCCGACGTCCGGTACCTGTCGGTCGATCTGTATCCGCGCAGCTATGACCAGGTCGAAAACCTCGATCGCAGCGCGCGATTCATCCTCGCGGAGTTGCGCCACAGCGGCGGCCGCGTGACCGAACAGCCGGTCGAGGCCGAAGGCGTGACCTATCGCAACCTCATCGCCCGCTACGGTCCCGAGGACGGCGCCGTGCTCGTGATCGGCGCGCATTACGATTCGCACGGCGACGTGCAGCAGGCCGCGCGCCACGGTGGGGACGCGACGCCGGCCACGCACACGCCGGGCGCCGACGACAACGCGAGCGGCACGGCTGCGCTGCTGGCGCTCGCGCGACTGCTCGGACGACACCCGCCGGCGCGGCCGGTGGAACTCGTCGCGTACACGCTCGAAGAGCCGCCGTATTTCCGCACCGGGCACATGGGCAGCGCCTGGCATGCGCGCGCGCTGAAGGCAGCCTCACGTCCGGTCGAGCTGATGCTGTCGCTCGAAATGGTCGGCTATTTCCGCGACGAACCGGGCAGTCAGGGCTATCCCTTCCGCGGCCTCGATGCGCTGTATCCCGACCGCGGCGATTTCGTGCTCGTCGCCGGGCGATTCGGCGATTTCGGCCTGATGCGTCGCGTGAAGGCGCGCATGGCAGGCGCAAGCGATCTGCCCGTGCAGTCGATCAACGCCCCGGCGCTGCTGCAGGGCATCGATTTCTCCGACCACCTGAACTACTGGCGCGAAGGCTATCCCGCGCTGATGATCACCGACACCGGCTTCCTGCGGAATCCACATTACCACCGCGCCGAAGACACGGCCGAGTCGCTCGACTACGTACGCATGGCCAAGGTCGTGCAGGCCGTGTTTGCGGTGACGCGCGGTACGGCGGTCGGCAGCGGCGGCTCGCCGTCCGTCGCTGAGCGACCTCCTGCGATCGCTCGGTCCGGCGGCGGCTGACGGCGCGACTTCGCGATTGCCGCAGCCGGCTCGGCCGGCGGCGGACGTTGCCGCGGCGCGCCGCCGGTGTTCTGATGCGGCATCCGACCTCGGCGTCGCCGCGAGCCGCAACCATGGAATTTCCGCTGCGTTGCCGCTGCGGCAACGTGCAAGCCACCCTGGCCGAACCGCAGCGCGCGGCGCGTGCAGTCTGCTATTGCCGCGACTGCCAGGCGTTCGCGCGTTTCCTCGGCCGGGCCCAGCTCACCTTGGACCGCTACGGCGGCACCGACATCGTCGCGACGAGTCCGCATCGGCTGCGCTTCACGCGCGGCGTCGAGGAACTGCGCTGCATGTCGCTGAGCGAGAAAGGACTGCTGCGCTGGTATGCGGGCTGCTGCAACACGCCGCTCGCGAACACACCGCGCGACCCGGCCCTGCCGTACGTCGGCATCGTGTACGACTCCTTGCCGGAATCGGCTGCGGCGCGCGACGCGGCGTTCGGCCCCGCGCGCATCGCGCTGAACACGGCTTCGGCCACGGGCACGGTCGCCGCGACACCGTGGGCGACGGTAGCCGGCATGCTCCGGATCCTGCGCAACGTCGTCGCGGCGCGAGTCAGCGGCAGGTATCGCGACAATCCGTTCTTCGAGCGCGGCAGCGGCCGCCCCGTCGTCGCGCCGCTGGTGCTCACGCCGGAGCAGCGCCGCAGTCTGTACGGCTGATGCCGCAGGAATCCCATTCATTCAAGGGCGCGACCGACGGTCGCGAGTTGCCATGACGACGAATACGACGGCGGTGTCGCCGCGCCTGCACTACATCTACGATCCGCTTTGCGGCTGGTGTTACGCCGCGGCGCCGCTGATTCACGCGGCCGCGGACATCGCCGGCCTCGCGATCGAACTGCATGCGGGCGGCCTGCTCGTCGGCGAGCACCGCCGGGCCATCACGCCGCAATGGCGCGACTACGTGCTGCCGCACGACCGGCGCATCGCCGAGCTCACGGGCCAGCCGTTCGGCGCCGCCTACACGGACGGCCTGCTGTGCGATACCGCGTACGTGCTCGATTCGGAACCGCCGATCAGCGCAGTGCTCGCCGCCCGCGTGCTCGCCGGCGGCGCCGGCCGCGCCGGCCTTGCGCTGCTCGAACGCCTGCAGCGCGCCCACTACGTCGAAGGGCTGCGCATCGCCGATCCGGTCGTGCTCACGGAGCTCGCCGTGGAGCTCGGCTATGCCGCGACGGCGTTCGCCGACGCCTGCCGGCAGATGGCCGGCGCGATCGCGCAGGCGCACATCGCCGCGAGCCGGCGCCTGCTGCAGCGGGTCGGCGGACAGGGTTTCCCGACCGTCGCGCTGTCGCTCGCCGGCGAGGCGCCGCAGCGGATCGACATCGGCCGCTTTCTCGGCCGCGTCGACGACTGGCGTGCGCAGCTCGCCGTTGCGCTGGCATCGGTGCTGCCGGCCGAAACCGGTACGGCGCCGTTCTGCGCGCCGGGCGGCGGCGACTGCTGAGCGGCGCCGGAGCGGGCGGCCGATGCAGCGAGGCGGCGCGGTCGCGCGCGTGTCCGCCGTCGCTCGCGCTGTCGCGCAGCGGTGTACTTCGGCGTCGCTGCGATATCGCGCCGTTCGCTGAAACCGATCCCGCTACTTCGCCGCAAACAGACTCGGAAACTGCCGCGGCTGGCAGCGCAGGTATTGATCGGGCGCCTTGACCGCGGCGCCTAGCTGTGCGGCGGCGTGCCAGGGCCAGCGCGGGTCGTAGAGCATCGCGCGGGCGAGCGCGACGAGGTCGGCGTCGCCGTTCGCGACGATGGCCTCGGCGTGTTCGGGTTCGGTGATCAGGCCGACGGCGACGACGGGCATGTTCACGGCGGCCTTGACCGCGCGCGCGAGCGGCACCTGATAGCCCGGTGCGACCGGAATCGCCTGCGCCGGATCGACGCCGCCGCTGGAAACGTGGATCGCGCTGCAGCCGCGGCGTTCGAGCGCCTGCGCGAACGCGACGGTGTCGTCGATGCCCCAGCCGCCGGGCACCCAGTCCGTGCCGGACACGCGGACGGTCACGGGGCGCTCGGCCGGAAACGCCGCGCGCACGGCGTCGAAGACCTCGAGCGGGAAGCGCAGCCGGTTGTCGAGGTTGCCGCCGTACGCGTCCTCGCGCTGGTTGCTCAGCGGCGACAGGAACTGGTGCAGCAGATAACCGTGCGCCGCATGCACCTGCACGGCCGCGAGATCCAGTCGCGCCGCGCGCCGCGCGGCCGCGGCGAACGCGTCGCGGATGCGCTGCAGGCCGTCGGCATCGAGCGCGGCCGGCGCCGGATGCCGCGGACTGAACGGCAGCGCCGACGGTGCGACGGTCTGCCAGCCGTCGGCGTGGTCCGCGGCGATCGGCCCGCCGCCGCGCCAGGGCAGATCGGTGGAGGCCTTGCGGCCCGCGTGTCCGAGCTGGATCGCGATCGGCATGTCCGACCAGCGCCGCACGGCGGCCAGCGTTTTCGCGAGCGCGGCTTCGGTCGCATCGTCCCAGAGTCCGACGTCGGCGTAGCTGATGCGGCCTTCGGGCAGCACGGCCGTCGCTTCGATCGTCAGCAGCGCCGCGCCCGACAGGGCGAGCTGGCCGAGATGGATCGTGTGCCAGTCCGTCATGCGGCCATTCTCGGCCGAGTACTGGCACATCGGCGCGATGACGATGCGATTGGCCAGGGCGAGCGAGCCCAGGGTCAGCGGCTCGAACAGTTTGGGCGCGGGCATGGCGAGGCTCCGGCGGGAGGTCGCCGCATTATCCGGGCGCGCCGGAACGGATTCGATCCGACGATGGTCGCCGGGACATCGCGTGCGCTACCGCGCGCCGCGCTGCTTTGCGCGCGGCGGTCTGCGCCACGCGACCCTACGGCGCACCGGAATCGCGGCGATCCTGCCGCATGCTTGCAGAGAATGCCGTGCTGACTGCAACCGCACGGCTCCGTGCCGGATCACTGTCGCCAGGCCTCGGGATCGCCGCGGCTCTTCACTCCCACCGACAGGACCGCACATGAGCACGACGACGGCATCCACCCGTTTCCTGAAACTGTCCTGCGCCGTTCTCGCACTGGCGCCGCTGCCGGCCGCGGCCGGCGCCGCCGACGACGGCACGGCCGACGCGGCGCTGACCGCTACCGTGACGGCGCTGGATCGCAAGCTGTTCGACGCCTACAACGCCTGCGACCTCGCCACGTTCACCACGCTGTTCACGCCCGACGTCGAGTTCTATCACGACAAGGCCGGCGCGACCTTCGACCGCGATACCGTCGTCGCCAACACGCGGCAATACATCTGCGGCAAGGTGCGCCGCGAGCTGCTGCCGGCGACCCTGCGCATCTATCCGATCAAGGACTACGGCGCCGTCGAGGAAGGGGAGCACCGCTTCTGCGAACTCGCCACGGGCCGCTGCGAAGGCAGCGCGAAATTCCTGATGATCTGGAAGCAGGACGGCGACGCGTGGCAGATGACGCGCGTCGTCAGCTTCGGACACCGGCCGCTGACGGACGCCGAGAAAGCGGAGTTGTCGGCGACGAAGGCGTCGTCGGCGAACCCCGGCGAGTAGCGCCAGCCTCAGGACTCGCCGGTCCCGGCAACGCGACGTTGCGCATCGCTGCGCTTGGCACGACTTACGGATCTTGCGGATCAGGATCGCCGCGTTTGAGCCAGGCGCGCGGTGAATTGCACAGGCCCCGATTGCCGGGGGCAAGGGCAGGCAGCGGCCCCCGCGCGCTCGTCGCGCCCGCGGGGGCGATGAGGGTCAATGCGCCGCGACGGCCTCGCCGTCGACGGCTTCCTGCGGCACGTGCTTGCGTGCGAGCAGGGTGTAGACCAGCGGCACGACGAACAGGGTCAGCAGGGTGCCGAAGCTCATGCCGCCGACGATGACCCAGCCGATCTGGTGGCGCGCCTCGGCGCCGGCGCCGGACGCGATTGCGAGCGGCAGCGCGCCGAGCACCATGGCGCCGGTGGTCATGAGGATAGGGCGCAGGCGCAGGCGCGCGGCCTCGAACGCGGCCTTGCTCTTGTCCAGGCCGCGTTCCTGCAGCTGGTTGGCGAATTCCACGATCATGATGCCGTGCTTGGCGATCAGGCCGACGAGCGTGACGAGGCCGATCTGCGTGTAGATGTTCCAGCTGCCAGCCTGGTGGGTCAGCCCGAGCGCGGCGACCCAGTTCACTACGACGAGGCAGGCCAGGCCGCCGAACGCGGCCAGCGGCACCGAGAACAGGATGATCAGCGGATCGACCCAGCTCTCGAACTGCGCGGCGAGCACGAGGTAGATGAACGCGAGCGCGAGCAGCAGGATCAGCGCGAACGCGCTGGAGGATTCGCGGAATTCGCGCGACTGGCCGCTGAAGTCGTACTGCGCGTCGGCGGCGACTTCCTTGGCCGCGGTCGACAGCCAGTCCAGCGCCTCACCCATGCTGTAGCCCGGCGCGAGGCCGGCGCTGATCGTGGCCGAGCGCAGGCGGTTGAAGTGGTTGAGCTCCTTGGCCGCGACCGCTTCGTTCGCACTGACGAGGTTGGCCATCTGCACCATGCCGCCGTCGGCGCCGCGCACGTAGATGCTGCTGAGCTGCTCGGGCACGCGGCGGCCTTCGCTGTCGACCTGCACGATGACGTCGTACTGCTCCGAGCCGCGCTTGAAGCGTGTGACCTGGCGGCCGCCGAGCAGGCTTTCGAGCGTGCGCCCGACGTCGTCGACGCTGGCGCCGACCGCGGCCACCTTGTCGCGGTCCATGTCGATGCGCAGCTGCGGCTTGTTGAGCTTGAGGTCGGTGTCGGGATTGGTCAGCTTCGGGTTGGCGCGGATCTTCGCGAGCAGGCCGTCGCTGATCTTCTCGAGGTCTTCCCAGGTGCCCGTGGTCTGCACGATGAACGAGACCGGCTGGCCGAAATCGTCGGCGCCGAGCGGCGGCGGCAGCACCGGGAAGGCCATGATGCCCGCGATGTTCATGAACTGCGGGAACAGCATGCCCTGGTACGCGCTGGCCGGCTGGCTGCGTTCGGACCAGTCCTTGAGGCCGACGAAGCCGATGGTCTGGGTCACGGTCGGGAAGCCGACGATCTGGAAATAGCGGTCGACGCCGTCGAGCTTCGCGAACGTCGCTTCCATCTGGCGCGCGTAGCCGTCGGTGTATTCGGGGGTGGAGCCCTCGGGCGCGACGCCGAAGCCGATGACGAGGCCCTGGTCTTCCTGCGGCGCGAGCTCGCTCGGCAGCAGCTTGAACACGAAGATGCCGGCGAGGCCGAGGAACACGACGCCGGCGGCGCCGAACACGAGGTTGCGGTGCGGCTGGCTCCAGCGCAGGGTGCGCTCGTAGCGGTCCTGCAGGCCGTTGAGCACCTTCTCGCCGAACTCGTAGGCCTTGCCGTGCGAGGTGCTGTGCTTGAGCAGGCGCGAGCACATCATCGGCGACAGAGTCAGCGCGGTGAAGCCCGACACGAGCACGGCGCCCGCGAGGGTCAGCGCGAACTCGATGAACAGGCGGCCCGTGCGTCCGGCCGAGAACACCAGCGGCATGTAGACCGCGGCCAGGGTCAGGGTCATCGCGACGATCGCGAAGCCGATCTCCCTGGATCCCTTCAGCGCCGCCTGCATCGGCGGCATGCCTTCCTCGATGTGGCGGTAGATGTTCTCGAGCATGACGATCGCGTCGTCGACGACGAGGCCGATCGCGAGCACCATCGCGAGCAGGGTCAGGGTGTTGATCGAGAAGCCGAGCATGTACATCACGGCGAACGCGCCGATCAGCGAGACCGGGATCGTGACGATCGGAATCAGGGTCGCGCGTGCCGAGCGCAGGAACAGGAAGATCACGATGACGACGAGCAGCATGGCCTCGGCGATGGTCTTGTAGACCTCGCTGATCGAGCGGTCGATGAAGATCGTCGAGTCGTACGCGATCTCGACCTTCATGCCTTCGGGCAGGGTGCGCGTGATCTCGGGCAGCAGCTTGTGCAGGCCTTCGGAGATCGCGAGCGGGTTGGCCGTGGCCTGCTTGACCACGCCGAGCGGCACGGCGTTGCGGCCGTTGTAGCGCGCGCGGAAGCGCGACTGGTCGGCGCCGAGCTCGACGCGCGCGATGTCGCGCACGCGCACCGCATAGCCGTCGGCGCCGGTGCGCAGCACGATCGCGCCGAACTGCTCGGGCGTCTTCAGATCGGTTTCCGACAGCACCGCGAACTCGCGCTGGTGGCTCTCGATGCGGCCGGCCGGGATCTCGACGTTCTGCTTGCGCAGCGCGGCCTCGACGTCGGCCGGCGTCATCGCATAGGCGGCCAGCCGCGCCGGATCCAGCCACAGGCGCATCGCGTACTTGTTGCCGTAGACCTGGGCCTGGGCCACGCCGGCGATGTTCTGCACGCGGTCCTTGACGAGGCGGTCGGCGAAGTCGGCGATCTCGAGTTCGCTGTGGCGGTCGGAGGAGAACGCGAGATAGATGATCGGCTGCGCGTCGGCCTCCTGCTTCTGCACGACGGGCTCGCGCGCTTCCTGCGGCAGGAAGTCGCGCGCGAGCGCGACGCGGTCGCGCACGTCGGCCGCGGCGGAATCCGGATCGCGGTCGAGGCGGAAGCGCACGGTGATCTGCGAGGACTCCTCGCGCGACACCGACTGGATGTAGTCGATGCCTTCGATGCCCGAGAGCTGTTCTTCGATCGGCGTGGTGATCTGCGATTCGACGACCTGGGCGCTGGCGCCCGGGTACGAGGTCGCGACGTTGACGACCGGCGTGTCGACCTTCGGAATCAGGCGCACGGCGAGACGCTCGTAGCAGATGACGCCGACGAGCAGGATCACGAGGTTGACCACCGTCGCGAATACCGGACGGCGGATCGAGATGTCGGAAAGGACCATGGCGGCTGTCTACCTCAATGCGCCGGCGCCGGCTGCGCCGCAGCCGGCCGAGCGGCGGGCGGCGCGGTCTGCACCTTGGCGCCCGGACCGATCTTCATCTGGCCGGCGCTGATGACTTCGTCGTTCGGGCCGATGCCGCTGACGATCTCGACGAGGCCGGGCTTGCGCAGGCCGGTCTTCACTTCCACGAGCTCGGCCTTGCCGTCGCGGATCACGTAGACCTGCTGCTTGTCGCCCTGCGGCCACAGCGCCTGTTCCGGCACCAGCAGCGCGTTGTCGCGCGAACCGATCTCCAGCGACACCTTGGCGAACTGGCCCGGAAACAGCAGGCCGTCGACGTTCGGCACGCGGGCGCGCAGGGTCACCGAGCGTGTCGCGAGGTCGACCTGCGGCGCGATGGCGTAGACCTCGCCGTCGAAGCGCCGCGCGCCCTGCGCGTCGACGCCGAGCGTGATCTTCTGGCCCGCCTGGAAGCGGCCGAGGTAGACCTCGGGCAGGCTGAAGTCGAGCTTGAGCGTGTCGCGCGCGACGAAATCCACCAGCGCATCGCCGATGTTGACGTACTCGCCGGGACTGACCCGGCGCAGGCCGGCGGTGCCGGTGAACGGCGCGCGGATCTCGGTCTTGCCCAGGCGCGTGCGGCTGGATGCGAGCTTGGCGTCGTCGACCTTGGCCTGGGCGCGCTTGGTGTCGACATCGGCCGGTGCGATGAGCTTGCGTTCGGACAGCTCCTGCGCGCGCTTGAGCTCGCGGCTGCTGTTGGCCGAGTTGGCTTCGGCTTCGGCGACATCGGCCTGGACCAGGCTCGCGTCGAGGCGGAACAGCGGTGCGCCCTTGTTCACTTTCTGGCCTTCGTCGAACAGCACGGCCTCGATGCGGCCGGCGAGTTCGGGCCGGATCGTCACGGCCTCGTCGGCGCGCAAGGTGCCGACGGCGGCGAGTGTCTCGCTGATCGATTCGACGCGCGGCCTGGCCGCTTCGACCGTGGTCGGCGGCATTTCCTGGCCCGGCGGGCCCTGGGTGTGCGCCGTCGTCGACACGGCGGCGGCAATGCTCAATGCGAGCACGGACAAGGAAACGCGGACAGGGCGTACGGTGCGCAGCATGACGGGCTCCGGCGAAGCGAGATCTTCCGTGACGGCGCCCCCGAGACGCCGCGACAGGATGGTGGTTCCGAACGACGCAGTATTGTGTGTGGCCGGCGATGCGGCGCATGCCGGAAGTCGTGCCGCCATTGCGGCAATTACGGGTTGACGGCGCGGCCGATTGCACGGTGTCCGCGTCGCAGCGGCTGCGACGCGATCGTGAGCGCGCGCCTGTCACGCAACGGTAGAGAATCCGCCCTGATTGCCGGCGCCGGCGCGCGTGGATCGGCGGCGCGTCGATCGGGTTCTGCCGATCCGATGTGCGCGCCGGCGGGGTCAAGCCGTTGCGGTCAGTGTGGCGACGGCGGCGTCCAGCGCGTCGCCGGAGCTCGAATCGAGGCCGTGCGGCAGCAGGCCCAGGCACGGTGCGGCTAGGCGTTCGCGCAAGGTCGCGACGTTATCGGACTGCAGCGGCTGGTCTGGATCGATCGCATTGCCGATCCAGCCGAGCAGCTCGCAGCCGTCGGCGCGGATCGCCTGCGCGCTGAGCAGCGCGTGATTGATGCATCCCAGGCGCAGGCCGACGACGAGGATGACCGGCAGCCGCAGCGCGCGCGGAATGTCGGCCTGCATCAGCTGCGGTCCGAGCGGCACGGCCCAGCCGCCGGCGCCCTCGACGACGATGCAGTCGGCATTCGCGGCAAGCTGCGCATAGGCCGCCTGCAGCGGCGGCAGCGCGATGTCGACGTTCTCGGCAGCCGCGGCCAGGTGCGGCGCGACCGCATCGCGCAGCGCGTACGGATTGCACTGCGCATAGGCCGGCGGCGGCGTCGACGCGGCGATCAGCGCGCGCGCGTCCTCATTGCTCCAGCGGCCGTCCTGCCACTCGCAGCCGCTGGCGACCGGCTTCATGCCGACGGCGCGGATGCCGCGCGCGGCCAGCGCGCGCAGCAAGGCGACGCTGGTCCGCGTCTTGCCGATGCCGGTGTCGGTGCCGGTGATGAAGACGCTGCGGGGCATGCGGGTGCTCGTCGAGGGCGGCGGCCGGAAGGCCGCGCAGTATCGCATTGCGTTGCCGGCAGGACAGGCCGGTCCCGCGCGAGCCAGTGCGGCCTGAGCCGCTGCGCCTGCGCGTACTTGCCGCGTGCCGTCGACAACGGCATGGTAGCGGCGAGCCCGCGGAGATCGACATGGAACAGCAGAATCCGTACGCGTCGCCGACCAGCCAGGTTCTCGAGCCCGAGTCCACGGCCCCCGGCCAGCCCGCCGGGCGCGGCGTGCGCCTGGGAGCGGCAATACTCGATACCTTGCTGGTATTGGCCGTGACGCTGCCGCTGCAGTGGTTCGGCGGATACTTCGCAGCGGCGGTTGCTGCCGGCAAGAGCGGTCAGGCGGTGCCGTGGACCCTGCAGCTGCTCTGGGGCGGCATCGCCGTGGCCGTTTTCGCCGCCGTGCAAGGCTGGCCGCTGCACGAAAGCGGCCAGACCTGGGGCAAGCGCGTTCTGTCGATCCGCATCGTCGATCTGGCCGGCGAGAAGCCGCCGCTCTGGCGTCTGCTCGCGCTGCGCTATTTCCCGCTGCAGTTCGTCGTCTTGATCCCCGTGGTCGGCCCGATCGTCGCTTTCATCAACCCGTTGTTAATTTTTCGTGCCGACCGCCGTTGCCTGCACGACCATATCGCCGGCACGCGCGTCGTGGTCGCGGACTGAGGGATCGTTGCGGGGCGACGCGCGCCTATCCGGAGGCGTGCGTCGTTTACACTAGGCGTCCGCCTTTCGCCGGACCCGCGCCATGTTCGACCTCGCACCGCTGCAAGCCGCCGGCAAGACCGAGCTCTACGAGGGTCTCGCCGAGCAGATGCGCGGCCTGCTGCACGGCGAGCGCGATCGCACCGCGAACGCGGCGAATTTTTCCGCCCTCGTGTTCCACAGCCTTGACGGGCTGAACTGGTGCGGGTTCTATTTCTTCGACGGCACCGAGCTCGTCGTCGGTCCGTTCCAGGGCAAGCCGGCCTGCGTGCGCATCGCGCTCGGCAAGGGCGTCTGCGGCACGGCCGCGGCGACGCGGCAGACCCAGGTCGTCGAAGACGTGCACGCGTTCCCGGGGCACATCGCCTGCGACGCGGCCTCGCGCTCGGAGATCGTCGTGCCGCTGTACGACGGCGACGGCCGCCTGATCGGCGTCTGGGACGTGGACAGCCCGCTGCCGGCGCGCTTCGACGAGGACGATCGCGTCGGCATGGAACGGCTCTGCGCCGTCTTCCTCGCGTCGCTGCGCGGCGACTAGCGCGAACATTCAGGGATCGCCGGCACGCCGGCGTGGAAAACGCTTCGGGGGTTACATGGCAAGCAACGAGAAAATCCGCAACGTCGGTCCGAAATCCGCCGCCTGGCTGCGCCAGGTCGGCGTGCGCACGCTCGAGGACCTGCGTACGGTCGGCGTCATCGAGACCTTCATGAAGGTCAAGCGCGCGGGCTTCCGCCCCAGCCTGAACCTGCTCTATGCGATGCAGGGCGCGCTCGACGACTGCCACTGGGCCGATCTGCCCGAAGCGGTCAAGACCAGCCTCGTGCTCGCGGCCGAATCGGCCGAAACCGCCAATCCGATCAAGAACCGCTGGGACAAGGCGGCCGCGCGCAGCGCCGCGCGCGACGGCACCTCGTCGAGCGAGTCCGGCGGCGCCGAGGAACCCGCGCGTGACGACGGCGACGGGTTCGGCGACGGCGACTCGGGCGTGCGCGAGATCACTGGGACTTCTCGCGATTTCGATTGAGGCCGCAGGCTTCGCGACGGGAAGACTTCGTAGGAAGACCTCGATGTTGCGGTTCGCTGCGCTCGCTCCAACCTGCGCGAACCGCAAGCTGCACCAACGCGGCTAGCCGTCGATCTGCAGTTCGATGCGCAGCCGAGGCAGGCGCCGCCGCAGCGTGGTCACGGCTTCCTGCAATGCATTCGCGCCGGGCCGCGCATCCGGCAACACGCCCGCGTCGAGCCGGAAGCGGATCTGCGTGCAGTCCGGCCCGGCCGAAGGCTGCGGCGCGGTTTCCTGCAGCAGCTCGCCCGCGGCGAAGCGCAGTTGCGCCGTACGGCCGCCTTCGACGATGTCGGCGGTCAGTTCGCTGCAGACCGCGTTGAGCACGGCCAGCCCGATCTCGCAGAGTTCGGCGCCGACCTCGATGTGCTTCTTGCGCGAGTGGCAGGCCAGCAGCACCCTGAACAGGCTCAGCGCGACCGGCTGGCCGGGCGCGAACTCGTCGTCTTGCAGCGGCATGCCGGCGTCGTAGCGCACCTCGATCAGACCGTCCGGCGCGACGCGCAGCGATGCGGCCGAGCAGCGGCCGTCCATGGCCTCGTCGATCGCATGGCACAGGGACTGCAGCACGAGTCGCGCCGGCAGCGCGGGATCGTGCAGATCCAGATACATGTCGGCGCGGCTGCGGATCGCCGCGGCGGCGGAAACGACGGTGATGTCGGCTTCGTTTCGGCTCATGACGGCGCTCGCGCTAACGAAAGGTCAGACGTTGCTCCGCTCGCGCACCTGCGCAAACGTCCAGTCGCGCAGCAGCACGCCGTTTTCCCAGACCGTCTCGAGCGCATGGTCCCAGCCGGGCTCGGGCACGTGGTCTTCGGGGCGTGCAAGCGTTTCGTCGACCGGCACGGTGCGCCAGCTGCCGAACTCGCGGTGGCGCAGCAGGGCCAGGCGGCCGCGCTTGGACTGCTTGCCGGGATCGGTGACCGGCGCCTTGAACACGTCGATCCACTGTCCGGCGATCTTCGCGGCCGAGCACTTGAGCGCGAATTTCTGCGTGTCGCGGTTGATGCCCTGGAGCAGCGCGCCGCCCATGCCGAACGCGAGGTTTTCGGCGCTGTAGCCGGCCTTGGTCACGCGTTCGAGGATCGCGCGGATGCTGTTCGGGTTGATGCCGTCGCCCTGGATCACGCGCACGTGCTTCAGCAGCTTGTAGCCCTTGGCGTTGACCGTGTGGCCGAAGGCCTCGTCGAGCAGCACGAGGCACTGATGCACGACGTCGACCGGTTCGCCCGAGTCGGGGCGCACGACCAGCGTCGCGCCGCTCGCGACGACGTCGTCGCGCAGGGTCTTGCCCCAGTGCTCGCGGATCGCCGTGTAGATGTCGTAGCTGTCGGAGACGACCGCGACGAGCGCGCCGGGCCGGGCGAACTGGCGCAGCATGTTGCGGTAGGCGTCGACCTCGCGGTCGCGGCCCCAGCTCGTGATCGTCGAATGCTCGGCGGCCGGTATCGAATAGCCGGCCATCGCTTCGCCGTAATAGGCGCGCGCGGTCAGCACGCCGGACACCGTGTCGGTGCCGAAGAAGTTGACCAGATGCGCCGCGGCGCCGAGTCCGGCCGATTCGGCGCTCGACACGCCGCGCGCGCCGAAGTCGTGCAGCTTGAAGCCGATCTGCGCGGCCGGATCGTCGCAGGACAGGTCGAGGTATTGGCGGATCAGCTGCTTGAGATGCCAGCTCTGCGTCGCGACGGTGACCGGATACCAGAGGCGCAGCAGCAGGGTTTCAAGATACGACGGCAGCCAGTAGCACGCCGGATCGGTCGACTCGATCGTGACGAGAGCCTGATGCGTCGGCACGACGCTGCCTTCGGGCACCGCGCGTATGCGCAGCGGCAGGCGGCCGCCGTGCGCGTCGACGATGTGCCGCCAGCCGGCTTCGTTGAACGGCTCGCCGTGGGCGGCGAAGAAATCGCGCGCCTCGTCGACCTGGGCATGGGTGACAGGTACTGCGAGGTATTCCTTGAGGATGGCCTGCAGGCCGAAGAACACCGTGCGTTCGTAGACGCCGCCGCGCGACTCGACGTAGAAGAACGTCGCCTCGGTCTGCGGCGGGTACTGCAGCCAGTGGCTGGCCTTGTAGCTGTCGGTGTTCAGGATGAGGTTGTCGAGATGACGCATACGGAATCTCCTTCCGCGGAACGGACGGCGGCCGGTCTGTCCGGCGCCGGCGCGAAGCGACGCTCGCGCGACGTGTGCTGCGCGCTTCAGCTCATGCCGAGGAAGTGCTGCAGGATGTGATGGTGGTCTTCGAAGAACTGCTCTTCGAGGTTCAGCGCCTCGGCCAGCGGCAGCCAATGGGCCTTGGCCGCGTCGTCGGCGCCGCGCACGGGCGGCAGCTCGCCGCCGGCGAAGTCGAAATGGAACGCATGGGTGATCGTGCGGCCGCGCTGCGAGCGGTCCGGATGGTCGAACACGCGCTCGCCCTTGAGCGATCCCTTGAGCACCGGCGCCGGCAGCTTGAGCCGCGTTTCCTCGCGCAGCTCGCGCAGGCAGGCGTCGAGCAGGGTTTCCTGCTGGCCGACGAAGCCGCCCGGCAGCGCGAACAGGCCCTTGCCGGGTTCGGCGCCGCGGCGCACGAGCAGCACGTGGCCGCTGTGCACGACGACGGCGTCGACCGTGACGAAGGTCGGCGGGTAGGGCGCCGATTCCCAAGCCTTGCGGTAATTGCGCAGGAAGGTGAACTCACGCACCAGCTGGGCGTAGCCCGGCGTGCGCCGGAACGCGTCGAGCATGGCCGCGACGGGCGCCGGCACGTTCGCGCGGATCAGCAGCCGGCCGCCTTCGTCGGCGCTGAACAGGTGCTCGCGGATCTCGGTCGCCGACAGCACCTCGCAGTGCTGCACATTGCATAATTCCCATTGCGGAAATTCGTGCAGGTAGTAGCCCGATGCGTCCTTGTCGCGGCCGATCAGGCCGGTGCGCACGTTCTCGCCGGCGCCGTCGGCCACGATGGCGCCAGCGACCTGGCGCTGCACGGCGCCGATCCAGGCGGCTTCGTTGTAGAGATGGTCGGCCAGCGGCTGGATGCGCAGGCGCTCGGCGTCGGCGCCGGCCGCGGCGCGGATCATGACCTCTCGCTCGTTCGCGTTCCACGGATTGCGCGTGCTGCGCGGCTTGCCGGCCGAGCCGACGAGGACGATGACGCGCCGCGCGATGTTCAGCGCCTGGCGCAGTACCGCGAGGTGGCCGTTGTGGAACGGCTCGAAACGGCCGATGAAAACCAGATAGTCGAAGCGCATGAGAATCCCTCGATGCGGTGGCAGATGCCGCGGTCTGTCCGCGACGGGTCTTATGCTACGAATGAGCATAAGTGGCCGCAAGAGGCGCCATGGGGGCATTTCCGGCCAGTCGCGTGAACCGTGCGCAGCGGCACTGCCAACCCATGGCGCGCGTCACGACGGTGGTCGCCGGCGGGCTCGCCGGGCGAAACCGCGACATCGCGGTCCGGACGCAGCGGAGCACGGTCGGAGCGAACGTCGGGGCGCGGCCGCGAGCCTTCTCGGGGCCGCTTCCGTCAGGCGCCGGCGGATTCCTCGCCGGCCGGCCTGGCCACGCGCAGCCGGTAAGTGTCGCGGCCGCTGCCCTTGGCCGAATACAACGCCTGGTCGGCGACGGCGATCAGGGTGATCGGATCGACGAGGCCGCTGCCGACGGCGACGCCGACGCTGGTCGTGATCCGTATGCGGCCGGCGCTGGTCGCGACGTCGTCGTGCATCGCGACGACGAGCTTGGCCGCGACGGTCTCGATGTCGGCGTGCTGGGCCACGTCCTCGACGAGCACGACGAATTCGTCGCCGCCGAGCCGCGCGACCATGTCTTCCTGACGCACGTTCGCGACGAGCCGGCGCGAGAATTCGTTGATGACCTCGTCGCCGACGCCGTGGCCGAGGCTGTCGTTGATGCGCTTGAAATGGTCGATGTCGAGGTAGAGCAACGCGAGCGGGCGTCCGCTGCGCCGCGAACGCGCGAGCGCCTCGTCCAGGCGTTCCTGGAAATGACGCCGGTTCGGCACGCCGGTCATGCTGTCGAAGCGCGCGAGCCGCTCCAGCGCCTGCTCGGCCAGTTTCAGCGCCGTGATGTCGAAGGTCAGCGCGAAGAAGCCGCGCACGCGGCCGTTCTCGTCGCGATCGGGCACGTAGTGCGACTGGAAATGGTAGTGCCGGCCGTGCAGGTCGATCTGGCCCTCGAAGCGCCCGGTTTCGCCGCGCAGCGCGGCTTCCGCATGACTGCGCACGTGGGCGTAGGCCGCGCCGCTGCCGGCGTCGGCCAGATGCATGCCGATCAGGTCGGCCGGGGCGAGGCCGAAGGCCTTGCGGTGATAGTCGTTCGCGAAGCGGTAGCGCAGGTCGGCGTCGAACTGGGCGATCAGCGCCGGGATGTTGTCGGTCACCGCGAGCAGGCGCCGCTGGCTTTCGGCGAGCGCCTGCTCGGCTTCCACGCGCGCGGTGATGTCGCGGCCGGAATAGACGATCTCGACGCCGCCGCCGGCGTCGGCCGCCGCTACGCGCTGGGCCAGCGCCTCGATCCAGACGTAATGGCCGTCGCGATGGCGCATGCGGTAGGTCACCGTGGCCGTGCCGCCGTCGGCCATGAGTGCGGCGATCGCGTCGCGCAGCGGTCCGCGGTCGTCGTCGTGCACGAGATCCCAGCGCGGCTCCGCCAATTCCTCGGGTTCCCAGCCGAGCAGCTCGCGCGCCGACGGCGAGATGTACAGGCGATGGCCGTCGGCGCGCATGCGCACGACGAGGTCGCGCGAGTTGTCGGCGAGCATGCGGTAGCGCCGCTCGCTGTCGCGGTAGCGCTCGTAGGCCAGCTGCAGGCGCTGCTTGGCGCGCCACTGCAGCAGGAAGAACGTCGCGAGCACGACGAGCATGACGCCGGCCAGGGTGATCAGCGCCGTGGTCAGCCGGCTGGTATGCGCCATCGCCGCGGCGCGCTCGTCGGCGATCACGGCTTCCTGCTTGAGTCGCGCGAGTTCGGCTTCGCTCTGCGCGTAGCGCAGGCGCGCGTCGTAGTCGGCCGAGGATTTCGCGCGGTCGGCATGCTCGATGCGCCGGCTCAGCTCGATCTCGCGCACGACCAGCGCCTCGATCCCGCTGCGTTCGGCGCGCCGGTGGATCTCCACCGGAATCAGCTCGCGCAGCACGCGCAGCTCGGCGCCGTCGCGGTTGAGCTTGCGGAATGCGGCCAGCGCCTGATGCAGCTCGAGCGAAGCGGTTTTCGTGTCGGTCATACCGGCGGCGAGGCCGAACACCTCGTGCGCCTGCGCGGCGACCTCGGCGTTCTCGAGGCGGCCGGCCAGCGCGAGGATCTCCGCGCCGTTGCGCCGCTGCAGCTCGATGTCGCCCTGGTCGTGGGCCACGCGCGCGGATTCGAGGAACAGCTCCGCGCGCAGCTTCGGATCGTCGAGGTCGCCGAGCGCCTGCTGGGCCAGGGTCAACGTGCGCTGCGCCGTATCGTCGCGGCCGAGCAGCGCCTCCGCATGCGCGCGGTTGCGCAGCAGGCGCACGCGCATGGCGCGGTCGCCGTCGGGGCCGAGCACGGTCAGGCCGCGGTCGGCGTAGTCGATCGCGAGCGCATTGCGGCCGAGCGCATAGCTCAGCGACGAATAGGCCAGCAGAACGTCGGCTTCGAGCGTGGGATCGGGCGCGAGCTGGAGCTGCCGCTGCGCCTCGCCGAGCAGGTGTTCGCCGCGCGAGAAGTCCTGCAGCGAAAAGCTCGCGCGGCTGTCGGCGATCAGGCCGCGCACGGCCAATATCGGGTCGCCGGCCGCGACCGCGGCCTCGTGCGCGCGATTGCCGGCGTCGCGCTGGCAGTCCCAGTCGGCGACGACGCGGCAAGCGTTCGCGCGGGCCAGCTGCAGCAGCGCGAGCTCGCGCAGGTCGCCGCGCTTCTGCGCGGCCTGGATCAGCGGCGGCAGCTCGGCGATGACGCGCTCGGGTTCCACCAGCGCGCGGGTCTCGAGCGCGTGGCGCGGCACCGGATCGGCGGCGGCCGCGCCGGCCGCGGCGAGCACGAGCGCCGCCAGCAGACGCCGTGGCCGCGCACCGCCCATCCATCGCGCTCGCTTCATCGTGTGCCCGGTCGGAATCCGCTGGGTCGGCGACAGCGTAACCGCGGCAGCGGGCCCGGCGGTTAAGACGATGTCGACGTTGCGCCATTGTGCCGGGGAAGCTGCTCAAAGGAACCGCTGCCGATACGTACGGATCGCGAGGCGTCGCGGCGTGCGGCAACCGGCGCGACGCATCCGCCTGTGCACCGCGCGGCCGTGGCGCCGGCGTCGCGGCCG
>NZ_JANFVR010000005.1 GCF_024609805.1 Tahibacter caeni | reverse complement strand
GCCGCCGGCCGCGTGGCCGGGTCCGGGCCAGGCCGGCCGGCATCGAGGCCGGCCCGGCCCCCGCCGCGCGGCCTAACCGCGTTGCGCGGTCCGATGGCTTTGCCCGGCGCGCCGGCGCTGACCGTCGCTCCGGTTCCGTCCGGACGCCGAGCCGGATCTGCTGGACCGGGGTTCTAATGCTCAGGGCTTAGTTAAATTGGTCCTTAGGGCCGATGTCAGAAGGGCTGGCGGCCGGCACTCTTTCGTCTTTGGTCCTAACGACCATCTGACTGGGGGAGTCCTATGCGTCATTCCGCTCTGCTGAGCGCGATTCTGTTTGCGCTCGCCACGCCTGTGCTGGCCGAAACGGCCGTAGAAACCGCCGCGGCGCCGCTCGACGAGGCCGCCGCCACGACCGAAGCCGAAGCGGCGGCGAGCGAAGCCGGTCGCGGCGAGCAGCCGCTGGAGCAGATCCAGGTCACCGCGACGCGTACGGCCAAGTCGAACTTCGACGTCTCGTCCGCGGTGACGGTGGTCGGTCAGGACGAGATCCGCGAGAAGACCGCGCTGACCGTGGCCGACTATCTGCGCGGCCAGCCGGGCGCGTTCATCCAGTCCACCACGCCGGGCCAGGCTGTGCCGATCATCCGCGGCCTCAAGGGCTCGGAAGTGCTGCACATGGTCGACGGCTTCCGCATGAACACGGCGTTCTTCCGCAACTCGCCGAACCAGTATTTCGCGCTGGCCGATACGCAGAACGTCGACCGCATCGAGCTCGTGCGCGGCGCGCAGTCCAGCCTGTACGGCTCCGACGCGATGGGCGGCGTGGTGCAGATCCTCACGCCGGAAGAGCGCTTCGACGGCGATTCCTGGGACGGCCGCGGCCGCTTCCGCGCGCAGTATTCCAGCGGCGACCTGTCGCGGCTGGGCCGCATCGCAGGCGCCGCCGGCAAGGACGGCGTGTCGATCGCCGGCGGCGTGACCGTGCAGGACGTCGGTCTGCGCCAGCTCGGCGGCGACGGCGACCGCCTGCCGTATACCGACTTCAGTTCCTGGGCCGCGGACACCAAGCTGCTCTGGAGTCCGACGTCCGGCCATGAGTTCATGCTGTCGGCGTCGTATCTGAAACAGCCCAAGACTGCGCGCGTCGACGAGCTCGTGACGAGCTTCCACCAGACGCGGCCGAATTCGGCCGAGTTCTATTTCCAGCCGCAGGACCGCCTGTTCGTGCAGGCGCGCTACGTCATCGAGCAGGACGGCGGGTGGTTCGACCGCGCCGAGTTCCATGCAGGCTACCAGAAGATCAACGACGACCGCCGCACGCGCGAGTTCGGCACGGTCAATCGCGAGCTCGAGGAAAACTCCAGCCGCCTGCGCGGCTTCACCGCGACGTTCAACAAGGAAGCCGGCAGCCACGCGCTGGTCTACGGCGCCGAGGCCTACTACGACACCATCGCGAGCTTCCGCGAGCGCCTGAACCTCAATACCAACGCCGTCACGGCACGTCCGCCGCGGTTCCCGGACGGCTCGACGATGGACAGCTACGCGATTTTCCTCAACGACAGCATCACCCTCGCGCCGCAGTGGCAGCTCGATCTCGGCGGCCGCTATTCGAGCTTCGACATCGAGCTGACGCCGAACACCCAGGGCGTCGGCGTGAAGCTCAGTCCCGACGACTTCACCGGCAACGCGGGCCTGACGTTCAAGGCGAGCGACACCGTGCACGTGGTCGGCAACATCGGCCGCGGCTTCCGCGCGCCGAACATCTTCGACCTCGGCGTGTTCGGCAGCCGGCCGAGCAACCGCTGGGCCGTGCCGAACACCGACCTGAAGCCCGAGACCGTGATCACCTACGATCTCGGCCTCAAATGGGACCACCCGCGCTGGCAGGCCGAAGCTTTCGTCTGGAAGTCGGACTACAAGGACAAGATCACGACGATCGAAACCGGCGAGCTGACGTCGACCGGCGCAATCATCGTGACGAACGCCAACGTGACGCAGCTCGACCTCTGGGGCGTGGAAGCCGGCGGCCGCTGGTATTTCAGCGAGAACAGTCAGTTCTACGGCACCCTGAACTACACGCGCGGCGACGAGACCTATGCGGGCGAGAGCTACGACGCCGATCGCGTGCCGCCGCTCAACGGCCGCCTCGGCCTGCTGCACTATTTCACGCCGACCCTGAGCCTCGACGTCAATGCGCTGTATGCGGCGCGTCAGGACCGGCTGAGCCCGCGCGACCTGACCGACCCGCGCGTCAATCCCGACGGCACGGCCGGCTGGAACACCTGGAACACGCGTTTGGCCTGGGAATTCGCGCCCGACGCGAAGCTGAGCCTGCTGCTCGACAACATCGCCGACCGCCGTTACCGCGAGCACGGCTCGGGCGCCGACGAGATGGGGCGCAACGCGAGCGTGATCTTCGACTGGACGTTCTGAGGCGAGAGGCGCCGTCCGTCCGCAGGTGACGGACGGCGCCGGTTCCGCGGCGGCCGGCATTGCGCCGGCCGCCCGACGCGCGGGCGCCGAATTTACCTGGCGCCTTTCTTCTTCGGGCCTTCCTTGATCTTGGCGGCCTTGTCCTTGTAGTAGGCCTGCGCCGGCGCCGGCTGCTGGTATTCGGCCGCGAGCGCGACGGCGCGGTCGGCTTCGCGCGCTGCATCTTTCCACTTGTTGTTCTTTGCGAAGGCTTCGGCCATGCCCATGTGCGCGTCGGCCGAGTTCGGGTTCGCGTCGAGGTTGCGCTGGAACAGCTTCAGCGCATCCTTCGGCTTGGTGTCGAGCTGGGCGTGCGCGACGCCGGACAGTGCTTCCTCGGTGATAGCCAGCGGCGTGCCGACCAGGCGCGACACCTTCGAGAAATGCTCCTCTGCATTGGCCAGCCCCTTTGCATAGTCGGCCGCCGGCAGGCGGTAACCCTGGTAGAGGCCGCGCAGCGCTTCGACCTGGGCCGGCAGCGGCACGGTCGCGGCGCTTTCCTGCGGGAACGCCGAGGCCTGCCAGCGCAGTCCCGGCGGCGCCTTGTTCTTGAAGGTGTCGGCCAGTGCCTCGAAATCGGTCAGCACCGCGCCGCCGTCGTCGGCGCGCGCGACGTAGGCATAGCCCTTGATCGTGCTGTCGGCCTCGAAGGTCTTTTGCAGCGCGCGCTGGGCGAGCTTGTTGTCCCAGTCCAGGTTCGGCGCGAGCGCGATGTAGGCCTGGAACAACGCCGGCTCGGCGCTGAGGCTGTGCAGCACGAACAGTCCGCCGAGCGAATGGCCCGACAGGATGCGGAAGCCGTTGGCGCGGTATTCCTGCTCGACGGACGGAATCAGCTCGGTCGACAGGAAGCGCTTGAACTTGTCCGCGCCGCCGCTGCCGGCGACCGCCTCGGAGCCCGACGGCGTAAAGTCGCGAGCGCGCTGATCGGTGCTGTCGACGGCGACGACGATCATTTCCGGAATGTCGCCGGCGGCCGCGAGCGCCTCGACCGCCGTTGCCGTATGGCCGAAGCGGGTCCGTCCGTCGAGCAGATACAGCACGGGATAGCGGCGGTTGGTCGCCCAGCGATAGCTGGCCGGCAGATGGACGCGGTATTCGCGGTCTTCGGCCAGGGTCGGCGAGTGGATCGCATACAGCTGACCTATCGTCACCGGCTCGGCGGCATGCGCCGCGACGCAGCCGAGCAGCGACAGGAACAGGGCAATCAGGGGGCGGTGCATCGACGGGTCTCCTCCGGGCGAGCGCAACAGGGCGAGCAATGGATGTTGAACGAAATTCGCGATGTTACAACCGGCGCTCCACGGGCTTGTGCGGCGGCGGTCGCGGTCTTATGTAGCCCTGCGGCGTTGACAGCCGCGGCGGCGGTGCTCTAGTTTTCGCGCCGTCTGCGTCGCCGTCGCGACGCACAGAGCCGAGGTGGCCCGCGCCAACGCGCCGGTCGAGGGTGTGACATGAGCACGCGAACTTTCCCGCATCGCTGAAATTCCCGCGCAGGGCTCACCCGACAAGGGCGCTCGGCGCCCTTTTTTATTGGCCGCGATTCCGCAGCGCGGACGCGGTGTTCCGAGGCACATCCCATGATTCAGATCACGCTACCCGACGGCAGCCAGCGCGCGTTCGAGCAGCCGGTTTCGGTGCTCGACGTGGCCCAGTCCATCGGTCCGGGCCTGGCGAAGTCCGCCCTGGCCGGCAAGGTCGACGGCAAGCTCGTCGACACGAGCTATCGCATCGAGGCCGACGCCGGCCTCGAGATCGTCACGGAAAAACATCCGGACGCCCTCGACGTCATCCGCCATTCCACGGCGCATCTGCTCGCCCAGGCGACGCAGCGCCTGTTTCCCGACACCCAGGTCACGATCGGCCCCGTCATCGACAACGGGTTCTATTACGACTTCGCGCGCAAGACGCCGTTCACGCCCGAAGACCTCGACCGGATCGAGGCCGAGATGAAGAAGATCGCGGCCGAGGGACTGCCCGTCGCGCGCTCGCTGATGGCGCGCGACGAGGCGGCCGAGTTCTTCAAGAACAAGGGCGAGCACTACAAGGCCGAGATCATCGCGTCGATTCCGGCCAACGAGGATCTGTCGCTGTACGCGCAGGGCGAGTTCATCGATCTCTGCCGCGGGCCGCACGTGCCGAATACCAATCGCCTGAAGGCCTTCAAGCTCATGAAGGTGGCCGGCGCGTACTGGCGCGGCGATGCGAAGAACGAGATGCTGCAGCGGGTCTACGGCACGGCCTGGCTCAACGACAAGGACCTCAAGGCCTATCTGACCCAGCTCGAAGAGGCCGAGAAGCGCGACCACCGCAAGATCGGCAAGGCGCTGGACCTGTTCCACGTGCAGGAAGAAGGGCCGGGCCTGGTGTTCTGGCATCCCAAGGGCTGGGCGCTGTGGCAGATCGTCGAGCAGTACATGCGCCGCGTCTACCGCCTGTCGGGCTACCAGGAAGTGCGCTGCCCGCAGGTGCTCGACGTGTCCCTGTGGCAGAAGTCCGGCCATTGGGACAACTACAAGGAAAACATGTTCTTCACCGAGTCGGAGAAGCGCACGTACGCCTTGAAGCCGATGAATTGCCCGGGCCACATCCAGGTCTTCAACCACGGCCTGCACAGCTACCGCGACCTGCCGATCCGCTACGGCGAATTCGGCGCCTGCCACCGCAACGAACCGTCGGGCGCGCTGCACGGCATCCTGCGCGTGCGCGGCTTCACCCAGGACGACGGGCACATCTTCTGCACCGAGAACCAGGTCGAGGCCGAGGTCACGGCGTTCCACCGCCAGGCGCTGCAGGTCTACGCGGACTTCGGCTTCTCCGATATCC
This sequence comes from Tahibacter caeni, assembly GCF_024609805.1. Taxonomy (GTDB): domain Bacteria; phylum Pseudomonadota; class Gammaproteobacteria; order Xanthomonadales; family Rhodanobacteraceae; genus Tahibacter; species Tahibacter caeni. The sequence continues at coordinate 42,017 of NZ_JANFVR010000005.1, read as the reverse complement.
AGATCAAGATCGCGCTGCGCCCGGAGTCGCGCCTCGGCGACGATGCGACCTGGGACAAGGCCGAGGACGCGCTGCGCTCGGCGCTGCGCGCCTGCGGCGTCGACTGGCAGGAACTGCCGGGCGAGGGCGCGTTCTACGGTCCCAAGATCGAATACCACCTCAAGGATGCGATCGGCCGCACCTGGCAGCTCGGCACGATGCAGGTCGACTTCATGATGCCGGGCCGCCTGGGCGCCGAGTACGTGGACGAGCACAGCTCGCGCCGGCACCCGGTCATGCTGCACCGGGCCATCGTCGGCTCGATGGAGCGCTTCATCGGCATCCTGATCGAGCATCATGCTGGCAATTTCCCGTCCGGGCTGGCACCGGTCCAGGCCGTCGTCATGAACATCACCGACGCCCAGGCCGACGCGGTCGGCGAGGCCGTGCAAGCCCTTGTCGCGCAAGGTTTCCGGGTAGAGGCGGATTTGCGCAACGAGAAGATCGGCTATAAAATCCGCGAGCACACGCTGCAGAAGGTTCCGTATCTCCTCGTGATCGGTGATCGCGAAAAGGAGAACGGGGCTGTTTCCGTGCGTGTTCGCTCCGGCGAAGACCTGGGTTCCATGACCGTGGCTCAGTTCGCCGAGCGCCTGAAGGGCGAGCAGGTCGGCGCCTAAGTCGCTGATTGCTCAATAATTTTAGTTTTCTGGGAGGACGCGCGTATCGCCGCCACTGCTGAAAAAGCCAACCGCCGCAACCACGAGATCCGCGTCCCGCGGGTTCGCGTGATCGGCGCAGACGGGGAACAGGTCGGGGTTCTGTCGCGCGACGAAGCGCTGCGGATGGCTCAGGACCTGGAGCTGGATCTCGTCGAGATCCAGCCCAATGCGGACCCGCCCGTCTGCCGCATCATGGACTTCGGCAAGTTCAAGTTCGAGATGCAGAAGAAGGCCCACGCGGCCAAGAAGAAGCAGAAACAGGTCGAGATCAAGGAACTCAAGTTCCGTCCGACCACCGACGACGGCGACTACGAAGTCAAGATGCGCAACATGAAGCGCTTCCTGGCCGAAGGTGACAAGGTCAAGGTCGTCATCCGCTTCAAAGGCCGCGAAATGGCCCATGTGGAACTGGGCGAAGCGATGGTCAAGCGCATCGCTGCCGAGATCGCCGAAGAGGCCGTCGTCGAGCAGTGGCCGCGTCTGGAAGGCCGACTCATGGTCATGATGGTCGCGCCGAAGAAGAAGCAGTAACGCGCCAAGGCGCGTGCGAAAGGTTTTCCCGGCGCCGGACGGCGTCGGGAATTCGTGGAACCCGTCCGCGCGTGCGCGGACTTATTCGCCGATTCGAGCAGGACGGAAAGCGTGGCGCAGGCCACCGCTCGGGTCAGTAACGAAAACCTCAACGGAGCAGTTTCATGCCCAAGATGAAGACCAACCGGGCCGCCGCCAAGCGGTTCCGCAAGACGGCGTCCGGCAAGTTCAAGTGCGGCCACGCCTTCAAGAGCCACATCCTCACCAAGAAGTCGACCAAGCGTAAGCGCAACCTGCGCGGCACGAACCACGTTCGCGCCGAGGACGCGGGCCGCGTCGCACGCATGCTGCCGTATCTCTGAGTGGAGGATTGAACAATGGCACGAGTTAAGAAAGGCGTCACGGCGCGTCGCCGTCACAAGAAGATCATCGCCAAGGCGAAGGGCTACTACAACGCCCGTCGCAAGGTATTCCGCGTAGCCAAGCAGGCCGTCACCAAGGCGCACCAGTACGCCTACATCGGCCGCAAGCAGCGCAAGCGCCAGTTCCGCGCGCTGTGGATCGTCCGCATCAACGCCGGCGCGCGTCAGTTCGGCCTGTCCTACAGCCGTCTGATGAACGGCCTGAAGAAGGCCAACATCAATGTCGACCGCAAGGTGCTGGCCGACATCGCGGTGCACGACATCGCGGCGTTCGGTGCGCTGGCTGAGAAGGCGAAGACCGCCCTGGCCGCGTAACCGCAGCGCTATACCATCGGCGGCGCCGCGCGCGCCGCCGGCTGCAAACGTGGGGAGCGCGGGCTGACGCCTTCGCTCCCCATTTTTTTGCCGGACGGAAAGTTGTTTGCCGCGGGCGGGCCGGCGCGCTATTGCTGGACGCCGGCGGTCGCGGCACCCGGGCGGCGGCAATCGCCGGAACAGAAATCTTCGTGGAGTTTGCATGGACGTGTTGGAGACGCAGGTCGATGAATCGCTGGCGCGCATAGGCGGCGCCGCTTCGATCGACGAGCTCGAAAGTCTTCGCGTGGGACTGCTCGGCAAGAGCGGTCTCGTGACCGAGCAGCTCAAGGCGCTCGGCAAGCTCGCGCCGGAGGAGCGCAAGCTCGCCGGCGAGCGCGTCAACCGGGCCAAGGAGCGTCTGCAGGGCGCGATCGCCGAGCGGCGCAGTCTGCTCGAGGAAGCGGCCTTCGCCGAGCGCCTCGCAAGCGAACGCATCGACGTTACCCTGCCGGGCCGCGTCGCCGATCTCGGCGCCGTGCATCCGGTATCGCGCACGCTCGCGCGCATCACCGACATCTTCCAGCGTCTGGGCTATCAGGTCGCCGAAGGTCCCGAGATCGAGGACGATCACCACAACTTCGAGGCGCTGAATTTCCCGCCGCATCACCCGGCGCGCGCGATGCACGACACGTTCTATTTCCCGGACGGCCGTCTGCTGCGCACGCATACCTCGCCGGTGCAGATCCGCGCAATGAGCGGCCGCCAGCCGCCGATCCGCATCATCGCGCCGGGCAAGGTCTATCGCAGCGATTCCGATCAGACCCATACACCGATGTTCCATCAGGTCGAAGGCCTGCTCGTCGACGAAACCTCGAGCTTCGCCGACCTCAAGGGCACCCTGGCCGAATTCGTGCGCGCGTTCTTCGAGCGCGATTTCGAGATGCGCTTCCGGCCGAGCTATTTCCCGTTCACCGAACCTTCGGCCGAAGTCGACATCCGCTGGGACCAGGCCGACGGCAGCGAGCGCTGGCTCGAGGTGCTCGGTTGCGGCATGGTCCATCCGAACGTGCTGCGCAACTGCGGCATCGATCCGGAACGCTATACCGGCTTCGCGTTCGGCCTCGGCGTCGAGCGCTTCGCGATGCTGCGCTACGGCGTCAAGGACCTGCGCCAGTTCTTCGAGAACGACCTGCGTTTCCTGCGCCAGTTCGCCTGACGCCGCGCGCGTTTCCGCTCCCTCTTCTGAAAGACTCTCCATGAAATTCAGCGAAAACTGGCTGCGAAGCCTGGTCGATCCGGCCGTCGACCGCGACACCCTCTGTCATCGTCTGACCATGGCCGGGCTCGAGGTCGAGGGTGTGGAAGCGCTCGGCGACGGTCTGGCCGGCGTGCGCGTCGGCGAGATCGTCGAGTGCGACAAGCATCCGAACGCCGACAAGCTGCGCGTCTGCCGCGTCTCGGTCGGCGCAGGTGAGCCGCTGCAGATCGTCTGCGGCGCGCCGAATGCGCGCCTGGGTATCAAGGCGCCCGTCGCGACGATCGGCGCGCTGTTGCCCAACGGCATGGCGATCAAGCAGGCTGCGCTGCGCGGCGTCGATTCGTTCGGCATGCTGTGCTCGGCCAAGGAACTCGGCCTGGACGCGGACGCATCGGGCCTGATGGAACTGCCGGCCGATGCGCCGACCGGCATGGCGCTGGCCGACTACCTCGCGCTGCCCGATGCGAGCATCGAACTCAAGATGACGCCGAACCGGCCCGACTGCCTCGGCCTGCGCGGCCTGGCCTACGACGTCGCCGCGCTGTTCGGCGCGCCGCTGCAGGACGTGACCGCGGCGCCGGTGTCGATCGCCAGCGCGGCCGTGCGCGGCGTGCACCTCGATGCCGCGGCGGACTGTCCGCGCTATCTCGGTCGTGTCATCGAAGGCATCGCGCCGGCGGCCACATCTCCGCTGTGGCTCAAGGAACGCCTGCGCCGCGCCGGCCTGCGTCCGATCAGCGCCGTCGTCGATGTGACCGCCTACGTCATGCTCGAGCTCGGTCAGCCCATGCATGCGTTCGACAATGCCAGGCTCGACGGCGACGTCCATGTGCGCCGCGCGGCGGCCGGCGAAACGCTCACGCTGCTCGACGGCAGCGAGGTCAGCCTGGACGAGTCCTTCCTCGTGATCGCCGACGCGGCGCGCGCCGTCGCGCTGGCCGGCATCATGGGCGGGCAGGATTCGCGCGTGACCGACGCGACCACCGACGTATTCCTCGAGAGCGCGCATTTCGCGCCGGCCTCGATCATGGGCCGCGCGCGCAAGCTCGGCCTGCATACCGACGCCTCGCACCGCTTCGAGCGCGGCGTCGATCCCGACTTGCCGCGCCTGGCCCTCGATCGCGCGACCGAGCTGCTGCTGCAGATCGCCGGTGGCAGGGCTGGCCCCGTCGTCGAGGCCGTCGCGCCGGAACACCTGCCGGCGCGCCGCGCGGTGCCGCTGCGCCGGCAGCGCCTGGGCCGCGTGCTCGGCATGGACGTGCCCGACGCCGAGGTCGAACGCATCCTGCGCGCGCTGGGCATGGACGTGCAGACGGCCGGGCAGGGCTGGTCGGTCACGCCGCCGTCGCGGCGCTTCGACATCGAGATCGAGGAAGACCTCATCGAGGAGGTCGTGCGCGTGCACGGCTACGAGCGCGTGCCGACCCGCGCGCCGAGCGGCCAGCTGCGTCTGAACCTCGCGCCCGAGGCCCAGGTGCCGGCCGAGCGCGTGCGTACCCAGCTCGTCGCCGACGGCTATTACGAAGCGGTCTGCTACAGCTTCGTGGCGAAGGACTGGCTGCAGCGCTGGTCACGCGAAGCCGGCGCGGTCGCGCTGGCCAATCCGCTGAGCGCCGACCTCGCCGTCATGCGTACGTCGCTGCTGCCGGGTCTCGTAGAGGCGCTCAAGCACAATGCGAACCGGCAGCAGGAGCGCATCCGCCTGTTCGAGATCGCACGTGTATTCCAGACCGGCAGCGACGCGCCGCTGGAAAGCCGCCGTGTCGCCGCGGTCGCCTGCGGCCGCGCTGTGCCCGAACACTGGGGCGGCGACAAGCGCGCGGTCGACTTCTACGACCTCAAGGCCGACCTCGAGAAGCTCGTCGCATTGGCCGGCGGCCGGGCGGAGTTTCACCCACTCGACCGCCCGGAATTTCACCCGGGACGCAGCGCCGAGGTGCGCCGGGACGGGGCGTTTCTGGGCTATATCGGCGCCCTGCACCCACGCCTGCTGAAGGCGCTGGACCTGGACCAGGACGTCTACGCCTTCGAGCTCGACCTCGACGGGCTCACCGCCGGTCGGCTGCCTGAAGCCGCTGAGTTGTCGCGTTTCCCTCAGGTGCGCCGCGACATCGCGGTCGTGCTGCCCGAAGCGGTGACCTGGGGCCAGGTCGAAACTGTCTTGCGCGGCGTCGGCGGGGTGGTGTTGCGCGACCTGCTGGTGTTCGATCGGTACAGCGGCACGGGCTTAGGTTCCGGTCTAAAGAGCCTCGCTATTGGCTTGATTTTGCAGGACAGTTACCGCACTCTTACGGATCAGGAAGCAGACCATCTCGTGGCTTCGGCTCTGGCTGCCCTGGAACGCGAATGCGGCGGTAGACTGCGGGGGTAGCATGGCGCTGACCAAGGCGGAAATGGCGGAACGACTGTTCCTTGACGTAGGCCTCAACAAGCGCGAGGCCAAGGAATTCGTCGATGCGTTCTTCGATGTAGTGCGTGAGGCTCTGGAAAAAGGGGAGCAGGTCAAGCTGTCGGGTTTCGGCAATTTCGACCTGCGCAAGAAGAATCAGCGTCCCGGACGTAATCCCAAGACCGGCGAGGAGATTCCGATCTCCGCGCGGCGCGTGGTCACGTTCCGGCCGGGTCAGAAGCTGAAGGTCAGAGTCGAGGCCTATGCTGGATCAGGGCAGCAACAGTGAGCTCCCGGTAATCCCGGCCAAGCGCTACTTCACGATCGGTGAAGTCAGCGAGTTGTGCGGTGTGAAGCCGCACGTGCTGCGCTACTGGGAGCAGGAATTCACGAATCTCAAGCCGGTCAAGCGACGCGGCAATCGCCGGTATTACCAGCGCCACGACGTGCTGATGATCCGGCAGATCCGCTCTTTGCTGTACGACCAGGGCTTTACGATCACGGGCGCGCGTCAGCGCCTGGACGGTCAGCAGCAGCGCAACGAAGTCAGCATGTCGAGCCAGATCGTGCGCCAGGTGCGCATGGAGCTGGAGGAAGTGCTGCAGATCCTGCGCCGCTGAGCCGGCCGGCGTCTGCCGGAAGAGCGGCGCCGTTGCGGCTCGTGCTGCAGCGGCAGTCGCATTGCAGGCGTCGTCGCGGGCCGGCTATACTCGCCGGCTCTTGCAGCATCGGTTTCCGTGTCGGGGCGTAGCGCAGCCTGGTAGCGCATCTGCCTGGGGGGCAGAGGGTCGTGGGTTCAAATCCCGCCGTCCCGACCAATAAACCGTGTGCAACATCAGTCTTAGGGGCGCGCCGCAATGGCGCCAAGGGCAATCCTCCCTAAGTCCCTCCTGTCGAGTCGGCTTCAAACCGGTGCGGGCCGTAGTCCGGTGGCGCTGCTGCGACTTCTTCGTGGTGCGCGGTCATCGGCGCCGTGCAAGGCACGGCCAGCGACCGTCTTTCGTGGAACACCGGCGTGTCGTAACCCGGCGGCGTCTTGCCAATTCAGGATACCCATTGTCCCTGGGCGTCGCCGCTGCCGCTCCGCGGTCTCGGCCGACCGCACAGCTCCTCCGGACGCCGTCCATCAGTCACTCCCGAAGCGCAGGCGGCATTCCCCGAACTCGACCTCGCCGGCGCTTCACCGCCGCCGGTCGGGCCGCTTTCATCCCCCAATTCGGCGTTGCCGAAATGCGCAGAGTCGACCGGACCGCGAACGAGCCGGGGAGCGGCTCCGGGCCGATTTGTCCGGATTGCTGCGGAAATGTCCGGTCAAGTCATTGATTCCTGGTGACCTCGCCGAGATTTCGCCGAAACCTCGCCGCCCGATGTTGCGGAACTCGCCGCGAACTCGCCCGCCACTCGGGACTCGCCGGAGGCCTCTGCCTAGCTTGGCCACATTCCAACGAGGAGGGCGGACCATGAATTGCGTGCACTGGCGTCACGAGGGCAATGCGGCGTTTCCATCCTGGCGCGACCGCGACGATTACCTGGAACGCTTCGGCCCGCGGGCGCTGCTCTGGGTCGGCGATCTGCGCGAGGCGCAGTCGTGGGGCTGGACCCCGCCGGCCTTGTGCCTGGCCCTGCGCGGCCGCGTCCAGGTCGACAGCCGCGGCTGCGGCGTCGAGCTCGGCGCTTCCGACGTCCTGCTGACCGAGGGCGGCAACGGCCTGCGCGTCGAAGCGGTCGGCGGCGGCGAAGCGCGCGTGGCGGTGCTCTGGCTGGCGCCGGCCGGACTGCGTGGCCGCGCGAGCGTCGATCCGCTGCCGGCGTTCTTCGCCCAGGACGGCGAGCTCGCTCTGGCCCTGTCGCGGCTGGCTCAGTCCAACCACGACCTGTCGGTCGACACCCATGCGGCGCTCGATCTCGTGCTCGGCCTGCTGTCGCGGCGCCAGCAAGAACTGGCCCAGGCGCTCGCGCAGTGCCCGGGCCGCAGCGAGCGTCATCGGCGCCAGCTGTATGCGCGGCTGCTGCGCGCCAAGCACGTGATCGACCACGGCCAGGCCGTGCCGCTGGACCTGGCCGCGCTGGCCCAGGTCGCAAGCCTGTCGCCGTCGCACTTCCTGCGCCTGTTCCATCGCGTGTTTGGTGCGTCGCCGCATCGCTATCTCGTGCAGCAGCGCATGCTGCGCGCGCGGCGCATGGTGGTCGAGACCAGCGTGCCTATTGGTACCATCGCCCAGCGCATGGGCTTCATCAATCGCTGCGCGTTCGCACGCCTGTTCAAGCAGCAGTTCGGCACGCCGGCGACACGCCTGCGTCGCATGGCGCTGATGCAGGCGCGGGCCAGCGTCACGCGCGCGTTCGGCGTGGTCGGCAACGGCAGCGTGCGGATCGCATACAGTCAGCAGCCGGAGGCGGCATGAATCAAGCGGTAGTTTCCATGGACAGAACGGACATTCGCGCGGTGCGCGGCGTATTCCTGCGCGGCGGGCTGCTGGCTCTGCTGCTGTCGGCGGCGACCCTGGCCGGCGCGGTGGATCCGCGTGTCGCGCAGGACTCGCGCCAGGCGTTCAAGTCGTTCGCGCAGCCGCTCGTCGGTAACTGGGAATGCAATCTGCGTACGTGGGACGACCGCTTCCACGAGCGCATGGTCGAGACCGTGCAGAAGCGCCGCTTCGAATGGGTGCTCAAGGGCAATTTCCTGCAGGAGTCGATCTACGCGGTGCTGCGCGGCGGCGACACCACGCACGTCGGCATCACCTTGCTCAGCGTGGATCCGGAAACCATGCACGTGCTCGGCAGCGGCTTCGATGCGACGACGCCGGACCGCCGCATGACCCTCGATGCCGAACTCGCGCCGGATCTGCGCCACCTCAGCGGCAAGGTCGAGATCACGCCGCCGAACGAGAACGCCCGCGCCGAGCGCCTCGACTGGCAGTGGATAGAGGACGGCCGCACGCGGTCGCGTCTGTATTCACGTGCGTCGAACGGCCGCGAATTCCTCAATCAGGAACTGATCTGCAAGCGCGCCGGCGACGCGGCCGCCGGCAGCGGCGGCTGAGCTGCGCGGCCGCGGCCGGCCCGGCTACACTCGCGGGATTGTCTCGCCAGGAGCTGCCATGAGCGCCGCCCAGAATCCGCGCCGCACGCTGTATCCGGAAATCGAGCCGTTCGATAGCGGCCGCCTGCAGGTCTCCGACCTGCACAGCGTGTACTACGAGCAGTGCGGCAACCCGCAGGGCAAGCCCGTCGTGTTCCTGCACGGCGGTCCCGGCGCGGGCTGCAACGCGAACTCGCGCCGCTTCTTCGATCCGCAGCACTACCGCATCGTGCTGTTCGACCAGCGCGGCTGCGGCCGCTCCACGCCGCATGCGGAACTGCGCGACAACACGACCTGGCACCTCGTCGCCGACATCGAGCGGCTGCGCGAGCATCTGGGTATCGATCGCTGGCAGGTGTTCGGCGGCTCCTGGGGCTCGACCCTCGCGCTGGCCTATGCGCAGACGCATCCGCAACGCGTGAGCGAGCTCGTGCTGCGCGGCATTTTCATGCTGCGGCGCTGGGAGCTCGAGTGGTTCTATCAGCGCGGCTGCGACGCGATCTTTCCGGACGTCTGGGAGACCTATCTCAAGGCGATTCCCGAAGTCGAGCGCGGCGATCTCATGAGCGCCTACTACCGGCGTCTGACCAGCGGCGACGCGGCCGTGCGCACGGCCGCGGCCAAGGCCTGGTCGACCTGGGAGGGCGCGACGAGTTTCCTTTACCAGGATCCGTCGCACATCGCCGCGACCGGCGAGGACCAGTTCGCGCTCGCGTTCGCGCGCATCGAATGCCACTACTTCGTGCACGGCGGATTCTTCGAGCATGACGATCAGCTGCTGCGCAACGCGGGTCGGCTGCGCGACATTCCGGCCGTGATCGTGCAGGGTCGCTATGACGTCGTCTGTCCGGCGCGTTCGGCCTGGGACCTGCACCGCGCCTGGCCGGAGGCGGATCTGCGCATCGTCGCCGACGCCGGCCATTCGGCCCTGGAGCCCGGCATCACGCACGAGCTGATCGAGGCCACCGACCGCTTCCGCTGAGGCTGCATGTTGCAGCGCTTGCGGGTAAGTTGCGCAGGCACGGCGGTATTCGCGCGTTCGCCGGCGAGGCGTCGCGGCCTGGTTGACCGGCGCGCGGCCATTGCCGAGAGTGGCCGGGCGGCTTCGCTGCTGTGTCCGGGTACCGGACGCGGTCACGGCGACGACGCATCGCCGCCCGGCGTCCGCGTCGGGTGAACCATGGGTTTCGGGGGGACTGGGTGAGCTCCAACGTTCGCGTGCTGCGGCCACAGGACCAGACACGATTTGCCCGCCTCGGCGACTGGTTCGTCGATCTGGCGAGCAATCGCCTGTTGCGCGGCGATCGCGAGCTGCGGCCGACGCCGAAGGCGATGGCCGTGCTGCGCCAGCTCATGCTCGCCAACGGCGCACCGCAGACGCGCAGCGAACTGCTCGACACGGTCTGGCGCGACGCGTTTCCGACCGACGACGTGCTGACCCACGCGATCACCGAGCTGCGCCGCGCGATCGAGGAAGATCCCAAGCTGCCGCGGCACATCGAGACGATTCCGAAGGTCGGCTACCGCCTGCTGACGCCAGTCGAATGGCTGGAGCAACTGCCCGGGGCGGGCGGCGAAACGGCCGCGGAAGCCGCCCCGGCAGTGCCGGTCGTCGTCGAACTGCCACCGAAGCGGCCGCAGGGACTCTGGATCATTGCCGTCGTCGTCGTCGCCGCCTGCGCGCTGCTGGCCGTGTTCGGCCGCGCGCCTCCACCCTCGCGCGTGGACCTGCGCAATCCGCTGTTCGCGCAAAGCGGCTTCCCGGTGCGCCCGGTCACGGCCGAATCCGACAGCGAAACCTTTCCGAGCATCTCGCCCGACGGCACGTCGGTCGCCTACACGGCGCGCTATCCCGGCGATGAAGGCCCGCACATCTATCTGCGCGGCCTGTCGGGCTCGCCGCCGATACGCCTGTCGCGCAGCGACTCCAGCGAGGAGACCTATCCGGTCTGGTCGCCCGACGGCACGCAGATCGCGTTCCTGCGCATGCGCGGCGACGTCTGCCGTATCGTCGTCGTCGCCGCGCTCGGCGGCCGCGAACGCGAAGTGGCCGGCTGCGAGCCGCATTTCCTCGACTATTTCGACTGGAGCCGCGACGGACGCTCGCTGCTGATCTCGCGCCAGCGAGAGCTCGCGCCGGTCGACGGCAAGCCGCGCACCGAAACGGCCAAGAGCCTGCACCGCCTCGCGCTCGAAGACGGCCAGGTAGCGCCGCTGGACTACCAGCGCGATCCGGGCCAGCCCGACATCCAGCCGCGCGCCTCGCCCGACGGCCGGCGCATCGCGTTCCGCCGCGGCGCGGTACCGTACAGCGACATCTTCGTCGTCGATGTCGGCGGCGGCTCGGCGCGCCAGCTCACGCGCCTGCGCGCGCGCATCCGCGGCTACGACTGGCTGCCGGACAACCGCCACATCCTGCTGTCGTCGGACCACGGCGGCACGCAGAGTCTGTATCTGCTCGACACCGAATCGGGCGATCTCGCCAACCTCGGCATCGTCGGCGGCAGCTATCCGGCGGTCAGCCGCGGCCGCGGTCTGGCCGTGTTCCAGCAGGACAACGCCGACATCAATCTGCAGAGCTTCCGTTTCGACGCGGCGGCCGACGCGGCCGGCGAAGCGATCGCCTCGTCCACGCGCAGCGAATCCTGGCCGGCCTTCGCACCGAACGACGACCGCCTCGTGTTCGTGTCCAACCGCGGCGGCGATTCGCAGCTCTGGCTGTTCGAACCCGGCGCGCGCACCTCGTACCAGATCACCCACCACGGCAAAGTCGAGCTCAGCGCGCCGAACTGGTCGCCCGACGGCCGCCGCGTGCTCTACGTCGCGCGCGGCAGCGGCCAGAGCCGGCTGTATTCGGTCGAGGTCGATTCCGGCCAGACCCGGCAGGAGAGCGAGGAAGGCGACAACGTGCGCTACGGCGCGTATTCCTGGGACGGCCACAGCATCTTCTACGTGTCCGACCGCGACGGCGCCTGGCATATCTGGCAGCGCGACCTCGCCGCGCGCACGAGCCGGCGCCTGTCCGAATCCTCGGCCTACAGCGTCAGCGACGGCGCCGGAAATGGAAAACTGTACTTCGCGAACATGGGCGAGGGCGGCCTGTACGCGATCGACCTGGCCAGCGGCGCCGAGGAGCGCGTCAACAGCAACGTGCAGTTCTGGAACATGAACGCCTGGCGCGTGGACCCGAGCGGCCTGTACTACCTCTACAGCGGCGAAGACATGAAGCCGCAGTTGTTCGTGCAGCCCTGGGACGGCACTCCGCCGCGGCTGCTGCGCAAGGTCGAATGGGCGCTGCCCGAAGGCGGCTTCGCGCTCGACCGCGCGGCGACGCGCGCCGTGCTGCCGGTCGTCGCTCGCGACGACACCGACGTGATGCTGCTGGATCTGTCGGCGGTTCTCGCGCCCTGAGGGCTCAGGCGCCCGGAAGCGTCCGGAAATCGGCGGAGCTCATTGCCGTCGGCGCAGCGACGCAACGGAACTGCGCCTGCCGACGCGAACACGGTCGAACGGTGTGACGCAGGCGTGCGCGACTGACGCAGCGAATATCCCGACAGGCGCGGAACAGGAACGGGCTGGTCTAACGCCGGCCGGTCCAGTCCGAGAAGCGCTGCTTCGGCTCCGGAGCCGGACGCGGCAACGGTTCCATGCCGCTGGCGATCAGGCGGATGTCGGTGTCGGTGTAGTCGTCCTGGCCGAGCAGAATCAGCGAGGCCTCGGCGCCGCCGGCGACCTTCGCGTAGTCGAGGAACAGTTCCTGATCCATGACGGGCGGCCGCCGCGTGCTGCAGACCGACAGCGGCACGCGCAGACGCGCGCCGGGCTGGCCGACGAAGGCGTAGGCCGGACGCAGCTTCCGGAGCAGGGCGCCGTCGAGCCTGGCGACGGCGAAACGTTCGCCGAGTTCGACGCACCGGCCGATCGCGATGTCGAAGCTCATGCGCTTCCTCCGTGGGTGCCCGGCAGGCGGATCAAGGTGTTCACGGCGCCGATCACGTGCCGTTCGAGCAACGACCGCAAGCGCGTTTCCACATTGGACAGGTCGGCCAGGTTGGCCGGCGCCGACAGCGAATAGATGAAGCCGTCGGTTTGATGGCGCGCGGCGCGGCTCACGTCGATCTGCGGCGTCTGCGCCGCCGCCCACCAGATGCGTCGGAGCAGCGCCGGCCCGACGCTCGTGCCGGGAGCCAGACGGAACTGGAAATGCACGACGAGGTACATGAAGACTCCACGGGGGGAAACGGCAAGGCAACAGGCCGTTCGCCGATGTCGGCGCGGCGAAGTCTGCGGATGCACGAACGGCGGATGGGAGGCTTCGGTAGCGGAAGAGCCTGCGTGTCGCTCCATGCCGCGAACGGCACGTAAACGTCGGTCGACTATGCGCCCACAGGCGTAAGGGAGTGTTAAATCGCCAAGGCGGAAAACGGCGAATTCGTTGCGGCGCTGCTTTCACGCGACGCGGACGATGCCGCCTGGGCTTGCGCCCAGGCGGCTGTCGCGGGGTTCGGTCGCCGGCACCACACGGGTGGGTTCGACGACTTCCTTTTCCTTCTTCTGCTGATCGGCCGGCATACCCGGTTTGCTGTCGGTCGGGGCTTCGACAGGCGCGGCCTTCGAGGCATCGCTCGGATTGCGGTTGTTGGCATTGTTGCTCATGGGGAAAATTCCTCAGAGCCGTCCGTGGCGAACTGCATTCCGGGGAAAATCGAGGCAACGGGGCATTGCCCGTTGCAGGAGCACGTACCGGAGCCCGGTACCTGTAGCGGTCGCCGCCGCGACGCGAGAAATGCGATCGGCAGCCGGTGCGGCGAGCGTGAGTCCCGCCGGCGATGAGTAGGTGAGAACTGAACGCACCTTGCGCCCGGACGTGTTAGCTGAGCGTTACGGCCGCAGGGTTGTTGGTTGTTGTCTATTTTACTAGTTTATTTTTTTAATAAATAGCTAAAAAACGAAAGAGTTCGGATTTCGCGGAACTGCAGTTCTGCGGCGGCGGGGGAGTGGCGCGGTAATTTCCGCTGATCGGGTCAGCGACGGCTCGCCGTCGGCTGCGGCTGGGCCGTGCCGGTTGCGTACCAGCAGGGGAACCGTCGCGAGGCCGGCCTTGGTCGCGCCTGGGTCATTCGCGAGTCGGCCGCCCCGCGGCGGCCGATGTCCATCTCACCGGCGGCGCCGGCGCCATGCCGGCTCGCAGCTCCGCGGTGTTCAGTAGAACCCGCTGCCGAAGATCCGGTCTTCCGGCGCGAGCTGGGTCACCCACAGCGGTGCGGACCAGAGCAGGGCGCCGTCGTCCTGAGTGATCTTCGCGTAGTAGAAATGTTCGCCGGCGGCGGGATTCAGCACGGCCTGGGCGCTGCTCGCCGCCAAGGTCACCGTGCCGTTGCGGCCGGGCACGCCTTCGTAGATCTGCACCTGGCTCGCCGTGCGTCCGCGCGTGCTCGCGTAGTCGACGCGCAGGTTCAGCGCGCCGTCGTTCGCGAAGCGCTGGCCCATGAGGCGCTCGCCGCTCGTCAGCAGGATCTGCGCGGTCTTGTCCATCGTCGCGAACACGCGGCGCGCGCGCAGCGCGTCGCGCAGGCTCGCGGCGGTCAGCGCCTGTCCCTGAGGAATCAGCACGGCCGTGCGGTTGCCATAGGACGCGCCCCAGTTCGCGCAGTGGTTGTCCTGGTTGCTGGCCGGTGCGACGTGATAGCCGCGCTCGAGCAGCTTCTTCCAGACGCTTTCGTAGCTGCTGCGGCTGGTCTCGGATTCGTCCGTAGCGATGGAGAACGCGGAGCTGTTCAGCACTTCGCTGAGCACCATGACCTCGTCGCCGTCGGCGGTATAGCCCACGGCGTCACCGTCGACGACGAACTGCCCCGAACTGGTCGGGTGGTTGAACTGGCCGATCACCTGCTGGCCGCGCATGAATGTATACAACGACGCGTAGTCGCTTTTGGGCGTATAGAAGCTGCCGATCAGCTGGTTCGCCGCGTTGTACTCCCAGCCGTACAAGGCCTCAGCGCCGATGATGTTCAGATGGCCGCCGTTGGTCGTGACGCCCCATTCCATGCCGTAGAGCGCGAGAAACCCCGCATGGTCGGCCGTGTAGGTCGCCGCCGCGTCGAGGCCCGACTGGTACAGGTCCAGCGCGAACTGCTGCGACGCGTTCGTGTTGGTGCCGGTGGAACGGTCGTACATGTGGTTGTGCTCGCTCGCGAGCAGGAAGTCGAGCCCGTGTGCCTGCGCGTAGGCGAACGCATCGGCCGGACCGTAGGCGCCGGACTGCGGCGACTCGGCGTTGTTGCAGGTGCTCAGGTCGCCGCCGCCGTCGCTGTGATTGGTCTGGCTGTGCAGGTTGCCGTAATGGATCACGTAGCGCGCGTCGCCGGACGGCACGGCGACGTCGAGATCCGTCGCGCCGCTCGGCAAAGGCCGGAAGTCGGCCGGCAACCGGGCCCGCGGCGGCGCGCCGACGGCGATGCTCCAATCCTCATGCACGATGTCGGCCGTGCGGGCCAGCGAGGGCGGCGCGGCCTGCGCCGCTAGCGCGGTCTGCAGCTCCTCGGCGCCGCCGGCGCCGGCCGCGAATTCCAGCCGGTAGATGCCGTCGGCGACGCGGTCGCCGCGCTCGTCGCGGCCGTCCCAGTCCAGTTCCAGGCGCCGGCGCTTGTCGCCGGCCAGCGCTTCGCCGCTCCAGCGGCGCAGCACGCGGCCGTCCGCCGCGAACAGGCGCAGCTGCCAGGCGACGGCCACGCCGTCGCGGCCCGGATACAGCAGTTCGACGGCGCCGCGGCGCGCGCCGTCCGCGTCGGCGCGGAACGGAAAGTCCAGGCTCGCTTCGAGTTCGTCGTGTTCGTGGGCGACGGTGGCGGCCGCGCCGGTCGCAGCCAACAGCAGACCGAGCGCGACGAGGCGCGCCGATGGCAAGGACATGAGAAATCCCCCCCTCAGGATTTCGCGCGCCCTGTACGGGCGCAGAGCCGCTCGGGCTGCGTCCTCGCTCCGATCGTCGAAATGGCGTGATCAGCCTGTGCCGTCATGGCGAGGCTTCGGCGGCGGAGCTCCGCTCCGCTGCCGTCGTCGGGCGCCTGCCCGTACGGGTCCGTATCATAGCCGGCTACTGCGACGGTTTGGAGGCGGCGGCGCGAAAGGCGCGGCGGCGCAACGGGGTTGCCACGTGGCGGGTCCTGCGCGACTCGCGTCCGGCGATGCGCTGTTCCTCGATCGCCTTCGCCGAAGCGGCGAGCTCTTCCGGGAGGACAGGGTCTTCCGACCTCCGCGCCCGCACCCCGGAAGCCAGGCCTCGATGCGGAGTGCAGACTTTCCGGGGCGCTTCCCGCCGAACGCCGACTGTTCGGAGGTCCCGGAAGGCGGAGCGTGCTTTGCGCAGGCGGTACGCGAAAGGGGCAACGTGATGCCTAGCGCAGCACGAAGGCGCGTCCTATCACGTTCCGGAGAAGATTTCATAAATACGTATACAACAATAATTACTTTGCATTGTTGTATTGACAATTAAAGTGGAAAGATTGCAACGTGCGGTGCCGGAGAATGGCTCCGGCATGGCCTGACGGCCATTCGAAACAAGGGGAAAGTCATGGCAAAGATCATCCTGTTCGAAGACGTGAACTTCGGCGGCAGCGCGCTGGTGGTGACGGTCGCCGATCCCGACCTGGTGCCGCAGGGCTGGAACGACAAGACGTCGTCGCTGATCGTGATTGATGGCCAGTGGACGCTCTACGAGGACATCAACTACGGCGGCAAGACCTGGACCGTGAGTTCCGTCGGCGGTCCGACCGGCGACGGCACCTATCCCGACTACAGCGACTGGGGCGGAACGAACGATTCCATTTCTTCGCTCAAGCCGAGCTGAGGTCCGGGACCGTCGCAGAAAACGGGAAGCCGGCCGCGTGATATGGGGCGCATCGTTCTTCGCCGAAGGACTCGGCGTCGAAGAAACCACGCCAGCTCGCGGAACGGCCATCGATCAGGGGGCGAAAGATGGATGCAGGACTGGGGAAGCAGGTTCGGGCCGGGACCGCCGGCCTGGACCTGCCGTCACGGTGAACGCAATGCGACCGGTGTCGTGGACGTCCGATGCGGAGAGGGCGCTTGCTGCGGGATTCAGGACGTCGGCGATGGCGCCGGACTCGCTGATGGTGCCGGTGGAGGGAATCGAACCCCCACTCCGTTGCCGGAAACAGATTTTGAGTCGGGTTCAAATTTTTAAGCATATGAATTTTATCGATATTTTTAGCGAAAATCGAAAAGTGTGTAAGAAAGTGTGTCAGTGTGTAAGAGGTGTGTAAGTAATAGTCGAGCGCGTCTGATGTGGTATAGATTGACCTCAGCGGAGAGTCAAGGCCGAGGTAGCTCCGCTTACTTCAGATCGAACTCGCAGTCTCAGCCGGCGAGATGGTTTGCTGATGGAGTGCTGCGGCAGGTAGTGCGCCTGCAAGAGGTTTCAATGGCCCTGTGATGTTGATTCCTTTTGACCGTACATTTTGAGAGGGTCAGGATGGGCAAGGCCAACGTAACGAAGCGCTGCCATTGGGTGCCGCAAGCGTATCTGCGTGGATTTGCTTCGGACGACGAAAAGAAAAAGATCTGGCGATTCGGCAGAACATCCGGAGACCCGGAGCTCAAGGGAATCGACAAGGTAGCTGTCCGATTCCACTTGTATGTACCAAAGGATGCTGACGGGCAGCGAGATGACAGCTTCGAACACAAGCTAGCGGATTTGGAGCAATGGTTTGGCTCGGTCGTTTGGAAGAAGCTGCGGGACGACATGATTGACTTGAGCTGGGACCCATTGCGAAAAATGGTCTCGCTGCTCGCGGCCACCCTGATGCTTCGCAATCCCGCGTTCCTGCAGCTAACTCAAGAAATGCATGCTCAACTCGTGGATTTTCACTCGGGGCCAGGCGGGCCAGCGTCGTCAGTTGAGATAAACGGGAAAGAATATGAGCTAGATCTGGAGAAGTGGCCCGCGTATCGAGACGCAGGGGAAGATGACATTAAACGCTTCTGGATTGAAGAAATAAGCGGCGCCGGTGTTTACGCCAAGATGTTCATGGCAATGCGCTGGTCGATGGTGATCGCCGATCAACCAGTATTCATTACGAGCGATAACCCGATTACGTTCTTGCATCCGTCCGATCGGTTTCGAGGCATAAAGAACTCCGAAACCAGCATTCTGTTCCCGATCAGCCCGGCCCGTTTGTTGTTGTTTGACAATCGGACCAGCGAGCCGGCAAACCAGTACTACCCCCTCAAGGGAAATGGCGGAGCGCACAATTTATTGATATGGCGCAATGCCAACGAGCATATGTTCAGCCACAGAAATCCCGATGAGGTTTGCGCTGAAATGCTGAAGGCCTCTGAAGAGTTTGGGAGCTCATAGAGGCCACTGGTGACGTATCACTGCAAACCCTGCCCCTTAACCAGTATCGCAGCGTGAATGTGTGCGCGTAGTCTACTTGCTCAGATCGCGGCGCGCGTCAAACGGCTGCGTTTGTGGCAGGGGCGTTCGGACTGCCCGGAAGGTGGGAGAAAGACCTTCCTTGTTGAGTAGGCTGCGTAGGCGACTACTACCTATCGGCTTGACTCTCGATCCCCATCGCGTAGGAACAGCAGGATGCAGAAGAAGCCAGAAAATATGGTCTCGCCATCAGAGTTCATGCGCCAAATCCGGCCTGAACTATATTCCGACTCTGCTCAGCGCATTAAACATCAGCTCAAAGCTGAGGTTCTGTCTCATCATCTGGACACTATTACCGACCGAAACCAGACGCATGATTTCGAACTGTTCTGTCGAAAGCTTTGCGAGCGGACCATCTGCCCAAACCTAAGGCCCGCGACGGGGCCGGAAGGTGGCGGGGATAGCAAGGCTGACACCGAGACATCCCCTGTATCCGATGAGATCAGTAAGCTCGCCTATGTTGGTCTCGCCAACAGCGGCAGTGAGCGATGGGCTTTCGCCTTCAGTGCAAAGAAGGTGTGGGCAGACAAAGCGCGCTCGGACGTGGCCGGCATCATGGCCACGAATCGTGGCTATAAGAAAGTCTTCTTTGTAACGTCGAGGCCTGCGCGCGCAAAGGATCGAGCGCGAATAGAAGAAGAGCTTTCTAGTAAGTACGGCGTTCAAGTTACGATTCATGACCGAACGTGGATCATCAAAGAAGTCATAGAAAATAGCCGGCGCGACCTTGCGTACTACTATCTGGGCATCGGTGATGAAGCGAGCGATCTTGATCTTGGCCCATCAGATTATTCGCGCAAACGGCAGTTGGCCGAAATAGAACAGGAACTGACGGATCCTGAGGCGTTCACTGGGATGAAGATGCAGCGAGCTGCCGAAGCGCTCGTTGCCGCCAAGCTGGCGCGAGAATTGGAATTGCCGAGACCCGACGTAGACGGAAGACTGCTTCGGGCTGTTCGCTTGGCGGACGACGGAGGGACACGCCGGCAGCAACTTACTGCGCGCTACGAGACTCTATGGACGGCTTTCTGGTGGTTCGATGACATTAACGCGATCGTCAACGGCTACGACAACTTCGAAGCGCTAGTCGCCACAAGCGAGCATGCGGCTGAGCTCGAAATGCTCTGCAACCTACTGCAGCTACTTTTCAACGCTGTCATCCATGGCCACCTCACGCCAGAGCAGGTGGGACTGAAGCAGCGGGTCGCACGGTTGTTGTCAAGATTGACCGAACTTGCGAGTGACAGCGAGCGACCGAACAACGCGTTGGAGGCCAAAGTCTCCCTGCTTACCATCAGCGTCAATGAAGCAGTAATGGCCCGTGAACCAGGTCAGCTTGCCATATTGTGGCCCCAGTTCAGGAAGATCGTCGCCAAGGCCGACGGCCTAGGAGAGTTTGACGCTAGTCGTCTAGTCAGGTTGATCGAGGTGTTTGGCAAGGTGGCTGGTAAGGACCGCAGCTACCGGGACCTCGTGGATCAGGTTTCTGACTTCGTAGCTAGGCGCACTGGCGAGAGTCTGGGGGCGTTGGTACTACTCAAACGGGCCAACCAGCTCGACTTCGACGAGAACATGGAGATGATCAGGGTTCTCGGCAAAGCCGTCCGAATGCTCTCAAAAAAAGAGCACGCCGAGGACTTGGTTGATGCGCTGTGCCTCCTCGGAGTGGCATATCGAAGTGCCGGGTTGCTTTGGGCCGCGCGCGCGAGCTGCACGTCAGCTGCCGCGATCTTGTTTATCGAAGCGGACGAGGATGGGTCACTCCCGGCAACTGCTTTTCCGACACTGATGAATGCTGCATGGATGGCGGTCGAGCTCAAGCACTTTCCCGAAATACTGGAAATCATTCAAATCGCGCGTGGATCCTTGAGCGCGTTGCCCTACGATGATGAGTCGTCCAAGCGCGCCGACAAGCAGTTGCAGGATTTCGACCTGGTGCTGGCTTGCCAGTTGGCGAATCTTTCTCGGGATGAAGTGCAGCAGCTTGAGACGATCCCCGACATCTTGAGCGGTCTGGGTATGAACCACAGCAAGTTCACGCTTCTCTATATGCTCGGGTACGAGAAATTTCTGAGAGGCGAGGGATGGATTCCTGAGAGCGAATCAGCTTCGGACGTTGCGAGCTTTTTCAACCGACTAGCTGGACAGCCCGCTGGCGATGCCTCCTGGAGACCTGCAATATTCAACGGGCAGAACGAGCAGGTGTTTGCCACCTCTGTTCTTGGCGTGCAGGTTCGTGTGGCGCACAAACCTACAGATATTTGCGTAACCGTTTCCGAGGCGATTGTCGCGACGGTCGAGGCCTTCTTCGCAACGGCGTTCGAGTTGGAGGTTGCCGCCCATTCGGAGCAGTTCGATGTTGCCGTTGTCGAAGAAGACATTGCGCGCTTCGCGGTGGTAATCGACATAGATCAGATGAGGGCGACGGTTCGTTGGCCCCGTGGTTTGTTTCCAGGATCACCATCGGTACATGCTGATTTCCTCAATATGTTGCTAGAAGTCGCGGCTACGATCTTTTCAGCTACGTGCCGCACAAAAGAAAACCTGGAAGAAGCAATCGCTCGCCTCTTCAAGACAGATGCAGCAATCGATCGCGTTGCGATGATTGGCTCCGTTTGTTCCAGTCGCCAGCGCATCTTCCGTGGCGTCTCGCGTTTGTCCTCGTGGGACAGGTATGAACCCAAGAGGTTTGAGGCCAAACTCGACAGGCCCAAAGTTAAGCGCGAGCCACCCCTAGCTAAGGCGCATTCGCAGGAAACCGGCGAATTCGTTGATGAGAGGCCGGAAGTCTTAAAGATGACTGATCACCGTGACGTGAAGGTTCGATCGGTTATCGACATCCACCTTTGGGACCGTGCAGGTTGGACGGGAACTGCATACGGCATGTTCGCACCCGAGGCGCCACCGTTCATGGCGCTTATGTTCAAGAATCGCGAGGCGGCGAAAAAAATATTTGAGCGATGGCGCGAACGATTTGGGGATGCGGACAAGGAGGAGGAAATCTACATCGGGGTTGTTCGCCAGTTCTCTGTCGAGCATCCGACGCACTACGGTGTGATCGTGACCTCAAGCATTCAGAAGGGTCAGGTAGATTCACGATTTACCATGCTTGCGTCGCGCTCCCTCACTATGGAACCTTCCGACGACGTCAACCTCACTCGGTTTCTGGACCACTACAGGAGAGTTGGAGCCTACCTGCTGATGCCCGCCGTGTTGATGCCGGGACAGTCGCCGATACTCCTTAAGGATGTGTATCTGCTAAAGCGGTCGTTGCATGCAAAGATAGCTGCTGATGTAGGCCCGTACGATCTAGAGAACATGTTTCTGAAGGTCGCAGGGCTTGAGCCCGGCCAAGCGTAATACTGCGCGCTGATAAGCATTTGTAGGACTACGTCGCGTGCGTTAGCGCTCATTATTCGACGGGTGCTTGCCAATGACCGCCGGGTCGCTGCGCCACATCGTCAGGAGCTACAAGAAAAACATCATCCATCGGTCGAGGGTGTACGTTTCGTATTGCACACCAGATCGTGGTTTCGTCGAAAGCGATCCCGCTAGTTGGTGGGCACTCAGGGGCGAAGCAGTGAGCATACACATACTCTAGCTGCTTGTTCGTCTGAACAAACTCACGAGCGTTAGCGAGGATCTTCTTGTGCCTCTCTTGTTCGATCAAGTTGCCGTCTACTGCCTCAAATCCGACATGGATTACGCCAGGCCTGTCTGGTGGAAGTTGTTCGTTCGCTTCCACGATCTTCTTACGGATGTCACGCGCTTTGCCGGAGATGGCCGTGTCGGAAAGGCTTTGCCAATGTAGGACGATAGCCTGGCTGCATTCTTCAATGTAACGCGGGTTTTTTGACCAGAGCTTGGTGCGGAGCGAAGTCCGATAGTTCCCATTGCGAACGTACTCTCCCGTTAGTAACTGGAGGATGCGGGTACTTCCCTGCAACACGAGATCCGTTCTAAGCACGTATTGAAGTGGGGAAATATCAAGAATCGAGATCGTTCCGTGGCTAATATCGTCGGCCCACTCAAGAGAGGTTCTTCCTGATTCTATCCAGGCGTCGACTTTCTCCTTGAGATATGGGCTTGGAACAGCGGATAGCTCGACAAAGAACTGGACATTGCATAGTGCGTTAGCTCCGACTCCTTCTAGGAACGCAGTGCAATTACTCCAGAGTGATCCGATTTTTAGCCGCTCTTGTTCGGTGTAGTCACCAACTTCCATGCGCTTGCATTCGACCGCCCACGAAACTCCCTTCAGAAGAATATCGAGATCATGGCTTTTCGATGTTTTGCTTTCGTCGACGAATTTCACCTGTGCGCCAATTCGGCTGTAGGCGGCAGCGACGAGGAGTTCAAACATTGTTCCGTTCGGCTGCGATGCGTTGGACGCAATCATTTTCCGCACGCGCTTCTTCGAGCCTTCAATATCCAGGAGGCGCTCGATGTTTCTACCTATCGATCTGAAGACAGGAACAACTCGCGATCCGTAAATTGGTTCGAAATTCCAGATGTGGTCAAGGTGAGACTCGGCTAGGAAAAGGTGCCAACCAAAAGTGTCGTTGGGATCAAAAACGCGAGTCCCTTTCGGATCAGTGATGTTTCTTCCCAAAGTAGTCTGATATAGACGTCGCGCGGCGTTCTCGCGACGCTTTACCCACTGCTGACGTGGCATCAATGATCTAAACCACTCGACCGCACGTCGCAAATCCGGATCGTCAGGCCACTCGTCCGGTCTAACTGTCGGTGGGGTAAAGAAATCTTCAGGAAAGGCAATGTCCATTGCGCGCTCGGTTTACAAATACGAACTATGTGTATATGTCAGCGCGTTTCGTGTCGTCCGTCTAGTGTTGCTGCAGAACGGCATTGTGCTGGCGTTACCAGTTGCTGTATCGGACTGAAGGTCGGCCATTAAAAAAGCCGCCCCTTGCGGGAGCGGCTTTCAGAGAGATGGTGCCCGAGGTCGGACTCGAACCGACAAGCCTTGCGGCGGTGGATTTTCTTCCCACTTCGACTTTCGCCGCCGACCTGCACGGGGCAGGGCGTTCGTGGTCTGGAGCACGCCTTCACCGTAGCGCCGCAGTCGGTTGACTGCATTGCCGTAGGTGCCCGCCGTCTGCTCTCTACACCTTCCCTGAGCCTTTCGGCCTAGGGCTTGGCTCGGCGTTAGCTCGGACATTGTCCAGGGCCTTCACCGAGTTTGACGGGCTTCACCTCTGGGGTTTCCCCCGGAGGGCTCAAATTCGCTATGAGTCCACTGCGTCTACCAATTCCACCACTCGGGCATGGTACGCGCGCTTCTACTATCAGCATCTTGCTGGATTCACAACACTTTTCGCCAACTGCGCGAGACTATTGAATATTCCGTCCGGATGGCAACCTGCAGAACAACCAACTGTGAAGGCTACTGGCCCACCTGTTGGCCTGTCAAGACAGTGTCTCATCGGGCTGATGGTTATCCGCCGATTGAGCGGCCTCCCAAGCCGGCGGGTACACCGAGCCTCAGGCATGGGACGCAATAGGCGGGGTAGGAGGTATTGCCGGAGCGTGTACCGCGCTACACCGCGGGTCGAGGGGCTGAGAGGATGAGCGCCCTGGCGACACTTAAGTTCTTTGTGCGGCAGCCGTTGCATCACTCGGGAGTTGGGAAAATGGCACTCTACTACTCTGTCGGCGGTAACCTGTTGCGACCCCAAGAGGTGCGTAGGCATCGCGAAACCATCCTGTCGTTCGCGAACGAGAAGGTCAGCGTGAAGAGTGGGGGATTGACCTTTGCGGCAGAGAGTCATGGGTTCGAATTTGCCCCATCCGGTGAAGCGCCGACAGTTGCGTTCACACCAATCGGGCTGGGAAAGCCGCTGACTATCTGGCTGGCCTCCGTCTATCCGGGCGACCTTCCACCCAAATCGGGCATCTTTGGAAAAGAGCGCGGTGCGCTGGTAACGTCCGCGGTGAAAAGCTGGCAAACCTTCGACGCGCAACCCCGAGCGCTCAATATGTTGAAGAAGTCAGTGACTCGACTGATGCCAATATCAGGGCCTGCCGCGACCGAGGAAGGAACCCGGGTCATGTTCTACTCGCCAGCGCTCGTCGACCGTTCGCTGACGCTTACCGTGGAACTGGCGATCGACAATATCAATGAGGAACTATTCAATTCTGTCGGAGGCATCTTTCGCGATGCTGCCGGGCTGCCCATTTTTGCGATGGCATCGCCGTATCTGCTGGCCGCGGGTTCCCTGTTCAAGCTTGGCGGGCAGGTTGCAAATGGCCTGTACGACAACAAAGCCGAGTTCCAGGGAACGGAAGTGATCTCGTTTGATGTTGGTGGCGAGAGGACAGCCGTTGCCGGCTTTGCGGTTCTCACCCGCTCCGAACTCGACGAGTCCACATTAAAAAACTATTCCATCGGCAAGGACGGTATCCTCAGAAACGCCGAGGGAACAGCCTACCAGGGAAAGATCCCTTACGCCGTCATCGCACTCGACGGGCGCGAAGACAAGAGACTTGAAGAATTCAAGAGCACAGCTGCCAGCGCCGCGTTGATGCAACGTTTCTACAACGTCCGCACCGATGGTCAAACCAATGCGACGGCGTTGATCGAAGCACTCTCTCTTTACAACGATTTTCGGTTCCGCAGCGAGGCTGATGACATTCTCAAGGAACTGCAGAAGCCGGGGTTGTCCGAAGATGAAAAGAAGGCGCTGACGGAAAAACTCGACGCCATTAAGAAGAACATCAAGAACGAGCTCTTCAAGCCCGAATAGAGTGATTCGCTGCGCGGTGCGCGGCTGAGCTGCCGTCAGCGCTAGCGTTCGTTAAGGCGTCTGTCTGACGCATTCTTGATCCCGTCACCTCACTAGCCTAACGTCGTCCGCTGGCATCCCCTGCCGGACGACTCTCATGCATTCGCGCATCGCACTGTTAGCCGTTCTGCTTTCCGTGTTCGCTTCCCCGGTGGTGGCTGTCGCCCCCGTCTTCGTCAACGAAATCCACTATGACAATAGTGGGCCGGACACTGGCGAGGCTGTCGAAATCGCCGGCCCCGCGCTGACCAACCTCGATGGCTGGTCCGTCGTCTTCTACAACGGGACGGGCGGGACGACCTACGGCACGATGCCGCTGAGTAGTTTTCTGGCGAACCAGTGCGATGGGTTCGGCACGGTCATGGTCGATGCTACCGGCCTGCAGAACGGTGCACCTGATGGCCTGGCGCTCGTCAACGGCAGCACGGTCGTTCAGTTCCTCAGCTACGAGGGCGTGTTCACCGCGACGAACGGCCCGGCAGCAGGGTTGACCAGCACCGACATCGGCGTGTCGGAGAACGGCAGCGCGCCAGCGGGCCAGTCCTTGCGGCTGGCGGGCACGGGAACGGTCGCCGAAGATTTCATCTGGCAGTCCTCCGCCACCGCGTCGTTCGGTCAGTGCAATCAGGGCCAGACATTCATCGGCGGCGTCGATGCCCCGCCTGCCGTCATCGACCTACAGCCGGCGCAGGGCGCCACGAACGTGGCGGAATCTGCGCTCGTCAGCGTCCAGTTCAGCGAGGCGGTTTCGCTCGGCCCTGGCGCGGTCACGCTCGTCTGCTCCAGCTCGGGCAATGTCGGCCTGACGCTGACCTCCAATCCGAACGCGGCGCACTACGTCTACACGCCGACGATGCTATTCACCTCGGCAGAGACCTGCACCACCACCGTTGCCGCCAGCCTGGTCAGTGATCTGGACGGCACGCCGGACACGATGGCGGCGAATGCTACGAGCACGTTCACCGTGGCGACCGATGTCGCGCCTATAGTCGCGGATCGCCGTCCCGTCGCCGGCGCCACTGGCGTTCCCACCTTGAGCCCGCTGCGCGTGTTCTTCTCGGAAGCGGTCACGGCTTCCAATGGTTGGCTCACATTGAACTGCACGAATACCGGCGCCCATGCGCTGACCATTACTGGCGGCGCGCAGCAGTTCAGTGCGCAGCCGGTGCCGGCGCTCGGCGGCAGCGAGACATGCACGGCAACAGTGCATGCGGCCCTGGTCCTCGATCAGGACGGCAGCCCGAACGCGATGAGCAGTGATGCCAGCTGGAGCTTTGGGACCGGACCGGCCATCGGCAACTACTACCAGAACGTCGATCCGAGCAGTGCAGCGGCACTGCGCGCGTCGCTGCACACGATCATCAAGGATCACACCCGCTATCCGTATTCCTCGGGCGGCACCGACACCTGGACGATCCTCGAACAGGCCGATGAAGACCCGAACGATCCGTACCGCATCGTGGACGCCTACAAGAACGTGTCGTTTGCGAAGGTGACGAGCAATCGCCCCTACAACCGCGAGCATATCTGGCCGAAGGCCTACGGCTTCCCGGATGACGGCGCGACGAACTACCCGTACACCGACACCCACATGCTCCATCTGACCGACAACAACTACAACGGTACGCGCGGCACCAAGCCGTTCGGCACCTGTTCGTCGGTCTGCCAGGAATACACGACGGTGCTGACCAACGGGGAAGGCGGAGGAAGCGGTCTATATCCGGGGAATTCCAACTGGTCTGACGGGGTGATCTGGGAGGTCTGGAGTTCGCGCAAAGGCGATCTGGCGCGCGCGCTGCTCTACATGGATGTGCGGTACGAGGGCGGGCTCAACGGGATCACGAACAGCCCGGAGCCCGACTTGGTACTGACAGACAATCTGAGCCTGATCCAGACCACCGGCACCAATACCTCCGGCACGGCGTATATGGGCCTGCTCAGCGTCATTCTGACCTGGCACTACATGGACCCGCCGACCGACCGCGAGCGGCTGCGCAATGAGATCGTGTTCGGCTATCAGCACAACCGCAATCCATTCATCGACTATCCGGAATGGGCCGACTGCGTGTTCCTCGATCTATGCACGGCGGACACGATTTTCGCCAATGGTTTCGAGCCGTAGGCTCAGTCTGCAGAGAGTGGCCGCGACCCAATAGCGCAGCGGCAGTAGCTCACTGGCGGTGACGGGTGAAATGCACGCTGCAATGCGCCAGAGTTCCGGCAACGATCCCGGCTTCCCGTAGTGAGAGGATGTTCTTCGTCGCGGCAGTTCTTGCGATTGTTCGCCATGTGGCGTTCTCCCGGGGTGGTATTCCACCGCCGCGAGTTTGCGCGAGGCAAGGAACAATGGCTAAGGCGTCCCACAAAAAAACGAGCCTCCCCAGCGCTCCGAAAATCGAAACGCCGGAACTTATTCCAGCGAAGCCAGACAGCGGCGAGCGGAGCGAAGTCTTCGCGCGCCTTCGTGATCTGCGCAATCGCGCGCTGGACGCGGAATTGAACGCGGAGGCCTACATTCTCGCAATCGACACCGGCGCAATCATCGCAATTCTCAGCGTGTGGGGAAAGCAATCGGCAATCGGCATGTTTGCTGCGAAATCGGCCCTCACTTTATTCTGGCTCTCAACGCTGATGGTGGCGGCGGTAAAAATCGTTCGGATTGTTCGCGCCTACTTCCGCATGGGAACCTTTGAGAAAGCTGCTGCGGACTTTCTCGCCGGCGGTGACTATCTTGAGCTATTTCGGCGTGATCGCTATGCCAGAAAATATGACGGAGCCATCAAGATATTCGGAATTGTAGCGATGTCCTTCACCGTGGCCGGGATGGGCTTTGCGGCATCGAACCTTTGGGGAAGCTCTGCGTCACCACTGCCTGACCAGATTTTTGCCACGTCGTTTGAGTGGCACTAACGACATTGCCGCAACTGTCGTATCCGTCGCGCGTATGCAACAATAAACCTTTGTGTACCCATGAACGGCATACGGCGGATCATTCATGCGTCTACTGTGGCTCGCATTATTCCTGACTGCCTTCGCGTCGCTATCGGCTGTTGCCGCGACCACACCGACGGTCAGAACCTACGAATACAACGCTCGCAATCAGCTAACGGCGATCAACGACTCTACGAATCCGGAGCGCAACGTCGTATTCACCTACGACGAAAACGGCAACCGGCAGACCAAGACGCAGGGCGGAGCTGTTACGGCGTACCTATGGGATGCGCGTGGGCGGCTCATCGAGGTCAAGCGCGATGGCACTCCGGTCGCGCGATACGGCTACAACGCCGCCGGGCAGCGAACCCACAAGGAACTGTTTGGCCCGAACGCCACACTCGTTCGATATGTCTATGACGGCCCCCGGCTGATCGAGGAAACGAATGTCCTCGGTAACTCCCTTGCCAGGTACGACTATTCGGCAGATGGCCGTCTGCTTTCGATGCGGCGCAACGGGCAGGTCTATCAGTATCTCCTCGATGCACTCGGGACGCCCATAGCGATTCTGCGGACCGACGGACAGGTCGTATCGCGATTCAAGGTAGATGCCTGGGGTAATCCCATAGCAACGGTATCCACCGTTAAGAGCCCTTTCGGCTTCACCGGCTACGTGGTCGATGACGAAACCGGGCTGCACTACGCGAACGCGCGTTACTACGACTCGGAGTTGGGGGCGTTTCTAAGCGAAGACCCTGCAGCGGGCGACCCGATGCGACCGATTACGCTTCACCCATATGTCTACGCGAACGCCAACCCCCTCATTTATCTCGATCGTAGCGGTAGGACAGCCGAGCTGCAACAAGTGCTGCAAGGCCACGAGCAGAACCAGCAAGACATCGTCAATCTCGCTATCGAGATCAAGGCGATGCGTAGTTCCGCTACCTGGTACGAGCGTCCGTTTGTCGAGATTGGGATGCTGGGGACGGTGCTTCTGACTGCCGGAAACCGAGCGGGCGAAGGTGTCGTGACCATGGCGAATGCCGGAGCGAACGTGGCGCTCACCGCGGCGGACACCTACATCGCAGACCTCGGTGAAGGCGCCGATTCAGCGAACCAAGAGGTCGCCGAGTTTGCGGAGGCTGCATTCGGCGCTGCCGAAGGCGCGATAGCTGATCCCCGGGCTGCCGCTGATGCGGCCATTGACGCTGCGCTTGATCCCTACGAGCGCGCTTACTATGAGGACGATACCGCCGCGCAGCTCGATCTGGCCGCCAGCATCGACCCTCGCAAGCTCACCGGTCGCGTGCTGAATGCGATGGCGCCCAAACGTGGCCCACCCACGAGCTTTCATGTCACCGAAGGTGCCAATGGCCGCCCCGAATTGGTGCCGATGCAGCGGATGACTGGCGGGGGGAATCCTCCGGGGCCTCCCCATGATCCTGTAAAGCTGCGCCGGTTTCTGGAGACCGACAACGCTGCTGATGCACGTAGGCACGCGCAAGAGGCGGCAGAGGCTGGGTGTTGCGTGACTGGAACCATCGACCGGACAGGGGCGGCAAAGCGTCGCGCCGCGCGCATCAAAGACTACGAGACCAAGCCCGGCTATGACCGCGACGAATTTCCACCGGCGGTCATCAGGCCGGACGATCCCGCGAAGTACAGTGTCCAGCACGTCAAATCCGGTGATAATCGGAGTAGCGGCAGCACATTAAAATATGAAATACAGGATCTGCCCGACGGGACGCGGGTGCAGATCGTTGTTCCGCCGAAAAAGGACGACCCGTAATGACAAAGCAAGACAGCATTGATGCGTTGCTCGGTATCGCATCCGCGCCGCTCGGGCCTGCGGAAGCTGTTTCCAGCGCGACGCTTCTTGAAGCGTCTGAGGGCATGCGCGCCGTCATGTCTGTCTTGCGTCGGCGAAACGGCTTTTACGCATTTGAAAGTGCGCTGCTCTTTCGTCCGCTGAGCAGTTGCGGATCGGTGCGAGGAATTATCGAGTGGAATTCCCCCGCCGGATGGCGGGCGGCGTATGGTGATGCCGCAAGAGGAATCACGTTCTTTGCGGAGGACATATTCGCCGTGCAGTTCGGGATTACGGCCTCGGGCGTGGTGTCGTTCAATCCCGAGACCGCTGAGATCATCGAACTCACAAAAACATTGAGCGAATGGGTCGGGGCAGTTCTCAGCGATTACGCTGAGCTGACCGGATGGCCGCTTGCGCGGGAATGGCAGGCGACGCATGGTCCCATCCCGCCGGGTAAGCGCCTCCTGCCGCGCAAGCCCTTTGTGTTGGGTGGTGAATACGAGGTTGGGAATCTTGTCGCCGTGGATGAGCAGGAAGCGATAACGAAGCTGGGACGCTTGTATGCTCAGATCGCCCGGTTACCCGACGGGCAGAGCGTGACACTTTCCGATTGGCTGTAGTCGAGCAGGTGCCCGGATTCGCCGCCCCCCCTGCGCTCCGATCTGCCATGCGTTTTTCCTTCGACTGTGCAGCCAGTATGGCCGCGCCTGATTTCTTCTCGCGGTGAGAGGTTCGTGATGTTGCCGACACTATCCCCGGATGGAAGGCGACGACGGCTATCGCATGCGCAAAGAAGAGAAGCACTGGAACGTCGCGCAGCAGCGTGTCTTGCGTACGCTGCGTGTTCTCGTCGAGCATGGGAACGAAGGGTTGCTGCCCGGCAAGGTGGCCGAGTTAGTGGGAACGATTCCCAGTAACGCGACGCGCGATCTGGCGAATCTGCGGATCGCGGGACTGGCCCAACAGATTGACGAGCGCTGGTATCCTGCAATGGTGCGAGTGCCGGCCCGCGATGCAGCTCACTCAGCTCAACGCTCAAGCGCTCAGCCCAAGTAGGATTGCGCAGCCGCTACAGGGTGCGTGCGGCAATTCCGGCCTGTTGCTGGACTTTCTCAGTCCACTTCGCATCCGATTTTCTCTGGGCTGCCTCGGTGGCTAAGCGCCCGACACCGTAGCCGATACCGACGACGGCGAGGCCTGTAATGGCACCAACCAGCGGCGTGTAGCTGCTGCCTTTGAGATGCGTCAGCGATTCACGGAGCTTAGCGAGTTCCGCCTTGGCTTCATCGAAAACCAGCTCGTTTCCAACGAGCTTGCGAAGGTCACGCCGAATGGCTTGGTGTGCATCACGAAGTTTCTGTAGGTCATCGGCACTCATACTTCACCATAGCCGATCGCGGCCATCGTGTTGTATGACAATTCGATGAAGATTCTGGCCGGGCCAGGGTTGGCTTACGCTTCTTGTTGATACGTTAACGCAATGACTTCGATGACTTTTCCGAGATAGTCATGGCTGCCGGCGTTGTAGTCTTTGAACAGCGCCAGGATGGCTGCGCTATCGCCTGCCGCTGCGAGCTTTTCGATGGCAAATCGGGCGAGGTCTGTTCGTAGCCGGCGATCTTCGAGGACTACTTCCTCCGTGCGTCCGTATTTCTCGAACGAAGAACGCACATGCTCGATCCGGGCACGCCAAGCCTCCCGTTGCTTCGCGAGATCCATGTACTGGATGAGCGTTGCCGCTGTCGCCTTGATGGTGAGCTCCGTCACGGCTTGGCCTGGCGCAACCTGCATGCCGGCGAAGAAGTCAGTCATCGCCGAACTCCTGAAGCAGCCGCGCCAGCTCGGCGGCCACATCGGATGCCATTTCGAGTAGCACTGCGGCCATTGATTCGTCCGAGTCCGCATTTCCCATCAGCGGAACAACGATACTGTCCCACCGCATAGCTAGATCGTCGTGCGCGCTCATAAGCGATGCGATCTGCTGATCGGCGGCAAGTCGCATCTCTGTGGATGCTGCCGCGGCGCGCTCATACGCTTTGGCACCGTTTACCGCCTTGGCGACGCCGTCATAGGCGAGGACTGCTCCGGCAGCGATGCCAGCAAAATGCCCCCAGTCGCGATGGTTGAAGCGCGCATAGGCGGACACGCCCTGCAAGCTTCTGAGTATTTCTTGCCGCTGGGTTGGTGGCATGCCGGCACGATCCGCAGCAGTCGGCGAGAGCGTTCGCAGCTCCGCCAGCATGTCCGCCCATACCTGCTTGAGTGCCTCCGGCAGCTCGGAGGGCATGCTTCGAACGGCGCTCGACGGCGTCCGCACCGCGCGACGGATCATTTCGACGTAGGACTGCATACGCTCGAGGTACTGACGCCGGCGGCGCTTGAATTCGATGTGCTTGTCGTTGACGTAGCGCTCCGCATCCGCGATCAGCGCCTTCGCCTTGTCGATCCTGTTGTCACCGTACTTCTCTGCGCCTTTACCTGCGGCAGCACCCGCTATTATGGCGCCTATAGCCCACGCGATCAGCGGTAACGGCATTGCCTTCTCCTAGCGAGTTTGTCGACGAGTTAGCGATCAATGTCCAGTTCGTGCGAATCGCGGGCATGATCGCGTTCTTCGGGATGTTCTTTTGCAGCTGTTGCAAATCGTTCGTCGTCTCGCGACAGCGCGTGCTCTCCGGGCCGCGCGATCTTGCGGCCAAACCAGGGTTCTTCGACGACTTTTTCGCGGATGTCGGTAATCGCGCGCCCGAACGCTTCGGTAAACCAGTCGCGCTGCGCCATGAGGTTCTCCGTGGTGGTTGCGAACACATAGTTGCTTAGTGGTAAGGTACATCAAAAATCTATTTGCGAACTAGTTCATGGACAGCGCGCTGCTTCGCCTTTCGTCGAATGACGTGTTTACGGTGCGCGACGCCTGCCAGGGTGTCGCGGTATTCGGCAGCATCGGCAGCGGCAAGACGAGCGGTTCGGGGCAGGCGCTCGCGACCGCCTATCTGCGCGCAGGGTTCGGTGGGCTAGTGCTTTGCGCCAAGCCGGACGAGGTCACGCTTTGGCGGCGCTACGCCGCCATGAGCGGACGCCAAGCGTCGTTGATCGAATGGAACGGCGCGAATCATGGTTTCAATTTCGTGACATACGAGTTGGCGCGCCAGGGTTCGGCAGGCTTGAACAGCGTGGTCGAGTGCCTGCTGCGCGTGGTGGAAGCGGCGCGGCTCGCCGGGCCGACGCCGGGTCGCAGCGGCGATTCCTTCTGGGAGGACACGACGCGCCAGCTCCTTCGCAACACGATTCCGGTGCTCTATGCCGCGTACCGCAGCATTTCGATCCCCCAGATCTGCGAGTTCGTGCGCAGCGCACCGCGGTCACTGCAGGAAATGGACGACGAGGGCTGGCAGTCACGGTCCTTCATGTTTGCAACCTTTGCAAAAGCTGGCCCGCAGATTGGGCCAGAAGCCGGTCGGATGCTGCTTGGCTATTGGCGCGGTGACTTCGCCGTACTCGATAGCAAGACACGCGGCAACATCGTGACCTCGCTGACCACGACGCTCGACCGGTTCAATCATGGATGGCTGGCCCCGGCCTTCTGCGGGCAGACGACGCTGGTGCCGGAGCTGTGCTTCCACGGTGCGCTGATCGTGCTCGACATGCCCGCGTTGACGCGCAACGAGGACGGCATCATCGCCCAGCAACTGTTCAAATATATGTGGCAGCGGGCTGTGCTCAGTCGCAACGCGTTGGATGCCGGGCAGCGCGATCGCCCCGTGTTCCTCTGGGCGGATGAGGCGCAGTATTTCGTGAACTCCTACGACGCCGAATTCCAGTCGACCTGCCGCACCTCGCGGGCCTCCACGGTCTACCTGTCGCAATCGCTGCCGACCTACTACGCCCGTATGCAAGGCGAGAACGCGCGCGACCGCGTACATCACCTGCTCGGAAATTTCGGCACGAAGATATTCCACAGCAATGCTTGCCCGGAAACCAACGAATGGGCGGCGCGCACGCTCGGTCGCGTACTCAAGCGGCGCGAGACCTACAACGAGACGGACGGCAGCTCGACGAGCTACGGCATGAACCGGGGCTCGAACGTGAATCGCGGTAGCCAATCGGGAAACGGGGGCAGCTCGGGCCCGGACGGGCGCACGAGTGGTTCCTGGAACTACGGCAACTCGTACGGCACGGGCGAGAGCTGGGGTGAGCAGCGCGGCGGCGGAACCAGCACCGGCAAGAGTTACGGCTATAGCGAGCAGATGGACCATCTGATCGAACCGGCGCAGTTTGGCCGGATGCTCAAGACCGGCGGGCCGGCCAACGGCAACCGGGTATCCGCCGTCTGGTATCAGGCGGGACGGTCCTTCACCGATTCGGGAAGCAACATGCTGCTGACGACGTTCGCCCAATGAACCGACCGCCCTTCTTCTATTTCATCCTCGGGCACGGACTGATCGTCGGCAGCGCCCTCGTATTCATGTTCATCGCCCTGGGGCTTTGGGCCGCCGGCGCATCGGCGCTGGTTCCTGTTGGCGCCATCGCCGCCGCCTTGTGGGTGGGCCGGGCGCGAACCCAGGTTGCTCGCTACCGGCAGTGGCACCGGGAATGGGAAGCGCTCGATCCGAGCGCCGCGCCGTCGCGCAGGCAGGCGGCAGCGACGGCGGCGCCTGAGTCGGTAGCGACGGACCAACCGCGCGCCCGCTCGCACTGGCTTCTGTGGGCGGTGGTCGCCGTGTCGTGGCTGTGCCTTGCCGGGACCGTGAAGACGCCGAAGCAGCAGGCCGGGCTGGTGTGGTTCACGGTGCTGATCGTCGCCTATCTCGCGTTTCTTGCGGTCGCTCGGCTGTGGCGTCGACAGGCCGTACCGGCATCCGTCTCCACGCCAACCCCAAAGATGGACGACACGCTGGTACGTCAGTGCGTCACGCGACCGCTCTACGCGGTGCCGCCCTTGGGCGTCGCCTACCAGCAGCTCCCCCACCACTGTTTGCAGACGCTGCAAACCTGCAGTCTGTAGTTCGACTAAAGGCGGGTTGGCGTCGTCAGATTTCGGTGCTTCATTTGCCACATGCGCAACTTGTGACTCCGCCAAAAATTCGGAAAGTCGGATCGCGGTTCATGATCGTGAAGTTCGAGCTCTATCGCTAAGGTTGTACGGTCCGAGTCGGTGGCGTTGCTGGCGCACCGTCCAACCCTCGAAGGAATTGCACTGATATTTCAGAGCCATTGACGGCCACGTTAACCATTTCTTAGGACATTTGATCCATCGTGGATCTTCAAGGAGCCTCCGGCAGGGGTGCACGTTGCTTGCAACGTATAAGTGCACACTTAGCCTTTCTCTGGTGGGGCGGGATTGAAGGCGGTGAAGCCGTCAGATGGACGACAGGGGGAGCGACGTCATGGCGCTATTCAGCATGAGCATGCAGGTTCTGAAGCGCAGTGAAGGTCGCTCGTCGGTAGCGGCGGCGGCCTATCGCTCAGGCGAACGCCTGTACGACGAGCGCACGGCGACCGTTCACGACTACAGCCGCCGCGGCGGGGTTGAGCACAAGGAAATCCTGCTGCCCGAAGGCGCGCCGCGCTGGTGTCGCAACATTGGCCGCGAAGCATTCTGGAACACCGTCGAGACCGGGGAGCGGCGCAAGGATGCGCAGCTATGCCGCGAGCTTCGGATCATGATTCCCCGCGAGCTCGAACCGGCAGAGCGGATTCGCCTGGTGCGGGACTATCTGCGCGAGGCGTTCGTCAGCAAGGGCATGGTGGCGGACGTGTGCTGGCACAACAAGGTCGCCAGCGACGGACTGGAGCAACCGCATGCGCATGTGATGCTGACGATGCGGCCCCTGACGCCGGACGGGTTCGGACCGAAGTCGCGCCATGACTGGATACCCGACCCGGACGGTGCGCGGCACCCGGACGGCAAGCCGGTGCTGGTGATGAGCAACCGTGATAGCTGGAACTCGCCGGCTTATTTCGACAAGTGCCGCGAGGATTGGGAGCGCCTCGCGAACGCTGCGCTGGAGCGCGCAGGCTCCGCCGAGCGGATCGACCGGCGCAGCTTGTTGGAGCGCGGACTTGTCCGCCTGCCGGAACCGGCGCTGCGGCTCGCCTACTACCTGCACGATCTCTACGGCTGCATGAAGGACCGTTTCGGCCAGTTCCAGATGGCGAAACACTACCAGGCGGTGGAACGGGCGGCGACCGGCGCCTTCCAGCGCATGGAGGACACCGGCATGGCGCCCGACAAGGCGGCGCATATGGCCGGACGGTTCTATGGCTGGTTCGACCGCCAGTTGGACCGCTTGCGACCGGCGCCCGAGCCGGAGCGCGGCCATGGCCATGAGCACCCGTTCGGCATGGAGCGCTGAGCATGAGCAACTGGCAAGAAATGTTTGAGCCGCGCCGGGCCGCCATGGTCGGCCAGGTCAGCACGGCCACCTCGGCCAGCACGGCGGCGCCAACGGACGAGGGCGTGCCCGCACCGGACCTGAAGGTCTATCACCCGTGGATATTGCAGCGCGGGCGGTCGCACCCGGCGATGTTCATCGACTTTCGGCGGTTCGACCCGAAAAGCGGGCTGCTGATGGGCTGCCAGATGAGCTACCCGATGCTGCTCAGCATCGAGTACACGGGCGACAAGCTCGTGTCGCTGGATTTCGGGCAGCGGAAATTCATGATCGAAGGCGCAGGCCTGATCGACCTCGCCCGCCATCTGCAGCAAGGCATCGTGCTCGCGGTGCAGGAATACAGTGAGTCGATCTGGAATACGAAGCCGGAGGCG
The DNA here is from genome assembly GCF_024609805.1 of Tahibacter caeni. Lineage (GTDB taxonomy): Bacteria > Pseudomonadota > Gammaproteobacteria > Xanthomonadales > Rhodanobacteraceae > Tahibacter > Tahibacter caeni. The sequence continues at coordinate 5,567 of NZ_JANFVR010000005.1, read as the reverse complement.
AACAGGGTTACTCGAATCGCTCGATTCGATGCAGCACCACAACGATGATGGAAACGCATCCCTCCAGGCTGCGTTCAATGAAGCTGTTCGTGTGACGTTCCACAACCATAGGGGAAGGAAGGATGAACACCTCGGTTGAAAGTCCCACCGGAGGCCAGCGGTCTCCACGCCCGCGCAAGACCGGCGATACCGTGAAAATCGCGCTGATCTCGGCGGTAACTGCCGTCATTACGGCACTGATTACGGCGGGCGTGACGGTTTACCAAGCCACACTTGCCGCGGAGAAGGCTGCGTCGGAAGCAAAAGCATCTGCGGAACACGCCAAGGAATCCGAGCAAGGGGCAAGTCGCGCGGCGCGAGTTGCAGAGGCGCTGAACGATGGCAAATGTCCATCCGCTGTGACCAAGGACGGCGTGCCACTGCTTAAGACGTTCACGGATAACTATGAGGGCACCGCCGGCTCTGCGCGCGAACTCCTCAACATTCAAGGGCACGGTTGCCTTATCAGCGGTTCCGTTCTCGGCTACTACGTTCAGAACACAGCCGGGGGGCGCAACTACACCATCTCGATCAACGTGGACGGCTACGAATTTACCTATCCGATGAACACGGATGGGAAGACGGCTGCATATGCGCAGGATGCCGCCGAGAACAACACGGGTGTTCTCGTCCTCCCGCAAATCGCCTTCCGAAACTCGCTACGCATCACCTACTACTACGCGGGCGGCGGGAAGGAGATTGCGGCGCATGCACTCGTTGCCTACCAGACCGACTAGTTTGTAGCCGGAAAGCGACGGCCACGCGGTTGGCAGACGGCCTATCCGCACCTTATCGCAGCCGAGTATGTCGGCGACCGGATGCTGTCGCTCGATTTCGGGACGCGGCTATTCATGATCGAAGACCGAGGCTTGGGCGAACTTGCGCGCCAGCACCTGCGCGGCTAGTTCGATGTTTCATGCGTGAAGTCCGGGCTACTAACGAAAACCGTTTCTATGATGGGAATTTTTTATGCCGATCAATGACATTGACGCCAACTGGATAGCGCCGGTCGTTGGATTTGCGGGCGTGTTAATTGCCCAGATAGTTGCGATGACGATCAGTTACCACACAAGAAAGCGAGCTCAATGGATAAGCCTTATCACAAAAACAGTTGACGTTTCGATGCACTGCACAAAACGTTATGAGGAGCTGAGCAAGGAGTATTCAGACATTCTTAAACGAAAGCGAGAGCTGAAGGACACAAGCGACCCGAAAATTAGGGACCAGGAAAGAGAGGAAATAGAGGACAAAAGCAGGAGCTATTGGGCGTCATTCTGGGCGCTGAAAAGCGATCAGTTTGATTTCTGGTTACTCGGTGTCCTTGACCATGATACTTTTTTTGATTGGTCCTATAGTCTTTCAGTAAAAATTTCAAAGGAGCTGATAAAGGAAAACAAGAATGGCCACTCAATAACCAATGATGGGCCTCTACTGAGGTCGTGGAATGATTGGGTCTCGGGTCAAGAAGGCCCCAGCCACAGCGGGTCGAATCCTCAGTTCGTAAGCTTCATAAAGTCAATAGTTATAAAAACGAAACTAGTTAGAGTTAATGCGAAAATAAAGGGAAATGATATTGATAGAGAGTTGGCAATCGCCATACTCGATCTGATGGGGAAACTTGAAGGAACGAAACGGAAGCCGGGGTTTTCGCGCAGATATCGGAAGCTCGCTTGGAGCGGAAACGAGTTCTTAGAATTCGCAAAGATGTTGCGTAAAGACATAGATATTAGAAATCTCTCTAATGTCGTCGGCGATATTAAATCAATATAATGGACTATCTGTTTATTGGGCCAATTACGCTTTTATCTTTCTTCGGAATTCCGGCGCATTCGTGATACTTCTCGTTTACTATCTCAACCAGTAATGCACGGCCCGCGACTCTCGGATCCGTGGCACTCCCGGAAAATCCGCCTATTGGCATGGTCGACATTGACTCTTCAAGTAGTTTCATTGCGGCTGCTAGGCATTCGGACTCTCGATTCGAGAACGCAATTTTCACGTCATCTGTCATTTTTACCTCCAAATTTATTTCGCTATCTTTTGCATATACCAGTTCCACGTTATTTTGTGTGACGATTTAATGAAGATTCGATCAGCTACACATCCGCTCCGCAAATTCGCGTTCCTCGATGCCAACGGCATCGAGGTAGATGGCGGTGGTCGTTGGGCTGGCATGGCCGAGCCATCGCTGCGCGAGGTTTTGCGGCACGCCATGCCCGAGGGCGAAGATGCCAAAGGTATCGCGCATGCCGCGGAGGCAAGTTTGGCTGTACTGACGGCACAGCCAGTTTACAGGGCGACACCCACTTACTCTGCCGAAGTCAACTTTTGGAGACTAATATGTCTTGGGAAAAAATCAAGGAGCAGGTAGAAAAAAGCAATAACGTGAAGACGTTCTCGATGGAAGTTCTTCGTGACGCTCATGGTGCGCAGCGATTGGGCGTAAAAGTATGCAATGACATTAGCAAGGTGCTTGCCGGCATTGGGCTCGGTCATGTCCCCGTCGATCTTCCCAGTTATCAACACGAACAAGTTAGGCTCTATAAACGAGGGACATCTGTTGGCCAGCTGATCGAGACTGTTCTAACTCCCGGCGAACAGAACGATAAGTCTTTGTCTGACAAATTTTCAGATGTGACGCCCGATTACGCGGCGCTAATCGAGAAGATACGCGAAATCATTGGTGAATGACGCACATCCTTAGAGAGAAAGCCGATGTCGCTGCATGGCTCGGCTTTCTCTACTCTGTCGATGGCCCAATCACCACATGCGCTCCGCAAACTCGCGTTCTTCGACGCCGACTGCATCGAGGTAGATTGCGGTGGTGGTTGGGCTGGCATGGCCCAACCATCGCTGCACAAGGTTCTGTGGCACGCCATGAGCAAGTGCGAACAGGCCGAAGGTGTGGCGCATGCCGCGGCAGCAGGCCATCGGCCCTTCGATGCCGGCACGCTGCATGACTTCTGCGACATAGCGCCAGCCGGTTGCGCGGTGCCAGGGGAAGTAGCGCGCCGACGGTTCACCCGGCAGGGCTTGCAGCATCTCGACCACGCCTTTCGGCAGCGGGACCAGGCGGAAATGGCGCTTGCGCCGTTTGAGCGTGGCAATGGTGAGCCTGCCTTCATTGAGCTGGTGCGGCGTGAGGCGCAATGCCTCGGTAATTCTACAGCCCGTAAACACCAGCACATGGCAGAGCGCGCAGATGCGTGGCGGCATGCGTTCGGCCACGGCAAGGAATCTAGCTCGCTCTGCGGTGTTGAGGTACTTGCGGCGGCCTGCCTCATCGAATACTTGCCAGTTGGTGACAATTGGCTGATTCATGGCGACCTCCGATGCAACCGAATGAACAAGAGGGTTGCGAATAAATTTCGCGTTTCCTTGCCTCTTCGTTCATTTGCGGTACACCGATGAGGGCGCTCCGTCAGCAACTCTCTGAACTACGGCGTATACCTTGCAACAAAATTGTTCAAAGTGTTGCAGCGTGGCAGGCTGATCGCATCGAGTAGTGGCGGAGTATCCCGATGCGTGCGCATGGCAAGGGGGCGCTGTCGAGCCTCTGCGGTATCGTTTTGCTCGCAATTCTGATTGCGCCGGGATGCGATTCCGGGCGATCGCCTCGGCAAGCCGCATCCGGTGTGGGAGCGACCTGGGGGCAGCAGCCATCTGCTGAACAACTGGCCGCACAGGAGCGTGAACGGCGGGAAGCCGAGGAACGAGTCCAGCAGGCGCAGCGGCAGCGCGCGTTTGATGCGGCAGTCGCTGCCTACAAGGCAGGCAACTACCCGGCGGCCTATGCCGGATTCTCGGCACTCGCTCAGCAGGGCATGCCGGGAGCCCTATCAAACCTTGGCGTCATGGTGCAGCAAGGGCATGGCACCGCAGCCGACCCCTACCGCGCCTACGGGCTGTTCGCGCAAGCGGCGCAGAGTGGATTCGCGCATGGCGCCATGAATGCGGGGTTCATGCAGGTGACCGGCGACGGCACCGAGGCCGACCCGGAAGCCGGGGCCGCCCGCATCCGCTCGGCGATGGCATCGCCCGAGCTGCGTGACGAGATCCGCAGCCGTACGGCGCAGCTTTGCGCTAACGCGCGCGCCGAATCGCAGCGGCTTCCGACGATTTTCGACCTGTTCAAGAAGCACATGCCGGGGAAGGCGACGCTTTGCGCGTTCGACACGCTGACGGCGGAGACGCAGGAAAAGAACAAGTTCGCCAACTGCGTTCGCGCGGCGTGCCAGTTGGAGGTTACGCTAGGCGAGGCGGATTCCTGCCAGGCGCTCTTTGTCGAAGGCAGGCAGAACGAGCAGCGCCGCGCATTGCTGCAACGCATTGAGGTAGCGTTGGGGTGCTCGGCATGAAGCGCATCGCCGGAATGTTGCTTGCGGCGATGCTGCCATTGGCGGTGAGTGCCGAGCCAGCAGATGCGGCGCTGCGGCGGCGTGATAGCCTGCGGAGCACCCTCACGACGGATTCACCGGCGATGGTCACGTCCTTACGCAAAGGGTGCGTGCGCGGAATCGCTGTGAAAGGCGCGCGCGACGATTGGGCACGGGGGAACTATTGGACCCCTGATGCAGTGGACGAGTGCGTGACCATCCTGACGCGGCACGGACGCGACGGAACGCTTGATGGACTGTACCGGACGATTCTGCTCGACCTGGTGAAGGACGATGCTGGTGCAAATACGCTTGCGGCAGAAATCGGCAGTTACGTGCTGGACAAGAACGTTTCTGAGGTGCCATTGGCGCGAGCTGTGGCGTTGCCGGTGACAGCAGCGCTCGCATTCGATGCCGGGTTTACGAACGGCTACCGCGACAGCAGCAAGTCAAAAGCGGATGTTGAAACGCTCCCTGGCGAGGCGGCTCTCAAGCCGTTTGCCGAACGTTGCCTTGACTTGGCAGAGGCGAAGCTGCAGGGCTGCTACTCCGCAGGGTATGTGTACGGCCTGCGCGCTGCACAAGGCACCCTGGTGGAAGCCGCGCGCTAGGGAAGGTCTGAACAAGTCCGCCCCATTGTGCTGAGATAGTGCCACTACCCGACGAGGACCGCGCGCGATGGACCAGATGAGCTTTGGCGACGGGGAGTACGCGAGCAAGCGCAAGCGGACACGCCGGGAGACGTTCCTGGCGGAGATGGAGCAGGTGATTCCGTGGACGATCCTGTTGAATCTGATCGAACCGGTGTACCCGAAGGCGGGGAACGGCCGGCCGCCGTATCCGCTGAAGGTGATGCTGAAGGTCCACCTGATGCAGAACTGGTTCGGGCTGAGCGATCCCGCGATGGAAGAGGCGCTGTACGAGATCGCGTCGATGCGACAGTTCGCGGGGCTTTCGTTGACCAAGCCGATCCCGGATGAGACGACGATCCTGAACTTCCGACGGCTGCTGGAGAAGTACGAACTGGCGGTGGAGATGCTGTCGCGAGTGAACGGCTATCTGACACGCAAGGGGCTGATGCTCAAGCGCGGAACGATCGTGGATGCAACCATCATTGCGGCGCCCAGTTCGACGAAGAACGCGGAGGGCGAA
>NZ_JANFVR010000499.1 GCF_024609805.1 Tahibacter caeni | reverse complement strand
GGCCGGATCGAGCGCGAGCGCGCGCAGATCCGCACCGGCGGACGGCGCCGCGACGGCCGGCGGCGAGGCGCCGGCGTCGGGATCGACGAAGCGCACGTGCAGACCGTCGCCGGCGCCGGTCACGAACAGGAACTGGCCGCCGCTCGGCACGCGGTTCTCGACGATCGTGCGCGACAGCGGCGCGAGCAGGTACTGGTCGATCGCGCGGCGCAGCGGCCGCGCGCCGAGATCCGGCGTGAAGCCGCGTTCGAGCAGGAAGTCCACGGCCGAGGATTCCCATTCCACGGCCCAGTCGCGCGCGCGGAAGCCGCGCCGCGACAGCACGAGATCGAGCTCCTTGTGCAGGATGTCGCGCATGACCGCGCGCGACAGCTGCTGGAACACGACGATGCGGTCGAGGCGGTTGAGGAACTCGCGGCGGAAGGTCGCGAACAGCGCGCGCTCGGCCTCGCCGCGCGCCGAGGCGTCGTTGGCCGCGACGAAACCCGGGCCGCTGCGCCGCGTCACGGTCGAGCCCACGTTGCTCGTCAGGATGATCAGACTGTGGCGGAAATCCGCCGTGTTGCCCTGGCGGTCGGTCAGGCGGCCGTCGTCGAACAGCTGCAGGAACAGATCCCAGACGCGCGGATGCGATTTCTCGAATTCGTCGAGCAGCACGACTGCGAACGGCGTCTGGCGTATGCGGCCGGTCAGCGACGCGCTGCGCTCGCCGCTGCCTTCGTCGATCAGACGCCAGTAGGCGTCCTCGGACTGGTACTCGCTCATGTCGAAGCGCAGCAGCTTCTCGCGCGAGCCGAACAGGTACTCGGCGAGCGCCTTCGCGAGCTCGGTCTTGCCGGTGCCCGTGGGACCCGCGAACAGGAACACGCCGAGCGGCCGCTGCGGATCGGTCAGCCCGGCCTTGAGCATGCTGATGCGGTCGACCAGCGCGTCGACGGCCTCGTCCTGTCCGATGACGCGGCGCGTGAAGAACTCGCGCACCCGGGCCAGTTCGAGATGCGCGCCGCCGTCGAGGATTTCCAGCGGCAGGCCGGACAGGTCGGCCAGGGTTCTCAGCACCTGCGCGCGGATCAGCGGCAGCGCCGGCGGATCGGCCTGCACGGCGCTGCGCAGGGTTTCCTGCAGCAGGCGCAGGCTGCGGCCGGGTTCGGCGCGCTCGGGAAACTGCTGCGCCGCGAGGCTCATGGCTTCGGCGAGCAGTTCCGGCGCGGCGACGTCGGCGCCGTAGCGTTCGCGCGCCTGCCGCGCCCAGGCGTCGGCGAGCTCGCGCGTCGCGGACGCGTCGAGCGGATCGACCGACAGGCCGACCGTCAGGTGCTGGATGCGCGGACGCTGCGCGAGCACGCGGCTCCAGGCGTCGCGCGGACTTTCGCCGATCAGCTGGATCTCGCGCTTTTCGAGATGCGGCAGCAGCAGATCGAGTAAGCCGGTCGGGTCGCTGGTCGTGCGGCCCTTCTCGAGCAGCTGGTGCGCCTCGGGCACGTACCAGAGCGTGCGCGGCGCGCCGAGCGCACGCACGAGCATCGCGACGCGGCCCTCGAGCTCGCCGATGTATTTCTGTCCGGCGAGGATCTGCGCCGGCGTCGCCTCGAACACGCGCCAGCCCTGCGCGGCGAGCTCGCGCAGGCACTGGCGGATCAGGGTCGTCTTGCCGCTGCCTTCGGGACCGACGAGCACCGGGCTCGTGCGCGGCTCGCGCGTCAGCAGCGCGAGCACGCGCTGGCGGGCCTCGGCGTCGGCCGGCGCGAAGATCTCGTCGCCGTCGGTATCGGCCCCGATCAGGCGGCCGATCTGCAACAGCGCCGCGAGGTCCTCGTTCGCGCGCAGCAGCTGCGCGACCTGCGCGGCCAGCACTTCGCCGCGCAGATGGCCGCTATTGCGCAGCCAGCCCTGCAGCGCGCGCAGGCGGTCGGGATCGGACTCGGCGATCTCGTCGCCGAGCGCCGCATCGGCCGGCAAGGCGTCGAAATAGCGCTGCACGCCGGCGCGCGTGATCGGATGGTCGATCCACCATTCGCTCATGCGCAGCAGCATGCCGGTCAACGTCGCCGGATGCGGATGCGCGGCCAGGTAGCCGAGCGCGTAGTGCAGGGTGAAATAGCCCATGCGGTCGACGGTGCGCACGACGTCGAGCGGCACGACGTCGCCGGCGCGGCGCAGCGCGACCAATGCGGCGCTGCTCAGCGCGACGCCGCGCGAGGGCACGGCTTCGAGGCGGTCGCGCGGACTGAAGTCGGCACCGGCCAGCAGCGCGACGGCGGCCTCGAAATCGGGATTGGCCGCGAGCTCGTCGGGATGCTCGTAGCCTTCGAGCTGCTCCGTGCAGCGGCGCAGCAGCGCGTTCAGGCGCTCGCGCGGCGGCGCAGGCGATCCGGCAGGCGCGGCAGGCTCAGCCGGCTCGGGCTCCGGCGCCGTGTCGACGGCGGCGACGGGCTCCGGCAC
>NZ_JANFVR010000498.1 GCF_024609805.1 Tahibacter caeni | reverse complement strand
CGGCGGCGGGACGGCGGCGCCGGGAAGGCCGCCGGCTCCCCCGGCCTGCACGTGGGCTGGATGAGCTGCAGGCGAACCCGACGCCACCGTGCCGGCGCTGCGACGAACCGCCGGAGCGGCGCGGCGATGCTCACCGCCGCGCCGTGGCTCTCACGCGTTCACGGCCGCCATGCTCGCGGCGGGATAGCGCATGCCCGAGACCGCGTGGCTGCCGAGGACGTCGGCGATGGACTGCAATTCGGCGCGGCTCAGCACGAGGCGCGTCGCGGCGATGTTCTCGTCGAGCCGGCTGGTCTTGCGCGTGCCCGGGATCGGCACGATGTCCTCGCCCTGGTGCAGCAGCCAGGCCAGCGCGAGCTGGGCCGGCGTGCAGCCGCGCTGTTGCGCGATCGCCGCGACGGCCTCGACGAGGCGGCGGTTCGTCGCGATGTGCTCGTCCTGGAAACGCGGCGAGTTGCGCCGGTAGTCGTCGGGCGCGAGCACGTCGGTCGTCGGGATCGCGCCGGTCAGGAAGCCGCGGCCCAGCGGGCTGTAGGCGACGAAGCCGATGCCGAGCTCGCGGCAGGCCGGCAGCACCTCCTGCTCGACGTCGCGCGTCCACAGCGAATACTCGCTCTGCAGCGCGGCGATCGCATGCACGCCGCTCGCGCGGCGCAAGGTGTTCGCGTTGGCTTCCGACAGCCCGAGATAGCGCACCTTGCCGGCTTCGACCAGGCGCGCCATCGCGCCGACGGTTTCCTCGATCGGCACCTTCGGATCGACGCGGTGCTGGTAGTAGAGATCGATGTGCTCGACGCCGAGCCGGTGCAGGCTCGCGTCGCAGGCCGCGGCGACGTAGGCGGGGCTGCCGTCGATGCCGAGGAACGCGCCGTCGGCCGCGCGCACGTTGCCGAACTTCGTGGCGAGCACGACGTCGTCGCGGCGCCGGCGCAGGATTTTGGCCAGCAGCTCCTCGTTGCGGCCGACGCCGTACATGTCGGCCGTATCGAGGAAATTCACGCCGCGGTCGAGCGCGTGCTCGAGCACGGCGAGATTCTGCGCCTCGTCGCTGGGGCCGTAGAAATCCGACATGCCCATGCAGCCCAGGCCCAGTGCGGAAACGACGAGCCCGTCGCGGCCGAGAGTGCGCTTCGCGATTGCGGTAGTCATGGCAAGCTCCTGCGGGAAGGGGATGGCTAGCCTAGTCCCCGCGGCGCCGCGCCAGCTCGCCCAAAGTTGCGCCAAACTTGCCCGATCCTGCAAATCCCTGGATGAGTGCGTCGTGCGCGCGCGAGCCGGCGCGCATAATCGCCGCCGTCGCCATTGCGGGGAAAACCATGTCCGAGGCCGCCAACCTGACTTCGTTCGCACCGTTCGACGGCCTGGCGCCGCAGCGCGAGCTGGCCGCTCGAATTGCCCGATTGGTACCCGGCGACGGCGTGCATCCGAGCGCGATCGAAGCCTTGAGCCTGATCCAGGCCTCGGCGCCTTCGCAGCCCTGCGCCGCGGTCTACCAGCCCAGCCTCTGCGTCGTCGTGCAGGGCAGCAAGCAGGCGCTGCTCGGCGACGAAGTGTTCGTCTACGACGCACTGAACTACCTCGTGGTCTCGGTCACCTTGCCGGTGATAGGACAGATCCTGACCGCCACACCGGCGCAGCCCTATCTGTGCCTGCGCATCAATCTCGACCTGCGCATGCTCGGCGAGCTCGTGCTGCAGGTGCCGACGGCGCCGCCGCGGCCGTCGGACCGCGCGCTGTTCCTCGCGCGCACCGAGCTGCCGCTGCTCGACGCGCTGCTGCGCCTCGTGCGCCTGCTCGACACGCCGCAGGAGATCCCGGTCATCGCGCCGCTGATCCTGCGCGAGATCAGCTACCGCGCGCTCGGCGGCGATCTCGGCCACCGGCTGCGCGATCTCGTCGTCGCCGACGGCGGCGGCCAGCGTATCGGCCGCGCGATCGACCTGCTCAAGGCGCGCTATGCGGAAACCCTGCGCATCGAGGAACTCGCCGAGGCCGCGCATCTGAGCGTGTCGGCGCTGCATCACCGCTTCAAGGCCGTCACGAGCCTGTCACCGCTGCAGTTCCAGAAGAGCCTGCGCCTGCACGAGGCGCGCCGGCTCATGCTCAGCGAAGGCGTGGAAGCCGCCGTCGCCGCGCACCGCGTCGGCTACGAAAGCGCTTCGCAGTTCAGCCGCGAATACCGCCGTCTGTTCGGCGCGCCGCCGCGGCGCGAGATCGTCGCGCTGCGTGCGCAGCCGCGCGCGGCCGCCGATTGAGGCCTTCCTTGAAAGCGCGGCCACGGTCGCCGCATAGTCCGCGCCACCTGCCGGAGGCCCGCTCATGGACAAGCCGCAACCCGCTCCCTCGCGCGTCCTGCTCGTCGGCGCCGCCGGCACCCTCGGGCGCGCCGTCGCCGCCGAACTCGCGCCGCGCCACGACCTCCTGAGCGCCGGCCGCGCCAGCG
>NZ_JANFVR010000497.1 GCF_024609805.1 Tahibacter caeni | reverse complement strand
CCGTCGCCCGGCCGCCGGTCCGCTGGCCCGCCCGCAGGGCGCGCTGGCACACTGCCCTCGTTTCCACCCTGCCGCACCATGGACGAATCCACTTTTCAGCGCCTGCGCCTGCTGTTCGACGCTCTCGTCGCGCTGCCGCCGTCCCGGCGCCGCGCCGAGATCGAGGCCTGCGACGATCTCGACGACGACACGCGCCGGCGGCTCCACGCACTGCTGCACTGGGACGTGGACGCGGCGCACCTGACGGCGGCGACGGCGCTGACGCCGCTGCGCAGCGATCCGCTGCGCCGGGTCGGCGAACGCATCGGCGCCTACGTGGTGGAAGAACTGCTCGGCGAGGGCGGCATGGGCAGCGTCTGGCGCGCGCGCCGCGTCGCCGGCGAGATCGAGCAGCAGGTCGCGATCAAGATCGCGCGCCGCCAGGTACTCGACGACGCGGCGCTCGCGCGCTTCCGCCTAGAACGCCAGGTGCTCGCGCTGCTGCAGCATCCGCAGATCGCGACCCTGCACGACCTCGGCGAACTCGACGACGGCACGCCCTACTTTGTCATGGAGTACGTGCAGGGCCGGCCGCTGCTCGACGACGTCGCGGCGCGCGGACTCGGGCTGGAGGAACGCCTGCGCCTGTTCCTGCTGCTCTGCGACGCCGTCGCCCACGCGCATCGCAATCTCGTCGTGCATCGCGACATCAAGCCCGGCAACGTGCTCGTCACGGCCGACGGACTGCCGAAGCTGCTCGATTTCGGCATCGCCAAGCCGCTGCGCCCGCGCCTCGGCGCGGTCGACGTCGAGCAGACGCGGGAGGCGCATCGCTATTTTTCGCTGCGCAACGCCGCGCCGGAGCAGCTGCGCGGCGGCGCCGTCGGCGTGACCTGCGACGTCTACGGCCTCGGCAGCCTGCTCTACGAGCTGCTCTGCGGCCGGCCGCTGTACGACTTCGCCGGATCGAGCCTGAGCCAGATCGAACGGCGCATCGCCGAGGACGATCCGCTGCCGCCGAGCCGGCGCGTTCGCGACGACGCTGCCGCTCCGGCCTGGCAGCGCGCGCTGCCGCGCGATCTCGACGCCATCGTGCTCAAGGCGCTGCGGCGCGATCCGCAGGCGCGCTATCCCGACGTCGACGCGTTCGCCGCGGATCTGCACCGCTACCTCGGCGGCTACGCGGTCGGCGCGCGCGAGCCGTCGCTGCTGTACCGCGCCGGACGCTTCGTGCGGCGCCACCGCATCGCGCTCGCGACCGGGCTGCTGTTCGCCATCGTCGTCGGCATCGGCGTGGCGAGCTGGCTGCGCCAGTACTACTCGACACTGGCCGAACGCGACCGCGCCGAAAGCGTCACGCGCACCATCGTGCGCGCACTGGAGATCGCCGCGCCGGCCGGCGTGGCCGAGAAGCAGATCAGCGCGCAGAACCTGTTCCAGCAAGTCGGCAATCTCGCGCTGACGCCGGCTTTCGACGAGCAGCCGGCGACGCGCGTGCAGCTCGCCGCGACGGTGGCGCGCATCCAGTACCAGCTCGGCCAGCCGGCGGCGGCGCTGGCCCTGCTCGATCGCGTCGCCGGTGAAGCGCGCCAGGTGCCTGACGCGCCGCGCGAGGAATTCGACGCAACACGCGCCGACGCCCTGCTCGCACTCGGCGAGATCGATCGCGCGGCGGCGCTGGCCGCCGGCCGCGCCGAAGCCGCGTCGAGCGATCAGGCCCGCACGCACTGGCGGCTGCTCGAGGTCGAGCTCGAGCTCGATCGCGAACGGTACGCGGCGGCGCTGCAGCGGCTGCAGGAGATTCTCGCGCCCGATTCGGGCGCCTCGCGCGAGCAACGCTGGCGCGCCCGGCATCAGCAGAGCTATGCGCTGCTGCGATCGGACCGCAGCGCCGAGGCCCTGGCCGTGGAAAAGGCGCTGCTGGCCGAGCAGCGCGCCTGGTATCGCGGCGCGCATCCCGACGTGCTCGCCAGCGTGCAGTTCGCGCTGCAGATCGCCAGCGAGAGCCGCGCTACCGACGTGCTGGAACCGTTGATCCGGGAAGCCGTGGACCTGTGCCGCGAGCTCTACGGCGTCGACAGCCATCCGTGTATCGCGACCGCCCATCGGCGCGCCGAGATCCTGGCCGAGCTCGGCCGCTACGACGAAGCGCTGGACGTCGCGCGCGATGCGCTGGCGCGCGCGCTCGACTACGCGCGCGGCGAGAGCGAACTCGCGGCGAAGGTGCATTTCACGCTCGCGGCGATACAGCAGCAGCGCGGCGACTCCGCCGCCGCGCTGAGCCATCTGCGCGACGCCGTGCGCATCGGCGACGCGCAGATGAGCGACTACGGCTTCACGCTGATGCGCATGCGCACGAGCCTGATCGTCGCGCTGCTCGAGCAGGGCGACGCGGTGGGCGCGAGCGCCGCCGCAGCCGCCGCCGAGGCCGTGCTCGCGCGCCGTCCGCAGCTCGCCCGCAACG
>NZ_JANFVR010000496.1 GCF_024609805.1 Tahibacter caeni | reverse complement strand
GACCGCGCGCCTGCGCACGGCGCTGGACGAGCTCGAGAACGCGGTCGCGGCGCCGGCCGGCACGCGGCGGCGGCGCACCGGCGGAATCCGCGATGCAGCAAAGTAAACAAAGGAATAATTCAGCAAAAATCGGGACGCCGGGGCCGTCCGCGCAGCGCCGTCCCGGCGTTTGCATAGTGTGAATATTCTAGCCCCGGCCCCGAGACTGCCGCGCAATCTTGGGCGTATTCGCGTACCGGGAGTCTTCTACGAGGAGCGTCGCATGAGCAAACCGAAACTGAAAGCCAAGGCCAAGGGCAAGTCGGCGCCGAAGACGGCGGACAACCTCGGCAAGTCCATCATGGAATCTGCCCAGCAGATCTGGCTGGCAGGCCTCGGCGCTTTCGCCAAGGCGCAGGAAGAAGGCACCAAGCTGTTCGATACCCTGGTCCGGGAAGGCGTGAGCCTCGAGCAGAAGACGCGCAAGCTCGCGCTCGGCAAGGCCGACGAAGTCCGCGGCGCCGTGGAGACCGGCGTCAACCAGGTCAAGGAACGCACGCAGGAAACCTGGGACAAGCTCGAAAAGGTGTTCGAGGACCGCGTCTCCCGCGCCCTCGGCAAGCTCGGCGTCCCGGGCCGCAAGGAACTCAACGAAATCGCCGAGCGTGTCGAAGCGCTGTCGCGCGAGATCCGCAAACTGAACCCCAAGCCCGCCCGCTCCGCCGTCAAGCCGGCCGTCGCGCCGAAGACCAAGCGCCAGCCCAAGGCCAAGCCGGCGGCCGCCGCGGCGGAATGATCCGCTGACCGATTCATCGCAACACCGGCCGCCGTGCGGCGGCCGTTTCTTTCAGCCCATCAATCGCCAACGACTCCGGGATCCCTCCCCCCGGTTTCTGGTTGATGGGCTTTTTTGTGCGCGAACGCCGGGCGGATCGGCGGCTTTCAGTCGACGAACCAGGCCATCAGGTCCAGGTCGCGCTGCAGCTCGCTGAACGTGATCGCGTCGAGCGATGCGAAGGTGGGGCGCTCGGCCGCAGCCTCGAAGCGGGAACGCCCCAGGGCCACGCGGGCGATCTCGTGCACGAGCTTGGTGTCGGCGGGCTGCGCGACGAACCAGCCGTCGCCGAGCGCCGCGATGTCGAGGAACATCGACAGGCCGTCGCCGAGCGGCCGCGTAAACCCGTCTATGATGCCGCCGTCGCCGACCTCGCGGCGCCAGCCGCGCTGCTCCAGTCCGAGCAGGCTCGCGACGGTGACGCGACGGCCCGCCCATTCCGGCAGCACATTGCCGTCGCGCAGCGCCGGATCGAGGCGGTAGGTCCTGCGCGCAAGCTGTTCGAACGGCTGCAGGATCTCGTAGTCGGCGAAGATCTGGCCGAAACCGGCCAGCTCGGCCGGCGGCAGGCGCAGCGGATGCACGATGCCGATGCGCGCCGCACCGGGCACGTTCGCCGGCGCGTCCTGCGCATCGGCGAGGCTCAGGTCCTCGACGACGCGGAACGTCGCGAGCAGGCCGTCGTCGGCGTCGAATCCGCCCCAGACCAGGCGCTGCACCGGATGCCGCAGCAGCGGATGGCGCCGCAGCAGCTGGTCGAAATCCTCGCGGCTCCAGCGGCGCTGCGCGCACATCGCCGCTTCGAGCCGTCGCAGCTGCAGGCCGGACAGGCTCTTGATCTGCTTCTTCAGATCCTTGAACTGCTCGGTCGCGGCCTTGGCCGCGACGGCGTCGTCACTGCCGTTGGGCTTGGGCAGGCTCTTGAGCGCGCGATCCCTGGCGTCGCGCAGCTCGGGCTCGAGCTGGCCGCTGAAGCGCACGACGAACTGGCGCGGCCCAAAATCCAGGACCAGCCGGCCGGACTCGTCGAGATCGAGATCGGGCACGCTGCGGTCGGCGAGTTCCTCGGGCGTCAGGCCGCGCGCCTGAGCGATCTCGCCGAGCAGCCGTTCGGCGCGCTGGCTCAGGTCGGCGTAGCGCTGCTGCACGACGAAGCCCTGTACCTGCATCAGCGCGCCGTCGCTGCCGATGCGGCCGATCATCTCCAGCGCATCGTAGGCGCGCACGCGATTGAGCGCCGCGCGCCATTGCTTCGCGCGGCCCGCGAGCACGCGCGCCGTCTCGTCGTTGCCGATCAGCCCCTGCAGCGCGAACATCCAGCGTTCCTTGCCCGGCGCGTCGTTGTCTTCCCACCAGTCCAGCAGCGCGCGTCCGAAGCGCGCGAGCGATTCGGGCGTGACGGCCTGCTGGATCTGCAGCAGCGCCGGATGCGGATCGTCGGCGCTGCTCAGCATCAACGCCATCAGCACGTCGGGCAGCTGCGCGAGCGCGATCGCCCGGCCGCCGCCGCGCAGCAGCAGGCGCGGCAGCAGGCCGAGCACGAGCTTGCGGTTGAGCGTCGGCAGCACGTCCGGCAGCACCTGCTCGGGCGCGATCGCGAGCAGCGTCCGCAGCGCGGCCTGCGCCGCGTCGCCGTAGGCCGCGGCGACCCGCTCGATCGCGCT
>NZ_JANFVR010000495.1 GCF_024609805.1 Tahibacter caeni | reverse complement strand
AGCGGCCGGCGCCGGCGCGCACGCAGTCCGGCAATTCGAGCCGCGCGAGCAGCGCGTCGCGGCCGCGCCGCACCTCGCGCACCGCGCGATGCGCCGGGCCGTAGACGAGACCCATGCGGTCGAACGCGGCATAGACCGCGTCCGCATCGAGCACGCCCTGGTCCAGGCGCGCGCCGAGCGCGGCCAGGTCCAGCGTCTCGGGCGCGACGGCGGCCGCGTAGGCGGCGCGGCCCTGGCAGTGTTCCTGCTCGCGCTCGCCCTCGCCGCTCGCGATGACGAAATCGATCTCGCCGTCGGCGGCGGCCGCCAAGGCGATGCGCGCCGGCAGCGGCGCGCGCACGATCATCGGCAGCGCCCAGGCGCAGTGCCGTAGCTCCATCACGGCGCCGCGCGCGGCCGGCGGCGCGGCGCGTTCGACCGCGGCGCGCGCCATCTCGAGATAGGCGACGGCCGGCAGCACGGGTTCCTCGACGCCGCGCAGGCGCACCTTGTGATCGGCGAGGAAGGTCTCGCGGCCGCTGAACTGCGAGCGGAAGCACTGCCGGCTCAGATCCGACACGTTCGCATGCAGCAGCGGATGCAATTGAGCGATCTCGCCGGTCGCGGCAGCGGCCGGCGCGGCGGGAACCCAGAACGTGTCCCCGGCGAACGGATACGTCGGTACGCGGGCACGGCGCGCACTGCGATGCAGCGGCGTCCAGTCGACGTCGACGCCGCTGGTCCAGAGCAGGCCGAGCTGATCCAGATCGCGCTCGTGCAGCGCCTGTTCGACGAGCCGGCGGCCCGATCGCGTCTGCCACAGCGCCGCGCTCGCGCCGTCGGCGCCGTCGCCGCTCCAGGCGCCCGGCACGGGCTTGCCGGCCAGCCACTGAGTCAGCGCGGCCTGCAGCGCCGCGAAACCGTCGACCTTCAGCGCGAGCCGCGCCTTCAGCGCCGTGCGGCCGAGCTGCCAGCTGCGGATCGCCGCGCCGAACGTGCCGGCCGCGGTATCCGCGCACCAGTCGCGCACGCGCTGCGCATACGCGCGCAGCCGCTCGGAATCGGCCGCCGACAGCACGAACAGCTGCAGCCGTTCGTCCTCGGAGCGGGCCGCGGGCTCGACGAATTCGGCGAGCACCACGTGCGCGTTCGCGCCGCCGGAGCCGAAGCTGCTGACGCCGGCGATGCGCTGTGCCGCATCCCAGTCGCCGAGGCGGTCGTTCACGCGCAGCGCGTCGCCGAGATCGATCTTCGGATTCAAGGCCGTGAAGTTCACGGTCGGCGGCAGCTGGCGCCGCTGCAGCGCGAGCACGACCTTGAGAACGCCGGCGAGGCCCGCGGCGGATTCCAGATGGCCGAGGTTGCTCTTGAGCGAACCGAGCCGGCAGGCGCCGCCCGCCGTCGCCGTGCCGCTCGCCAACGCCGAGCGTATGCCCTGCACTTCGATCGGATCGCCGAGCGAGGTGCCGGTGCCGTGCGCCTCGAGGTAGCCGAGCTGGCCCGCGGCAATGCCGGCGTCGGCCCAGGCGCTCAGCAGCAGCTCGCGCTGCTTGACCGGGTTCGGCACGGTCAGTCCGCCCGCAAGGCCGCCGTGGTTGACCGCGGAACCGCGGATCACCGCGTGGACGCGGTCGCCGTCGGCGAGCGCGCGACGCAGCGGCTTGAGCAGCAGCATCACGGCACCCTCGGCGCGCACGTAGCCGTTCGCGCTCGCGTCGAACACCTTGCAGCGGCCGTCGGCCGCGAGCATGCCGGCCTTGTGATAGGCCAGCGACAGATCCGGATGGCAGATCAGGTTGACGCCGCCGACGAGCGCGCCGGCGCATTCGCCCCGACGCAGCGACTGCACGGCCGTGTGCAGCGCGACCAGCGAGGACGAGCAGGCCGTGTCGATCAGCAGGCTCGGCCCGCAGAAATCGAAGAAGTACGAAATGCGGTTCGCAATGACGGCCAGCGAGCTTGCGACGCCGAGATGCGCTTCGACCTCGACGCCGGCGTCCTGCAGCAGGCGGCTGTAGTCGCTGTTGCTCGCGCCGACGAACACGCCGGTGCGGCTGCCGGCGACGTCGCCCGGCCGCACGTTGGCGTCTTCGAGGCAGGACCACGCGAGCTGCAGCGCGAGGCGCTGCTGCGGATCCATGAGCTGCGCCTCGGCCGGCGAGATGCGGAAGAACGCCGCGTCGAACGCGGCGACGTCGCGGACGAAGCCGCCCTGGTCGATGCCGGGCCAGCGCTGCGCGTCGGCCCAGGGGCCGCGCTCGCGCGGATAGTCGTCGATGACGCAGCGGCCGGCGGCCAGCGCGTCCCAGAGCTGCTCCGGCGTGTCGATGCCGCCGGGCAGGCGGCAGGCCATGCCGATCACGGCGACGTCGGACTCGGCCGCGGCGGTCGGCGGCGGCGCCGGCGTCGAAACGACCACGGCGGGCTCGGCTACGCGGCGCGGCACAACGGCGGCCGCTTCGCGGCCGAGCGTCGCGGCGACCTTGGCCGCCGTGTTGTA
>NZ_JANFVR010000494.1 GCF_024609805.1 Tahibacter caeni | reverse complement strand
TCGCGGCCGCGTCCGCCGCCGCCGCGGGCCTGAGCCTGCCGCGCCTCCTGCGCGGCGCGGCGGCAGCGGCCGACCACCGCGACGACTGGGCCTGGCTGGTCGGCAACTGGGACGTCTCGCACCGGCGCCTCAAGCGGCGTCTGGCCGGCTCGGACGATTGGGAGGTGTTCGGCGGCAAGAGCGCGCTGTGGCTCGCGATGGGCGGTCTGGGCACGATCGACGACAACCTGCTGGAGCTGCCGGCCGGAGTCTATCGCGGCCTGACCGTGCGCACGTACGACGCGGCCAGCGACGCCTGGTCGATCTGGTGGCTGGACGGCCGCGAGCCGGCGCGCCTGGACGCGCCGGTGCGCGGCCGTTTCGCCGGCGGGGCCGGCACCTTCGTCGGCGCCGACATCTTCGAGGGCCGGCCGATCCTCATGCGCTTCCGCTGGCTCGACCTGCACAGCGCGCGGCCGAACTGGGAGCAGGCGTTCTCGGCCGACGACGGCGCGAGCTGGGAGGTGAACTGGACCAACGCGTTCACGCGCACGGCCGCCGAGCCGACGCCGCTGCCGCTGCTCGACACGCGGCCGCACGACTTCGATTTCCTGGTCGGCCGCTGGCGGGTCGCGCACCGCCGCCTGCGCCGGCGCCTGGCCGGCTGCACCGACTGGGACCGCTTCGACGGCACGCTCGTCAACTGGCCCGTGCTCGGCGGACACGGCAACGTCGGCGACAACCTCATGAATTTTCCGGCCGGCGCATTCCGCGGCATCGGCCTGCGCGCATTCGACGCGCGCCGCAGCGAATGGCTGAGCTGGTGGTTCGACGGCCGCACGCCGGCGACGCCGGGAGCGCCGCTGCGCGGCCGCTTCGCCGACGGGGTCGGCACGTTCCACGGCGACGACGTTCTCGACGGCCGCGCCGTGCTCACGCGCGTGCGCTGGTCGGCGATCACGCCGCAGTCGGCGCGCTGGGAGCAGGCCTGTTCCGGCGACGGCGGCCGCACCTGGGAAACGAACTGGATCAGCGAATTCACGCGCAGCGCCTGAACCCGGCAAGCTCGCGCACGGGCAGTCCTTAGCGATCCCTTTACCTCGTCGTGCGCCAGGGGTCACTAGAATCGCGCCGCCTTCGCGACTCAGGCTGCCCGACATGCCGCAACCGCCGCCCACACTCGTCGACAAGCTGCGCACGATCTGCCTGGATCTGCCCGAGGCCTGTGAGGAAGCCGCCTGGACCGGTATCCGCTGGTGCATACGCAAGAAGAACTTCGCCCACGTCGTGCAGATCGACGGCGGCTGGCCGCCGGTCTATGCGAGCGCGGCCGGCAGCGGCGGGCCGCTCAGCGTGCTGACGTTCCGCACGCCGCGGCCGGCCGCCGAGACGCCGCGCTTCGCGCGCGCGCCGTTCTTCCTGCCGCGCTGGTGGCCCGACATCGTCGGCCTGCGCCTGGACGCCGACAGCGACTGGGACCTCATCGAACCGCTGCTCGTCGCGAGCTATTGCACGCTCGCGCCGAAGGCGCTCGCGGCCGAGGTCGCCGCGCAGCGCGGCTGAGGCGGCGGCGCGCGGTGTAGCATGCGGCGGACTCACGCCCACCGCCGACGTCCATGGATCTGCGCCAGGCCCTGGCCCTGTTCGAAGCTGCGCTCGCCGTACCGGCGGCGCAGCGGCGCGCGCACGTCGCGACGGCCGCCGCCGGCGACGACGCGCTGTTCGCGAACGTGATGGCGCTGCTCGACGCGCACGAAGCCAGCGACGGCTTTCTGGAGCCCGCGGCGGCGCCAGCGGCGCCGCGAGAACTCGGCCCCTACCGGCTGATCGAACCGCTGGGCCAGGGCGGCATGGGCCAGGTCTGGCTCGCCGAGCGCCGGGACGGCCGCTTCGAGCAGCGCGTCGCAATCAAGATCTTCGCGAGCCTGCTCGGCGATCCCGACGCCCTGCGCCGCGCCGAACGCGAGCGCCAGTTCCTCGCCTGGCTCGAGCATCCGCACATCGCGCGCGTGCTCGACGGCGGCAGCACCGACGCCGGCCAGCCCTACGTCGTCATGGAATACGTGGCCGGCGAACGCATCGACCGGTGGTGCCGCAGCCGTGCGCTCGATCCGCGTGCGCGCGTCCTGCTGTTCCTGCAAGTGCTCGATGCGGTCGACGCGGTGCATCGCGCGCTGATCATTCATCGCGACCTGAAGCCCGGCAACATTCTCGTCGACACGGACGGCCGCGCGCGCCTGCTCGATTTCGGCATCGCCAAGTCGCTCGACGCGCGCATCACCGGCGCGACGCGTACGGGCCTGATGCCGCTGACGCCGGAATACGCGAGTCCCGAGCAGCTGCTGGACCGGCCGCTGACGACGGCCTGCGATCTCTACGCGCTGGGCCTGCTGCTCGACGAACTGCTGACCGGCCACGCGCGTCATGCCGGCATTCCCGTCGCCGAACTCGCGCGGCACATCGCCGACGCGCCGCCGCCGGCGCTGGTTGCGCGCGCCGACGCGGCGGCGCTGGGCCTCGC
>NZ_JANFVR010000493.1 GCF_024609805.1 Tahibacter caeni | reverse complement strand
ACCGCCGCGCCGCGGGCCGCGGTCGCAACGCCGATGCTGATGGTCAGGCGCAGCTGGCGGCCGCCGTCGAGCGCGAACGCCTCGGCGGCGACGCGCTGGCGTATGGCTTCGGCCGTGCGCCGCGCGCCGAGCTCGTCGGTGTCGGGCAGCAGCACCACGAATTCCTCGCCGCCGAAACGCGCGACCGCGCCGCCGTCGCCGGCGCAGCGCTGCAGGATCGCGGCGGTGCCGCGCAGGCAGTCGTCGCCGGTCAGGTGTCCGTGGTCGTCGTTGACGCGCTTGAAATGATCCAGATCGGCGATCAGCAGCGAATACGGCCGCGCGTGCTCGATGCATTCGGCGAGCTGCGGCGCGAAGACCTGGTCGAAGTAGCGGCGGTTGAATACGCCGGTCAGGCCGTCGCGCGCGCTGTGCTCGCGCAGGCGCGCATGCGCCTCGCCGAGCTGCTGCAGCGCACTGCTCAGGGCTTCGGTGCGCTCGGCGACGCGCTGCTCCAGGCGCTCGTTGGCCTCCACGACGATGCGGTCGTTCTCGTCGCGCAGCGCGGCCCAGCGGTAGGCCAGCGCGAAGGACAGGAAGATCATTTCCGCGGCCGAGCCGATCTGCATGCCGTATTCCGTCGCGAACGTCTTCGGCAGCAGGCCGAACGACACCGCCGCATAGCTCAGGGTGCCGGCCAGCAGCATGGCCCAGGCGACGAGGAACAGCAGTGCCGGCCGGAAGCCGCGCCGCGCGACCGCGACCGCGGCGAAGATGATCGCGGCCACGCCCGGGAAGACGAGCGCCGTGCCGATCAGCACGGCCGTGCGGTAGGCCAGGAACGGCGCAGCCAGCAGCATCAGCAGATGCACGCCGATCAGCGCCAGCAGCAGGCGGCCGGCCAGCGGCGAGCGGCGCGGCAGTTCGAGAAAGTCGCGCGCGAACAGGTGCATCGCGAGCAACGCGAAGGCCATCGACATCGGCACGGCCGCATTGGCGAGCCGCGGCGAATCCGGCCAGAAATATTCGAACGCGAAGCCGTTGAGGCACAGCAGCACGAGGCCGAAGCCGGCGACGTGCAGGCTGTAGAGCAGGTGCGAGCGGTCGCGCAGCGATGCGAACAGGATCAGGTTGTAGAACAGCAGCGCGAGCAGGATGCCGTAGTACACGCCCATGCCGAGCTGCGCGTCGCGCGCGAGCCCGATGAACGCGCTCGGCGCGTACAGGGTCAGCGGCACCTGCATCGAGCTGCGGCTCTGCACGCGCAGCAGCAGGTCCAGCGGCCGGCCCGGCGCCAGGTCCAGCCAGAAATTCGGCTGGCGATAGCTGACCGCCCGCTGCGCGAACGGACGCAGGTCGCCGGAGGCGGCGTGCTCGATCCGCCCGTCGGCATCGCGCACGTAGAGGTCGACCTCGTCGAGCAGCGCGTATTCGAGCACGAGCAGCCAGCGCGTGTCGGCCGCACCGGCGTTGGCCAGGCGCAGATGGAACCAGTAGGCGCCGTCGACGAAGCCGAACGTCGCGCGGCCGGCCGGCAGGGCGGCGAAGCGGCCGGCGTCGGCCGCGGCGAACATCTCGGCCATCGTCGCTGTCGCGGCGGCGTCGACGGCGTACGTCGTCGCGCCGGCCAAGGTCGCCTGGGTCTGGCCCGCGCGCAGTTCGAGCGCCGGCAGCGTTCCGGCCACGGCCGCGCGTCCCGTCAGCAGGCTGCAGCACAGCAACAGGCCCAGCAGTAGACGCACCACGCGTAGCCCCCGTTCGGCCGCACTCGACGGACTCATGCAGGATCATGGCCGGCCCCGCCTTCGATCAACGCACGAGGGCAGAGTTGCCGAACGTTCCCGCAGGCCCGTTCCCGCGTCCACGTTCGCGCAACGCGCCGCGATCCGCCAGTCGCGGCATGAGCGCCGACGCTAGTCGCTTGATTTGCCGGGCTCCGCGTCGGTCTTCGTCGAGCCGGCACGCCGCCATCGCGGCGCGCCGGGCACGCTGCCGCGCGCTGCAAAGAATTGTGTCTTGGACGGGAATGGGGAATGGGGAATGCGCGCGGACTTCCGGGGTGCCGACTGCTTCCGCGATTTCCCATTCCCGATTCCCGGCCATTTACACCACCCGCCGGCCTGCGCTACAGTCCATCGCACTGTACTAACGCGTTATTACATTGAATCATGAAGCGACGCTTTCTCGAGCCTGAAGACACGCCGGTTCCGCCGGAGGAGAGTCTCTGCCGCGCGCTGCTGTCGCTGGACACGCCGGCGGAGATGCGCGCCTTCCTGCGCGACCTCTGCACGCCGGCCGAACTCGAGGCGCTCGTCGACCGCTGGCGCGTCGTGCCGTATCTGCTGGCCGGCTACGCCTACCGCGAAATCCACGACCGCACGTCGGTCAGCGTCACGACCATAGGCCGCGTCGCGCGCTTCCTGCAGCAGGGCAACGGCGGTTATCTCGCCGTCGTCGCGCACGAGGCGCTGCCGCCGCTGCCCAAGCCTGCGCGGCGCCGCGCGGGCACCGCGCCGGCCGCCGGC
>NZ_JANFVR010000492.1 GCF_024609805.1 Tahibacter caeni | reverse complement strand
GCAACGACGGCAGTGAGCGCCGGCTAGGTCTGCGGCAGCGGCACGCCGCTGCCGCAGGCCAGCGCCGGGTCGGGCCGGTCCAGGCCGAGCTCGCGCAGCAGACGGCCGCGCTCGTCGCCCACGGTGACGAGCGCCTGCACGACGGGTTCCGACGCGGCGATGCCGCAGAGGCGCAGCAGCGCGGTATGCGCGGTGTCGAGCAGCTCCAGCGCGCTGTGGGCGAGTTCCAGACTGTCCTGGCTCATGGCGGGGCTCCGGTGATGGCCGTCTCTGTGCGGTGCAGGGCTGCCGGCTGGCCGTTCCAGTAGCCCGGCGTACTGCCGGTTTCGCGCGCCGGCGGCGGCGCGCCGTCGCGCACGGCGCGAAAGCGTTGCAGCGCCTCGGCGGTGCCGTCGCGCTGCGGATACAGGCGCAGCAGGTTTATGCCGGCCGCGGCGAGCTGCGGCCATTCCGGCAGCAGGTCGCAGCGCTCGGCGCTCTGCACCTGTATGCCGTTGAGGGTCAGGAATTCGCGGCCGTCGCGCGTCTGCAGCGGCAGACCGTCGGGATGGTCGATGCAGCGGAATCCGCACTGGTCCTTGGCCAGGTCCAGCGCGCGCGCCGTGAAGCAGCGCGCCGAATAGGCCAGCGGCAGCCGGCCCCAGGCGATCAGCTCGAGCTCGGGCAGCGCCTGGTTCGCCGCCGCGGCGGCCGCGCGCAGCTCGGCAACGAGCTCACCGCTCATCTCGACGTTGAGCACGAGCCGGTACAGGCCGTCGTCCTGCAGCAGACGCAAGGTGTCGAGGTTATAGACGTTGAGGCCCGGCCCGCCGACGAACGGCAGGCCGCGGCGGCGGCAGACCTGCACGGCCGAGATGTCGTTGGCCTCGATGCGGAACTGGCCCTGCGCGGCCAGCTGCTGCAGCGCGCCGAGCTCGGACTCGGCCTCGATCAGCGCGAGGGAGGACAGCAGCACTTCGCGCCCGGCCTGCGCCTGCTGCTGCGCGAGCGCGATCCAGTCGCGCTGGCGCAGCTCGCGGCGCTTGCTGCAGACGGTTTCGCCCAGATAGACCACGTCGAGCGGCCAGCCCAGGCTTTCGGCGTAGAAGTCCAGCACCTGCCGGCGCGGCCAGAAATACTGCAGGGGACCCAGGCTCAGTCGCATCGTGTCAATGCCAGGAACGGTGGTAAGGGCCGAGGGTCGTCTGGCGGCCTTCGGCGTGGGCCGACAGTGCGGCGCTCCATTCGGCGCGCGCCTGCCAGCCGGCCGGGTCGCGCAGCAGCCGGTCTATCGCTTCGCGCCAGACCGCCGTCACCGCGGCGACGTAGGCGCGGCTGCGCTGGCGGCCTTCGATCTTCAGCGCCGTGACGCCGGCCGCGTGCAGCCGCGGCAGCAGCGGCAGGGTGTTCAGGCTGGTCGGTTCTTCCAGCGCGTGGAACACCTCGCCGCCGACGGCGAAGCGTCCCTTGCAGACGGTCGGATAGCCGGCCGCCTCGCCGGGCCCATAGACGTCGAGCAGCACCGAGTTCAGGCGCACGCTGCGGCTGCCGTCGGCCTCGTCCTGCCAGCGCACGAAGCTCGCCGGCGAACAGACGCCGTGGCGGTTCGGCGACTGGCCGGTGACGTAGCTCGACAGCTGGCAGCGGCCTTCGACCATGATGCAGAGGCTGCCGAACGCGAACACCTCCAGCGGCACCGGCGAACGCTCGCAGACGCGCTCCACCTGCTGCACCGACAGCACGCGCGGCAGTACCGCGCGGCGTATGCCGAAGTGCTCGTGATACCAGCGCAGCGCGGCCTGCGTCGTGGCCGAGCCCTGTACCGACAGATGCCGGTCGAGCTGCGGATGCGCGCGCGTCGCATAGGCCAGCACGCCGGCGTCGGCCGCGATGATCGCGTCGGCGCCGGATTCGGCGGCGCGGTCCACGGCGGCCTGCCACTGCGGCAGACGCGCCGGGCCGGGATAGGTGTTCAGCGCGACGTAGACCTTGCGGCCGCGCGCGTGCGCATAGGCGATGCCGTCGCGCAGGTCCGCATCGCTGAAGTTCAGCCCCGGAAACGCGCGCGCATTGGTCTGGTCGCGAAAGCCCAGGTAGACCGCATCCGCGCCGGCATCGACGGCAGCGGTCAGGCCGGGCAGGTTGCCGGCGGGACAGACGAGCAGCATGACGGACTCCGGCGGAGCAGGAGTCCCGATCCTCGTCCGGCACCGCGGCTTCGCGCCCTGACCCAGGTCAGCCGGAAGCCGGATCGCGGTGGCCGTCGTGGTGCCGGGTCGCCGATCTGCGGCACCCTTGACCTGGATCAGACCTCGCCGCGCCGGCTGGTCCAACAATGACGCGTGTCCGCAGACCGGCGACCGGCCGGCCGGAAAAACCGCAGGTGGAGCCACGCATGCCCTTGGAGACTTTCGACGATCTGCTGCGCCTGGCCGGCGCCCAGCGCGAGCCGCAGCGCCTGCTGCTGGTGTTCGCCGAGGCCGAGCTGCCGCCCGACGCGAGCGCGGCGCAGCGCGACGCGTTCGCGCGCGGCGAAGGC
>NZ_JANFVR010000491.1 GCF_024609805.1 Tahibacter caeni | reverse complement strand
GACGTGGCCGCCGAGGTCGAGGCCCTGGTCGCGGCCGAGACGCGCGGCCTGCAGCGCGCGGCGACGCCGGTGGCCGCGCTGCTGGCGCAGCTGCCGGAGACCGAGCTCGACGTCGGCGACCGCATCGGCGCCTGGCGCCTCGTGGAAAAACTCGCGAGCGGCGGCATGGGCGCGGTCTACCGCGCCGAGCGCGCCGACGGGCACTTCGAGCAGCAGGCCGCGATCAAGCTGCTGCGCGGCATTCCGACCGAGGGCACTCTGTCGCTGCTGGCATCGGAGCGGCAGATCCTCGCCGGCCTGCAGCATCCGCACATCGCGCGCCTGCTCGACGGCGGCGCGACGCCGGGCGGCCAGCCCTACCTGGTCATGGAATACGTCGAGGGCATCGCGATCGACCGCTGGTGCGCCGAGCGCGGGCTGCGCCTGAAGGCGCGCCTGCGCCTGTTCCGCAACGTCTGCCGCGCGGTCGCGTTCGCGCACCAGCGGCTGATCGTGCATTGCGACCTCAAGCCGTCGAACGTGCTGGTCCGCGCCGACGGCGCGCCGGTGCTGCTGGACTTCGGCATCGCGCGCGCGCTCGACCGTTCGCGCGAACGCCTGCCCGACGCGTACTACACGCCGGGCTATGCGAGTCCCGAACAGATGGCCGGCGCGCCGGTCAGCGTGGCCAGCGACGTGTATTCGCTGGGCCTGATCCTGTTCGAGCTCGTCAGCGGCCGCAAGGCGCGGCTGGACGCCGACGACCGCACCGTGACCGAGCTGTCGCACGGCCTGCGCCGCGCCAGCGAGCTCGCCGGCGAGCAATGCAGCTGGCGGCAGGAACTGCGCGGCGACATCGACGCGATCATCCGCCGCGCCACGGCGCTGCGGCCGGGCCTGCGCTACGCCTCGGCCGACGCGCTCGCGGTCGACATCGAACGCCACCTCGACCTCAAGCCGATCGATGCGCGCTCGCCGACCCTGCGCTATCGGCTCGGCCGCCTCGTGCGCCGGCGCTGGCCGCTGTTCGCGGCCGGGTTCATCGTCGCGCTCATGGCGATCGGCTTCAGCTGGCGTCTCGTCAACGAGCGCGACCGCGCGCTCGCGGCCGAGCGCGAGGCGCGGCGGCAGGCCGAGACGGCCGGCCAGGTCAGCGAATTCCTGATCTCGATCTTCGAGTTCGCGAACCCGGAGAAGAACCCGACGCGGCGCGACATCAGCGCGCGCGAAATGCTCGACGAGAGCACGCGCCGCCTCGGCGACAGCCTGCGCGACCGGCCCGAGGTCAAGGCCAAGCTGCTC
The DNA here is from genome assembly GCF_024609805.1 of Tahibacter caeni. Lineage (GTDB taxonomy): Bacteria > Pseudomonadota > Gammaproteobacteria > Xanthomonadales > Rhodanobacteraceae > Tahibacter > Tahibacter caeni. Next base: position 1,238 of record NZ_JANFVR010000491.1, on the reverse strand, counting down.
GACGTGCTCGCGCGGGCCTGGGACAAGCTCGGCCAGCCCAAGCGTTCCATCGAGCTGTACCAGACCAGCATCGCGCAGTGGCGGGAGGCCGGCGCCGACTACGACCGCGAGCGCGCGCGCAGCCTCGCCGACCTGGCTGTCACGGAGAACAACAACGGTCTCAAGGGCGATGCAGAGAGAAACGCGCGCGCCTCGCTGGCGCTGCGCGAAGCGGCCGTGCCGGCCAGCGAGACCGAGCTCGCCGACGCCTGGAACACGCTCGGCCTGGTATTGCGCGACATCGGCGGCCGCGAAGCGGAAGCCGAGGACTACCTGCAGCGCGCGCTGGCCGTGCGTCGGCGCGAAGGCTCCGACAGCGCGCTCGCCGTCATGCACAACCTCGCCGGGCTCTACGCCGACGCGGGAAAGTACGACCAGGCCATCGCCCTGTACGAGGAAACCCTGGCCGCCAAGCGCAAGCTGCACCACGGCGACGCGCACCCGTCGGTCATCGTCAGTCTCGACGGCTATGCCGAGACGCTGGTCAAGAAGAAGCGCTACGACGACGGCGTGCGCATCTATCGCGAGGTGATCGCGCTGCAGCGCCAGCTGACCGGCCCCGACGGCGACAACGTCGCCTCCGGCTACAACGAGCTCGGCTCGGCCCTGCAGGACGCCGGCCGCTATGCCGAAGCCATGGATGCCTATCGCGAATCGCTGCGCATACGCCGCGCCGGCAGCAACGGGCTGCCGGCGATGCTGGTCTATCCGATCAACAACCTCGCGGTCGCGCTCGACGAAATGGGCGACTATGCGGCGGCCGAGCCGTATTACCGCGAATCGCTGGCGCTGCGCCGCTCCAGTCTCGGCAACGACGATCCGTCGACCCTGCGCGCCGAGCACAATCTCGGGCGCCTGCTGATGCGGACCGGGCGCCTGGACGAGGCGCGCCCGCTGGTCGAGCATGCGCTGGCGCAGCGTCGCAAGCAGCTGTCGGCCACTCATGCGGATCTCGGCCGCTCGCTGCTGCAGCGCGTGGAACTGCTCCGCCGCCAGCAGCGCTACGACGACGCGGCCGTGGCGCTGGCCGAACTCGATGCGGCGCCGGTGCAGACGACCAAGGCGCTGCGCGGCCTGCGCGAACGCGAGCGCGCCGCGCTCGCGTCGGCGCGGCACGACGATGCGGCGGCCATTGCCGCGCTGCGCCGGGCGCAGGCGCTGCTCGCCGATCATTACGGTGCCGCCCATCCGCTGGCCGC
>NZ_JANFVR010000490.1 GCF_024609805.1 Tahibacter caeni | reverse complement strand
TGCCGATGCTGCGGCGCCTGCGCCGCGACGCCGCCGCGCGCGGCCTCGACGCACGCGTGCTGCAGATGGACCTGCGCGCGCCGGCGCTCGCGGGCCGCTTCGCGACGATACTGCTGCCGTATTCGCTGATCACCTACCTGACCGACGCGGCCGTCGCGGCCGAAGTGCTGACCAGCCTGCGCGGCCTGCTGAGCGACGACGGCTGCGTCGTGCTCGACGCGTTCGTGCCGCAGCCCGTGGAGAGCTTCGCCGACTTCCGCCTCGACTACCGCCGCCCGCACGAGAACGGCTTCCTCGAGCGCCGCAAGCGCATTACCGCGAACGCCGACGGCACCAACCGCATCGAGCGCTGGTATCGCGTGCTCGACGCGGACGACGCGCTGCGCGAGGAGTTCCACACCGACGAAACCATACGCCCGTACGCGCCGGCGCAGCTGCAGGCGCTCGCGCAGCAGGCCGGCTACGTCGTGCAGCGCGAAGTGCGCGACTACAGCGACGCGCCGGCCGGCGCGGCGATGCGTTTCGTGACGTTGATACTGCGGCCGTGAGGCCGCGGGGAACCGCCGGCGACCGGCGGCCGCAAGCCTGCGTTGAATTTCTCGCACAGGTTTCAATGGAACCGAAGTCCGGACGCGCATCGCCGAAACGACCCTGCGTCGGCGCAGGCCTGAAACCTTCGCCGTAGCGGCGTGCGCCGTGCGGAAACGCCCATCGAACCATGCGGCCTCCCGCGTCGATGCGAAAACTGCGAAACCGCTCACGCGCCGGGCGCGCAGTGCGCCGCAAACGCGCTGACGGCGCGACACCCGGCGATCCGTCCTCGGAGCACATCCCACCGCTGGAGCTCCGCGTGAAACGCTGCCTCACTCTGCTGCCCCTGCTCTGTCTCGCCGCGCCGGCCCAGGCGCTGACCATCCGCGTCGGCGCCGACGCGGGCTGCGACACCGCATCCATCGCCACGGCGCTGGCCCAGGCGCGCGCCAATCCGGGCGCCGACACGATCCGCATCGCGTCCAACCAGAGCTATGCCAACCAGCTGCTGTCGGTCGATTCGGAAGTGAGCTTGCGCGGCGGCTACGCCAACTGCGACGCGGCGACGCCGAGCGGCCGCACCGCGCTGGCCGGCACCGGCACCTGGGCCGTGATCAGCATCTGGACCGACGACCCCAACGGCATCGCCGCGCGTCTGGAAGGCCTGGACATCAGCGGCGGCGGAGTCGGCGGCGACGTCGGCGATTTCGGCGGCATCGTGGTCGGCGGCCGCGCCCGCGCGGCGCTCGCGGACCTGCGCATCCACGACAACGTCGGCATCTTCGGCGGCGGCCTCGGCCTGACCGGCACGAACGCGATCGTCGACATCGAGCGCAAGGTCGAGATCGACGCGAATCGCGCGCTGTACGGCGGCGGCATCGCCTCGGCCGGCACCGTGCGCCTGCGCCCGTACGCCGTCGTCATCCACGACAACGGCGCCGCGGTCGGCGGCGGCCTCTACGTCGACGGCGGCCTGGCCAGCGTCGGCAGCAATCCGGACGAAGCGGCCACGCCGGTCGACGGCCTGCTGATCCGCAACAACGCGGCCAGCGAACGCGGCGGCGGCATCTACGTGACGGGCACGTTCGGCAAGCTGCTGGCCGAGACGACGATAGTCCGCGACAACACGGCCGGCATCGAAGGCGGCGGCCTGTACGCGACGAACGGCGGCTATCTGCAGTTCACGCGTTACAGCATGGGACCGCAGCGTCCGTGCGCGGTCGAGCAGCAGTGCCTGCGCGTTTCCGGCAATACGGCGCCGCGCGGCGGCGGCATCGCGCTCGCGGCCGGCGCGAGCGCCTCGCTGAATCACAGCCTGATCCGCGACAACACCTCGGCCGACAGCCCGGCCGCCTCGGTGCGCGGCGCCGCGAGCGAACTGCGCCTGCTCGGCAGCGTGATCGCCCGCAACCGCTGCACCGGCGACAACGGCGCCTGCGTGCCCATCCACACCAGCGGCGGCAAGCTGCGCCTGAGCTACGCGACGGTCGCCGACAACACGACCGGCGCCTCGGCGCCGTCGCCGATCTTCGCCGACGGCGCCGGCGGCGAGCCGACCACGCGCGTGGAGGTCTATTCCAGCCTGGTCAGCGGCCACGCCCGGCTCTACTCGCAGAACGGCGCGGTGGTCACGCACGCCGGCGACTGCCTGCTGATGAGCCCGGGCCAGATACCCGCCGGCTTCACGCGCAGCGACGTGGCGCCCATCGACTTCGCCGACGCCGCGCGCGGCGACTATCGCCTGCGCGCCGGCACCGCGGCGATCGACTACTGCGACGCCGGCCCGGCGCCGACCGAGGACCCGGACATCGACGGCATCGTGCGCGGCCTCGAAAGCCCCGGCAACGCGAACGAATTCGGCGCCTACGACCTCGGCGCGTTCGAGTTCGAACGCATCTTCGCCGGCGGCTACGACGGTCCGCGCTGAGGCCGGCCGGCGGTCCGGCGGCCGCTGCCGCCGGACCGCGTCGATCCCCGGGGGCGGCCCCGGCGGGCGC
>NZ_JANFVR010000049.1 GCF_024609805.1 Tahibacter caeni | reverse complement strand
CAGCCCGCCGCCGGCGGCGGCGCGCGCCAGGGCCGCCGCGGATCGCCTGCGCGCACTCGAACGCCACGCCGCGGCGTCGTTCCGGCGCTCCGCCGGATTCAGGCGGAGAGGCCGCCGGCCGCTGCTACGCGGCGAGCGGGAGCGGATTGACCCGCACGATCGCCGCAGCGAGCGGGCTTCGCGGCAGGCGTGCCGGTCCCGCCGCCGCGAAAGACCGCGACGGCGCGACCCCGGCCGCGTCGACCGTCAGCGCAGGCCGGTCTCGTTGCGCGCGATGACCATGCGCTGGATCTCGCTCGTGCCTTCGTAGATCTCGGTGATCTTCGCGTCGCGGAAGTAGCGCTCGAGCGGCATTTCCTTGGAATAGCCCATGCCGCCGTGGATCTGCACGGCCTGGTGGGTGATCCACATCGCCGATTCGGATGCGGTCAGCTTGGCCACGGCGGCCTCGGTCGAGAAGCGGCCGCCGTTCTCCTGGGCCTGCTGCTTGGCCCAGGCCGCGCGCAGGGTCAGCAGCCACGACGCGTCGAGCTTGCATTTCATGTCGGCGATCTTGGCCTGGGTCATCTGGAAGCTGCCGATCGACTGGCCGAACGCCTTGCGTTCCTGCGAATACGCGATGGTCGCTTCGTAGGCGGCGCGGGCCAGGCCGACGGCTTGCGAGGCGATGCCGATGCGGCCCGCGTCGAGCACGCCCATCGCGATCTTGAAGCCCTCGCCTTCATGGCCGATGACTTCGGCCGCGCTCGCGCGATAGTCGGCGAACTCGATCTCGCAAGTCGCTGAAGCGCGTATGCCGAGCTTCGGCTCGGTCTTGCCGCGGCCGAAGCCGGCGCGGTCGGTGTCGACGATGAACGCGGTGATGCCGCGGGCGCCCTTCTCCGGCTCGCTCATCGCGAACAGCAGGATGTACTTCGCTACCGGGCCCGAGGTGATCCAGCTCTTCTTGCCGTTGATCAGGAAGCTGCCGTCGGCCTGCTTGACGGCGCGGCAGCGCATCGCGGTCGCGTCGGAGCCGGACTGCGGCTCGGTCAGCGCGAACGCGCCGATCGCCTCGCCCGAGGCGATCGGCTTGACGTAGGCGAGTTTCTGCTCGTGCGTGCCGAACTTCAGCAGGCCGTTGCAGTACAGCGTGTTGTTGACCGACATGATCGTCGAATGCGCGCAGTCGGCCGCGGCGATCTCGATCATGGCCAGCACGTAGGAGATCGAATCCATGCCCGCGCCGCCGTACTCGACCGGCACTTCGATGCCCATGAGGCCGAGCTGGCCCATTTCCTGGATGTTGGCCAGCGGGAATTCGCCCTTGTGGTCGAATTCGGCGGCGACCGGCGCGATGCGTTTCTGCGCGAAGTCGCGCGCGATGGCCTGGATCGACAGCTGGTCTTCGGTGAATCGGAAATCCATGGGAACTCCTGCTGAGCCACGACGAGGCGCGCCCGGGCCGGGTCCGGCCGGCGCAAACGCGGGTGAAGAGTCCGGCATTTTACCGGTTCGGACGCCGGCGTGGGCCGGACGGCCAAATCCGCGCGGCCGGCAGGTCCGACCGGCCCGGCTCAGCCGGCGTCGAAACGACAGGGCGTACCCGGCAGGCGCCGGGCCAGCATCCACGGCAGCAGCTTCGCGTCGGCGTACGCGCGCGACCAGATCACGTGCTTCTCGCCGGGATATTCGGTGTAGACCGGCTTGCCGCCGAACGCGCGCAGCGCGCGCACGACGAGGCGCGAACCGACCTGCGCGCCGCCGTAGCCCCATTCCACGTCGGTGTCGTCGTCCTTCTCGCCGTGGAAGATCCACTGCGGCACGCCAACGATGCGGCGCAGGCCCGAGGGCTCGGTCATGCCCGACATCGGCACGCCGGCCGCGAAGCAGCGCGGATAGCGCTTGAGCGCGTCCCAGACACCCGTGCCGCCGTTGGAAATACCGGTCAGGACGATGCGCTGCGGATCGACGGGCCAGCGCTTGAGCGCATCGGCGACGACGGCCGCGACGCGCGCCGGCGGCCAGTAGGCGTCGGTGGTTTGGGGCGCGACGTAGACCAATGGCGTGCCGGCCTCGCGCGCCTGGTCGATCAGCTGCATCGAGCCGTTGCCGTAGCCGGCCAGCTGCGCCTCGTTGTCGGTGCCGTCCTGCCAGTCGCCGTGCAGGAACACGATCAGCGGCAGGCGCTGGCCGGCGGCGGCCGCGCCGGTCTGGATCGCGCGATACGGCACGCGGGCCGCGTCCTCGCTCCAGAACTTGCCGAGCTCGGCGTCCTCGACGGCGCCGGCGGAGCCGGCGATGAACACGGCGGCCGCGAGCAGCGGCCTGAGCAGGCGGGACAGGGACATAAGCCCGCGAGCTTAGCCCGGCGCGCCCTCCCGGCACAGCCGCCGCATTGACCCGGCGCGGCCGCCTCGCTACCCTGCGTATCCATCTTTTAATCAAGATGAAAGGATAGATTGTGGATCTCGCCGCCACGTCGGCTTTGCTGCGCCTGCTCTCCGATCCGACCCGCGTCCGCCTGCTCGCCCTGCTCGAACGCGAGGAGCTGACCGTGGCCGAGCTGTCGGCCGTGCTGCGCCTGGCCCAGCCGCGCGTGTCCACGCACCTGGCCAAGCTCAAGGAAGCCGATCTCGTGCGCGACCGCCGCGCCGGCGTGTCGGCCTATTACCGTTTCAACGCCGAGCTGCCGGCCCGCGAAGAGGCCCTGCTGCGCGCGCTCAAGGAAAGCGTCGACGACGCGCTGCTGCGCGAGGACGACGAGCGCCTGCCCGGCGTGCTCGCGCAGCGTGCCGGCGCCGAAGGCTGGGCCGACAGCGTCGCCGGCGACATGGAGCGTCACTATTCGCCGGGCCGCACCTGGGAAGCACTCGCCCGCGCGATGACCCAGCTCGTCGAGATCGGCGACGTGCTCGACATCGCTTCGGGCGACGGCGTGCTGGCCGAGCTGCTCGCGCCGCAGGCGCGTTCCATCGTCTGCGTCGACGCGAGCGAACGCGTGGTCGGCGCGGCGCGCGCGCGGCTCAAGGCGCTGGCCAACGTCACGGTCGAACTCGGCGACATGCATGCGCTCGATCTCGGCGAACGCCGCTTCGACCTCGTGCTGCTGATGCACGCGCTGACCTATACGGACCGGCCGGCCGCCGTGCTCGGCGAGGCCGCGCGCGTGCTGCGTCCCGGCGGCCGCCTGCTCGCGGCGACCCTGGGCCGGCACGCGCACAGGACCGCGGTCGAACCGTTCGACCACCGCAACCTCGGCTTCGAGCCCGAACAGCTGCGCGAGTGCGCCGAGGCCGCCGGCCTCGACGTGATCCGCTGCGCGCGCGCGACCAAGGAGCGGCGCCCGCCGCATTTCGAAGTGCTGACCCTGCTCGCGCGCAAGCGCTGAGCGGTTCCGCCGCCCTCACGACGACACCGACCCGTCCGAAGACACGACCATGAACCGACTGCCCTGGCTGAACACTACCCGCACGAATGCGCTCCTGGCCGCGCTGCAGCAGCGCATCCTCGTCATCGACGGCGCGATGGGCACCATGATCCAGAGCTACAAGCTCGACGAGGAAGGCTACCGCGGCGAACGCTTCGCCAAGGGCTACGACGGCCGCCATCTGCACCTGCACGACCACCAGCACCACGTCTGTGACCTCAAGGGTAACAACGACCTGCTGCTGCTGACCCAGCCCGACGTGATCCGCGCCGTGCACACGCAGTATCTGGAAGCCGGCGCCGACCTGCTCGAGACGAACACGTTCAACGCGACGTCGATCAGCCAGGCCGACTACCACCTCGAACACATCGTCTACGAACTCAACCGCGAAGGCGCGCGACTCGCACGCGAATGCTGCGACGCGATCGAGGCGAAGACGCCGGACAAGCCGCGCTTCGTGATCGGCGTGCTCGGCCCGACCAGCCGCACGGCCTCGATCAGCCCCGACGTCAACGATCCGGGCTTCCGCAACACGAGCTTCGACGAACTGCGCACGACCTATCGCGAAGCCGTGCGCGGCCTGCTCGACGGCGGCGCCGACATCGTCATGGTCGAGACCATCTTCGACACGCTGAACGCGAAGGCCGCCCTGTTCGCGATCGACGAGGAATTCGAAGCGCGCGGCGCGCGCGTGCCGGTCATGATCTCCGGCACGATCACCGACCGCTCGGGCCGCACCCTGTCGGGCCAGACCGCCGAGGCGTTCTTCTACTCGATGCGCCATGCGCGGCCGCTCGCGATCGGCCTCAACTGCGCGCTCGGCGCCAAGGACCTGCGCCCGCACGTGGAAACCCTGTCGAATCTCGCCGACTGCTATGTCAGCACGCACCCGAACGCGGGCCTGCCGAATGCGTTCGGCGAATACGACGAAACGCCGGCGGAAATGGCCGCGACGATCCGCGAGTTCGCGCAGGCCGGCTTCCTGAACCTCGTCGGCGGCTGCTGCGGCACCTCGCCGGCGCACATCCGGGCGATCGCCGAGGCCGTCGCCGGGCTGACGCCGCGCACGCCGGTCGTCTATCCGGTGCAGAGCGTGGCGTGATCGCCCGCCGGCCCGATTTCGGAGTTGCCGGCGCGCTTCCGGCGGCCGCCGGGAAAGCGACGAAAGGCTGATCTCGCCTTGCGCATGCCGGTGCCGCTCGAACTGACGGCCTGCTCCAAACCCCCAGCGACCCCACCGCTGCCCACGAACGCGAAACATCCGACAACCGCATGTCCATCGACCACGACACCACGCAGCCCCGCTACACCCGACTGTCCGGCCTCGAACCGCTGGTGCTGACGCCCGAACTGCTGTTCGTCAACGTCGGCGAGCGCACGAACGTGACCGGCAGCGCGCAGTTCAAGAAGCTGATCAAGGAAGGCCGCTTCGAGGAAGCCGTCGACGTCGCGCGCCAGCAGGTCGCCAGCGGCGCGCAGATCATCGACGTGAACATGGACGAAGGTCTGATCGATTCGGAAGCCGCGATGGTGCGGTTCCTGAACCTGATCGCCTCGGAGCCCGACATCGCGCGGATTCCGGTCATGGTCGACTCGTCCAAATGGAGCGTCATCGAAGCCGGCCTGCAGTGCCTGCAGGGCAAGGGCGTCGTCAACTCGATCTCGATGAAGGAAGGCGAGGACGTGTTCCGCGAGCAGGCACGCAAGGTGCTGCGCTACGGCGCGGCCGTCGTCGTCATGGCCTTCGACGAGGCCGGCCAGGCCGACACCTGCGCGCGCAAGGTCGAAATCTGCACGCGCGCCTACCGCATACTCGTCGATGAAGTCGGCTTCCCGCCCGAGGACATCATCTTCGATCCGAACATCTTCGCGATCGCGACCGGCATCGAGGAACACAACAACTACGCGGTCGACTTCATCGAAGCCACGCGCATCATCAAGCAGACCCTGCCCCACTGCCACGTGTCCGGCGGCGTCTCCAACGTGTCGTTCTCGTTCCGCGGCAACGAGACCGTGCGCCAGGCCATCCACGCGGTGTTCCTGTATCACGCGATCCGCGCCGGCATGGACATGGGCATCGTCAACGCCGGCGGCCTGCCGATCGTCGACGACCTCGATCCGGAGCTGCGCGAGCGCGTCGAGGACGTCGTGCTGAACCGCCGCAGCGATGCGACCGAGCGCCTGCTCGAGATCGCCGAACGCTACAAATCCAAGAAGGGCGAAGCGGCGATCGAGACGCAGGCCTGGCGCGAACAGCCCGTGCGCGAACGCCTGAAGCATGCGCTGGTCCACGGCATCGACCAGTACATCGAAGGCGACACCGAGGAAGTGCGCCGGCAGTCGACGCGTCCGCTCGACGTGATCGAAGGCCCGCTGATGGACGGCATGAACGTCGTCGGCGACCTGTTCGGCGCCGGCAAGATGTTCCTGCCGCAGGTCGTCAAGTCGGCCCGCGTCATGAAGAAGGCCGTGGCCTACCTGCTGCCGTTCATCGAGGAAGAGAAGGCGCGCAGCGGCGACGCCGGCAAGTCCAACGGCAAGATCGTCATGGCGACGGTCAAGGGCGACGTGCACGACATCGGCAAGAACATCGTCGGCGTCGTGCTCCGCTGCAACAACTTCGAGGTCGTCGACCTCGGCGTCATGGTGCCGGCGCAGAAGATCCTCGACGTCGCGCGCGAAGAGAACGCCGACATGATCGGCCTGTCGGGCCTGATCACGCCGTCGCTGGAGGAAATGAGCCACGTCGCCAGGGAAATGCAGCGCCAGGGGCTGAACATCCCGCTGCTGATCGGCGGCGCGACGACCTCGCGCGCGCACACGGCGCTGAAGATCGAGCCGCATTACAAATCGCCGACCGTCTGGGTCAAGGACGCCTCGCGCGCGGTCGGCGTGGCCCAGTCGCTGATCTCCCGGGAGCTCGTCGACGAGTTCATGGCGCGCATCCGCCACGAATACGCCGAGATCCGCGAGCGCCACAAGGACCGCGGTCCCGGCAAGAAGCTCGTCAGCCTCGCGCACGCCCGCGGCCAGGCCTTCGACGGCGGCTGGAGCGACTACGTGCCGCCGGCGCCGGCCAGGCCCGGCGTCACCGTATTCGACGACTACCCGCTGGCCGAGCTCGTCGACTACATCGACTGGACGCCGTTCTTCTCGACCTGGGAACTTGCCGGCCACTATCCGCAGATCCTCGACGACGCGATCGTCGGCGCCCAGGCGCGCGAGCTCTACCGCGACGCGCGCGCGATGCTGGAGAAGATCGTCGCGGAGAAATGGATATCCGCGCGCGGCGTCATCGGCTTCTGGCCGGCGGCCCGCGTCGGCGACGACGTGGAAGTGCAGACCGGCGACGCCAAGCCGACCCGACTGCACTTCCTGCGCCAGCAAGTCGACAAGCCCATGGAACGGCCGGACTTCTGCCTGGCCGACTTCATCGCGCCGAAGAACTCGGGCGTGGCCGACTGGATCGGCGGCTTCGCCGTGACCGCCGGCATCGGCATCGAGTCGCACCTGCAACGCTTCGAGCGCGAGTTCGACGACTACTCGTCGATCCTGCTCAAGGCCCTCGCCGACCGCTTGGCCGAAGCGTTCGCCGAACGCCTGCACGAACGCGTGCGCCGCGAATTCTGGGGCTACGCGCCGGATGAGGGTCTCGCCAACGCCGACCTCATCGCCGAGAAATACCGCGGCATCCGCCCGGCACCGGGCTACCCCGCGTGCCCCGAGCACACCGAGAAAGGCACCCTGTTCGACCTGCTGGACGCCGAGAAGAACGCCGGCATCGAACTGACCGACAGCTTCGCGATGTACCCGGCCGCCGCCGTCTCGGGCTGGTACTTCTCCCACCCGCAGAGCCAGTACTTCGTCGTCGGTCGCGTCACCAAGGAACAGGTCGAGGACTACGCCGCACGCAAGGGCTGGACCCTCGAAGTGGCCGAACGCTGGCTCGCGCCGCTGCTGGACTACGATCCGGAGTAAGTCCTGCTGCGGTGCGAACCGCGGCGCAGGTTGGCGGTGAGCCCGACGGGCGAACCGCCACATCGCCGGCTTCCGCAATGGAAAAATGCCAACGTGGCGGTTCGCTGCGCTCGCCGCCGCCGACCTGAACACCCATTCGTGCAAAACGCCATCGGCACGCCAGCGCCGATGGTTTGCTCTAGACCCCGCGGCGAGCATGCGCGCCCCCGCTGGTCAGCCGGCCCTCGCGCCGCACACGGAACGTAGCGATCGCCGCGCACGCAGGACGCGTACAGCGGCCCCGGCCTCACTCTGGACGCGAGCAACGTCGCCCGCTTCGCCGACAAGCTGTCGCCGGGCCAGGCTGCGCTGCTGAAGAAATACCCGGACATGAAGTTCAACGTCTACCCGACGCGGCGCAGCGCGGCGTTTCCGGCGCGCACCTACGAGACCACGCGCAAGAACGCGACGACGGCCAGGCTCGCCGACGGCGGCGACGTGCTGACCGACGCGGCCGAAGGCTTCCCGTTCCCGCTGCCGCAGAACGGCGCCGAGGCGATCTGGAACCACAAGCTCAAGTACCGCGGCATCGCGCTGTCGCGCTGGTGGAACCAGGCCGCGCCGACGGCGACCGGCCAGTTCGTGCTGGCCCGCGTGCGCGAGGAATTCCTGTTCCCGTACTTCCGCCAGGGCTCCACACTCAGCACGATCGACAACGTGTTCTCGTACTACTTCCAGAGCGTCGAAAGCCCGGCGCGCCTGGCCGGCAACATGCAGGTCGTGCATGAGACCCTGAACCCGACCGTCGCGCCGCGCGACGTCTGACTCTACAACGCCGGCCAGCGCCGCGTGCGCCGCGCACCGAACGTCGCCTACGACAATCCAGGCACCGCGTCCGAAGGCCTGCGCACGAACGACATGCTCGACATGTTCAACGGCGCGCTCGACCGCTACGACTGGAAGCTCGTCGGCAAGCGCGAGCTCTACGTGCCCTACAACGCCTACCGCGCCGACGCGAGCGAGCTCAAGCCCGAAGACCTCGTCAAGGCCGGCCACCTCGATCCGAAGCACCTGCGCTACGAACTGCACCGCGTCTGGGTCGTCGAGGCGACGCTCAAGCCCGGCCAGCGCCACATCAACCCGCGCCGCACCTACTACACCGACGAAGACAGCTGGCAGATCTTACTGGCCGACCACTACGACACCAAGGGCAAGCTCTGGCGCCTGTCCGAAGCGCACGTGATCAACTACTACGAAGTGCCAATGGTCTCGCCGACCCTGGAAGTCCACTACGACCTACTCAACGGCCGCTACCTCGTCAGCGGTCTGGACAACCAGGAAGAGCAGCTGAACTTCAGCCTGCAGCGCACGCCGACCGACTTCGCGCCGGCTTCGCTGCGCACGCGCGGCATCCAGTAACCGCGCCGCGCCCGGCCGACGCCCCCCTCCCAGGCGGCGGTCGGGCGAAGTCGCGGACCTGGCTCGTGCGACCCGCGAAACCAGAAAAGCGCCCGCAACGCGCATGGGCTGTCCTCAAGCCGCTGCGAGTGCCGCGCCAAGAAAAAAGGAGCGCACGATGCGCTCCTTTTTTCTGCGATTTGCGGAAGTCGTCTGTCGGAAGCCTGCCCGAATGACGTCGACTGCAAGACGGCCTGTTTCGCCGGCGCCGACGCGCCGACCCGATCTCAGGCCGCTTCACGCTCCGCGAGCTTTTCCTGATGCCGGTGACGCAGCTCGACGAACAGGTTGTACGTGGCCACGACCGCCGGAAACGCATTCTGCAGGATGCCGACCGAATCGTTCTTGCCCCAGATGAAATACGACAGGGTCATCAGGCTGCCGACGATCGACAGGTACCAGAACATCATCGGCAGGTGCGCGCGCTTGGCCTTGCGCGTCGCGTACAGCTGGACGAACCAGCGCGCGGTGAACAGGAAGGCGCCGAGATAGCCGATGAGCTTCCACGGCGTGATGACCACGTGGTCGAAATCGAACAGGACTTGATCCATGGGGATGACTGCGGGGAGTTAAGGCGAAAGAAGGAGTCGCGCCGGGCGCGGGCTGGGCGCGGATTCTACCAGCCTTGGTCGAACGGGCGTTTCAGGGGTTCATGGCCGGCAGCGTGGCTCGGACGGTTTGACGGCATTGTCGCCAGCGGCGGCAGATTTTCCGAAGCCAGTCGGGAACACCGCGACAATCCTGATCCGTGGCCGCGGGGTTGCAGACATGGCCCGCTTCACCTTAGCCAGCACAGCAGAATCGCCGGCCGCCGTGCCAAGCACCGCCTCACCGGGCCAGGTTCTGGTTTGCCGACTGCCTGCCAGCAGCCAGCGGCCGGCCAGGCCAGGCCAGGCCGGCGGAAGCTCCCGCTCATGGGGCAGGCCGCCAAGTGGAATGACTACCGACCGGCTGGAACGGCGCATCGAGCCGGGCCGGAAGCGGCAGGCCGCGAGCAGCTAGGACGGTCAGCCTGACCGGGGCTTGGCATCCGCCACGCGGCACGCTAGTATTCGCGCCCTTGCGCGGTACCCGTGCAATGCGTTTCACGTGGGGCGGTAGCTCAGCTGGGAGAGCGTCGCGTTCGCAATGCGAAGGTCGGGAGTTCGATCCTCCTCCGCTCCACCACTAACACCAGCAATGCATCGTGAAGCCGGCCTCGTGCCGGCTTTTTCGTTGCGCTCGTCCGCCGCCATGAATTCATCGCGGCGTCCCGGTCCACCGTGGACGCATGCGGCTCATTACCCTCGTCCGCGATTGGGCCATGCCGTCAGTGTCGCCGTGGACGTCTTCGCCGAGCACGACCTTGCGGCGAACCGCGATGGACAGTCCGCATTGCACCCGGAATGACTGCCGGATCGTGCTGACCGAACCACACGGCATCGCCTGTGTGGAGGCGCCCGAAGTGAGCGACCTTCTCGTCGGTGGAGGGCGTCGATGGCGCCGCGAATGATGGCAGACGACGATGGTTGTTTCCCGTCCGTCATCGGCGGTGAAACCGGACGGCGCGACCGTGCGCAAGACCGTCCCCCCTCCCTCGTCCGATAGCATGACTTCTGCCCCATCTGCGGGCGGATCCGCCGGGCGTAGGCTTTTGCCTGAGCTCGTGCCGGCATCGCTCGCGCGCACGCGATTCGCGCTGTTTCTGTCGTATACCCATCCAGACGGAGTTCCCATGCACAGACGCATCTGCTTGAGCGCGCTGCTCCTCGCGGCCTCGGGCGCGGCCAGCGCCATGACCGCCGAGGAGCTGATCGCGAAGAATCTCGAGGCGAAGGGAGGACGCGATGCGATCAAGGCGATCGGCTCGCTGCGCTCGACCGGCAAGCTGTCCTTCACGGGCGACTTCTCGGTCGATCTCACTCTCGACACGATCGTGAGCCGCACCGGCAAGGTCCGGCAGGAAGCGTCGCTGCAGGGCATGACCTCGGTACAGGCCTACGACGGCACGGAAGGCTGGCAGATCCAGCCGTTCGGCGGCCGCAAGGATCCCGAGAAGCTGTCGGCCGACGACAGCAAGGGACTGATCGACGACGCCGACATCGACGGCCCGCTCGTCGACTGGCAGGCGAAGGGCAGCACGATCGAATACCTCGGTACCGAGGACGTCGACGGCACGGAGGCGCACAAGCTCAAGATCAGCGAGAAGGACGGGGACGTGAAGTACGTCTACTTCGATCCCGACTACTTCCTGGAGATCCGCACGGTGACGCAGCGCAAGGTGCGCGGCAGCGAGCAGGCGTTCGAGAGCGACCTCGGCAACTACGAGAAAGTGGCCGGCGTCTATATGCCGTTCTCGATCGAGAGCGGGCCGAAGGGCGCGCCGAAGCAGCAGAAGATCACGCTCGAGAAAGTCGAGGTGAACGTCCCGGTCGACGACGCGAAGTTCGCGTTCCCGGCCTCCCCCGCTGCGTCGAAGTAAGGAGGCGACGACCATGCGCACGAAAAACACCCTCGCCGCTGCGTTCGCGCTCGCGGCCTTCTCGATCCCGGCGGCCGCGCAGGACGCCGCAGCGCGCTTCGACGCCGGCACGATCTCCGGCCTCGGCGCGCGCAACATCGGCTCCGCGACCATGAGCGGCCGCATCTCGGCGATCGACGCGCGCGTCGTCGACGGCAAGACGCTGCTCTACGTCGGTGCGGCCAGCGGCGGCGTCTGGAAGTCGACCGACGGCGGCACGACCTTCAAGCCGGTGTTCGACAAGCAACCCGTGCAGTCCATCGGCGCCGTCACGATCGATCCGAAGAACCCGCAGGTCGTCTGGGTGGGCACCGGCGAAACGTGGACGCGCAACAGCGTCTCGATCGGCAACGGCATCTACAAGTCGACCGACGGCGGCGACACCTGGACCTACCTGGGCTTGCCTGATTCGGAGCGCATCTCGCGCATCCTCGTGCACCCGCAGCGCCCCGACACGGTCTATGCGTGCGTGCCCGGCAAGCTGTGGAGCGATTCCACGGCACGCGGCCTGTACGTCACGCACGACGGCGGCCGCCACTGGACGCTCGCGCTCAAGGGTCCGAACGCCTCGACGGGCTGCGCCGACATCAGCATGGACGCGAAGGACCCGGATCACCTGTTCGTCTCGCTCTGGGATTTCCGCCGCAAGGGCTGGACGTTCCGCTCCGGCGGCGAAGGCCCCGAAGCCGTGTCCGGTTCGGGCCTGTTCGAGACGCACGACGGCGGCACGTCGTTCACCTCGATCGAGCCCGGCAAGGACAACGGCCTGCCGGCCAAGCCCTGGGGCCGCATCGGCGTGACGATCGCGCCGAGCGACCCGAAGCGCGTCTATGCCGTGATCGAAGGCGTACGCAGCGCGCTGTTCCGTTCCGACGACGGTGGCCGCACCTGGACCGAGGGTGACCGCAGCCAGGCCATGGTCTGGCGGCCGTTCTACTTCTCGCGCCTGATCGTCGACCCGAAGAATCCCGACAAGATCTTCAAGCCGAACCTGCCGCTGATCGTCTCGCTCGACGGCGGCAAGAGCTTCTCGTCCACGGGCGGCGGTGCGCACGGCGACTGGCACGACCTCTGGATCAACCCCGACAACACCAACCACGTCATCGGCGGCGACGACGGCGGCCTGTTCCTGAGCCACGACGGCGGCAATCGCTGGTGGAAAGGTGACAATCTACCCATTTCTCAGTTTTACCACGTGAGTGCCGACGACCAGGATCCGTACCAGGTCTACGGCGGCCTGCAGGACAACGGCTCGTGGGTGGGCGATTCGGCCAATCCGGGCGGCATCACGAACGCCCGCTGGGAGCCGGTGTTCTTCGGCGACGGTTTCTGGGTGTTCCCCGATCCGGCGGACCCGGACTACCTCTACGCGGAAGCCCAGGGCGGTTTCCTCGGGCGCATCAACCGTCGCACGAAGCAGATCCGCTTCATCGCTCCGACCGCCGGCTTCAAGGAGAAGCTGCGGTACAACTGGAACACGCCGATCGAGCTTTCGCCGAACGAGAAGGGCACGATCTACTACGGCGCGCAGTTCCTGTTCCGTTCGCGCGACCAGGGCCAGAACTGGGAACGCATCTCGCCCGACCTCACGACCAACGACCCGAACAAGCAGAAGCAGGAGGAGTCGGGCGGCATCACAGTCGACAACTCCGCGGCCGAGATGCACACGACCATCTACTCGATCAGCGAGTCGCCCAAGGACGGCCGCGTGATCTGGGTCGGCACGGACGACGGCAACGTGCAGCTCACGCGCGACGGCGGCACGTCGTGGAGCAACGTCGTGGGCAACGTGAAGGGGCTGCCCAGGAACGCGTGGGTCAGCACCGTCGAAGCCTCGCAGCACGACGCCGGCACCGCGTACGCGACCTTCGATCGCCACACCTTCGGCGACATGGATCCCTACGTCTACCGCACGCGCGACTTCGGCCGCACCTGGCAGAAGATCGCGGGCAAGGAGCACGGTCTGCGCGGCTACGCACACGTCGTGAAGGAAGACACGGTCGACCCGGACCTCCTGTTCGTGGGCACCGAGTTCGGCCTGTGGATTTCCACCGACGGCGGCGCGCGCTGGGCCGAGTTCAAGGGCGGCAACTTCCCGAGTGTGGCGGTACGCGACCTGGCCGTGCAGCCGCGCGATTCCGATCTCGTGATAGCCACCCACGGCCGCGGCATCTGGATCATCGACGACATCACGCCGCTGCGCTCGATCGACGACGCGCTGCTCGCCCGCGATGCGGCCTTCGTCGCCGCGCGTCCGGTGCAACAGCGCATCGCCAGCTTCGGCGGCAGCGTCGAGGGCGACGCCAAGTTCGTCGGCGACAACCCGTCGAACGCCGCCGTCATCACCTACTACCAGCGCACGCGCCACCTGTTCGGCGACCTGAAGATCGAAGTGCTCGACCCCGACGGCAAGGTGATCGACACGCTGCCGGCGTCCAAGCGCCGAGGTCTCAACCGCATCACGTGGTCGATGCGCGTGAAGCCGCCGGTCGTGCCGCCCGCGGCGCAGCTCGCGAACTACGGCACGATCGGTCCGCGCGTGGTGCCGGGCACCTACACCGTGCGCATGACGAAGAACAAGCAGATCTACGAGACGCCGCTGGAGGTCTCGGTGGACCGGCGCACGAAGCTGACGGTCGCCGAGCGCCGGTTGCAGTTCGACGCCGCCATGCGCGTGCACGGCATGTTCGGCGAGATGACGGGCCTGATGGCGCGCATCAACGCCGTCCGCGACCAGGCCGCCGCCATCGTTGCGAAGCTGCCGGAAGGCGACCCGGCGCGCAGCAAGGTTGCCGGGCTGGGCGAGAAGGCCGACGCGATCCGCAAGGAGATCGTCGCCACGAAGGAAGGCGGCGCCATCACCGGCGAGGAGCGCCTGCGCGAGAAGCTGGACAACGTGTACGGTGCGATCGTGTTCTACGAAGGCGCGCCGGGCGCATACCAGCTGGCCACCGTCGATGCGCTGCAGAAGGAAATGAACGACGTCGCCGCGCGCTTCGACGCCCTCGTCGCGAAGGACCTGCCGCCGGTCAACGACGCCCTGAAGGCGAAGGGCGCCCCCGCGATCCAGGTCCCGCCTGCACGACCCGTGGCCCAGAGCGACGTATCGAGCGCCGACCTCGACGCCGCGTTCTCGGCCTGGCGCGGCGCCTCCTTCGGCCGCGGCACCGACCTGCGCGGGGCGAAGGCGAAGCACGTCGCTCGCTGAGCGGGGAGACACTGCAATACCGGAACGGCCTGCTAGCGCGGGCCGTTCTGTTTGGGGCTCATCCATGTCGTCCGGCAATGCGAGGCAGGCCGCAAGCGCCCGGCGACCGTGGTTTCGGCCCAGACGTCGATCCGGGGAATGAATGGGACCGAGCGTCGATCGACCGCGTGCACGAGCGGGACGAGAAGGAAGTGCTCCGGTAGGGAAGGACTGGCCGCCGTGGACTGGCTGTCGACCAAGGACTGCGTGGCACCGATCGTGCCCGCCGTACGCAATGGCCTGTGCCACCGGAGCCGCGGCGGCGGCACAGCCGGCTGCGAACAGATTCCGCATTCTCGACGGCAGGATCAATAAGTCGATCATTACGCCGCCCATTCGGCAGCCGGGTTTCGCGCCCCGAAACGCTACAGCGCGCACAGCGCTGCACTGCCGGGTGCCATGGATGGGGGCGAGGCGGTCGCTGCCTTCTCCGCGTACACCCCACTGACCACTGCCATCGATCGTTCGATCCGCCGCAGTGGACGAATGCCAGAAAAGTATTTTCGCTTTTCACTGAGAGAAAGCTCAGACTCGCGGCAGCTTGGTTCTGACACTGCCACGGCCCAGCCCATGCCCGAACTCGCCGGATCGGTCCATGCAACGTTCCGCGTCGCCACTCCACTGTTCCTTGGTGGTTTCGATCCCGGCGGCCAGAGCTCCGTCCGACAGGGACCATTGCGCGTCGCCAGTATCAAGGGAGTACTGCGATTCTGGTGGCACGCGCTGCAGTGGTCGCGAATCCGCGCAGGCGCGAGCAGTGATGTCGCCGCACTGCAGAAACTTCATCAGGCCGAGCAGGCTTTGTTTGGGGAAGCCGCTGATGAGCGGTATCCCAGGCATGGCCAGAGCCGAGTGCTGCTGTCCGCCACGAGCGAAACCAGCAAAGTCGCCGCGGACCTGGATCGCTCCGGCTATCTGCTTGGCCAGGGACTATGGGATACGCGTGCCGGGAAACTTACGCGGCCGGCGTCGATGCGGTGGTACTGCGTCTGACCGAACGATTGACTGCCGGCGCCTCGTTGACCGACCACGACATCGCGCGAATTCCCCATGAACTTGCCCGTCTCATCCGCCTGCGCTGAGTCGCCGCCATCGGCTGCCGATCCTGTGCCGATCCCATTGCTTCCGCTGATCACTCGGCGAATCGAGCTCGAATGCCTGAGGCCGACGACGATAGGGCTTTTCCCGGAAGCGCGGCTGGCAAGCCTGCTGCTGGCGTCAATGCACGAACACAAGGACAGCCCGGACTCGCTTTCGATCGAGGTTCCTCGCTCCGCACGCTATCAGGTGGCCCGCGGCGATCGCTTTGGTTTCACGCTCTTCGCCAGCTTGCATGATCGGGCACGTGTCGACGCAATCACTGCGTTGCTGCAGGGTTTGCCGGGCGGCGCGCCCACGGCGGGGCAGAGGAGCGTGGCTTTTGGCGACAACTGGAAACTGTCCCCTTCCGGCGCGGTTGGTGCGTCACTGTTGGACGAGCCGGCATTGGATGCGGAAGCGCAGCGCTGGATCGGCGTTCGAGAGTTCCGCATCCGATTGACCTCGCCCACTCGCATCGCACTGGGGCAAAAGGAGGCTCGCGGGCGTGCCCGCTATTGTCGTGAAGAAGCTGACGTCAGCGACGACACACTCTCGCGCGCGCTGGTCTCCAGCCTCGTGTCTCTGAAGTTCAGTCTGAAGCTGGGAATGTGGGTGATTCCTCCGCTGCCTTTGCACATCCGGCGCAAGGAGCTGTTCCTGGTCGATCCCGGTCGTCGCAGCGACCGAGCCGGCGCCAAGCCGCTGGACGAAGGAATGCTGGGCGAACTTCTCGTGGAGTGGCGTGAGCCGCCATCGTTGGAGCAATGGCGACATCTCGTGCTGCTGCAGTACCTGGGCCTGGGCCAGGGACGCGCGTTCGGACTCGGGCGACTGCAACTGGAGACTCGCGAAGGCATCGCAACGAAAGCGCTGCTTCCGGTCGACCACCGCAGCCTGCAGATGATCTGCGAGGAGAGCAATCTGGTTCAGGCACTCGACCATGTCCGGCAAAGGCGCGACTTGACCCAGTGGCCTGAACTGGACGAGTTGCCCGAGGCCGCACCCGAACCGGTCCCGCCGATGCTCGACACCATCGCACGGCGGCTGGCTGCCGGCCTGCTGGAACCGGCGCCTTTGGTTCCGGTTGCCTTGGCCAAGCCCGATGGCAGCACGCGCGAACTGTTGATCCCCAGTTTTTTCGACCGGGTCGCACAGCGCGCCGTGTTGCAGCGTGTGGAGCCCGGCCTTGACATGCTGTTCTGCGAGAGTTCGTTTGGATTCCGGCGCGGCATCGGCCGCGAGGCGGCCAGAGCCCGTATAGAGCGGCTGCGGGATGAAGGTTATGTAGTGGTGGGAGAGACGGACATTCGTCGGTTTTTCGACGACGTCGGTTGGTGGCGTATCGAAAGCCGGCTGCGCTGTCTGTTCGGCAACGACCCGCTGGTCGACCAGGTTCTGCGATGGATCGAAACACCGCGCGCCGACGGCGTGCAGCGGCTGCAAGGACTACCTCAGGGCGCCCCGCTGAGTCCTATCCTGTCGAACCTGATGCTGGACCACCTGGACCGTGTACTGCTGCGCCGCGGGGTCCATCCGGTACGCTTCGCCGACGACCTCGTCGTGTTGTGCAAGACCGAGCAGCAGGCCCAGGCTGCGCTGGAAACCGCCGCCACGACCTTGGCCGACGCCGGCTTGCGGCTCAACCCGGAAAAAACCCGCATCACCCGTTTCGCTCAGGGTTTCCGCTTCCTGGGATATCGGTTCGTCGGTCAGCTGGTCGTAGAATCGCGCAAGGAAAATACCGATGCGCCCACGCCGTTGCCTGCGGCCCTGCAGGAGCCGTTGACGCCGCCGGTCGAACCGGACATGCCGGCGGCCACCGTCGATTACTCGGGCGAGGAGCCGGGAATGCTGCTCATCGTCAATGAGCGCGGCGCGTCCCTGCGACTGCAGGATGGGCAGCTGTCGCTTCAGCGCGTCGACGGCCGTAACGAACGATATCCTTTCGCCCAACTCGCCGGAGTGATGCTGCTGACCCGCGCACAGCTGTCGACGGAAGTCATCAAGGCCGCCATGCGCGCGCGCGTGCCGATCCATTTCCTGACCGAAAGCGGGCAATGGCAGGGCTCCACGGCGGGAGAACCCGATGGCGCCACGCTTGCTCTGTGGCAGGTACAGCACCAGCACGCGGCCGACACGGCATTCTGCCTGCGCTTCGCCAAGGCGGTCACCAGCGCACGCGTGCACTCCTTGATTACCGTGTTGTCTCACCGCCGAGCGCCTGCCGCAGTCATCGACACGCTCAAGCGCGCCCTGGGCAGTATCGACACTACCGATACCGTGGACGCGCTTCGCGGTGTCGAGGGCCAGGCGACTGCGCGTTATTTTGCCGCTTTCAATGGGCTGCTTCCTCCCGGATTCGATTTTTCCGGACGCACCCGCCGCCCGCCTCGCGATCCGGTGAACGCCTTGCTCTCCCTCGGTTACACCCTGCTGCACCATGCCGCTCACGCTGTATTGCTGGCCGCTCACCTCAATCCTCGACTGGGCATCTACCATCAGCCCCGCGGCACACACGCCGCGCTGGCGTCGGATTTCATCGAGCCGTTCCGATTCCTCGTCGAACGCCAGGTACTCAGCCAACTCAACCGGCGAGAGTTTCGTCCCGAAGACTTCTTGCTGCGGCCGGACGGTGCCTGCTGGCTCGCGCCGCCGGCACGCCGACGCTTCATCGTCGCGCTGTGCCAGCGCTTCCAGCAGCCGCTGCGCGCCGCTCACGCCGAACAGGCGCACGGCCTGTATGGCCATCTGCAGCATCAGGCCAACCGGCTCAAGAAAGACTTCGAAGGAAAGCAACCCTTCATGGCACCGCGTTTCCGATGAAGTTCTATCTCATCACTTACGACATCGCGGAAGACCGGGCCCGCGAGCAGGTCGCCCGGCGCCTGCTGCGTGACGGCAGGCGGGTGCAGGAATCCGTCTTCGAGATCGCAGTACGCAGTGACGCCGCGTTCAGCCGACTTGAGCAAGACCTCCATGCACTGTGCCGATCGCCGTTTTCCGGCCAGATTCGCTGGTATGGACTGAACTGTGACGCTTTCGCCGTTGCGGGCGCGATCGGTGCGCCGGCCCCCTGCCCGCCGGCCGCGGTAGTCGTCGCATGAACAGAACCCAGCCCGCTTTGAATGACCGGCTTGGCAGCAACCTGTCTTTGCAGTTGCACGAAACGACCGCCCTCCAACGGAATCGCCAATGGCCCCCGTGCCTTGCGTCGCAAACGGCATCGCTTGCCGGAAAGTCGGTTGGTGCACGGTTGATCCCAAAGGAAATTTCCCTTCCGCCGGGGCTTGTTTCCGACGTTCCGGGCCGCTGCCGTTGCATGGCCGCGGCGGTTGGTGCAACGATGGCTCTATCTCCTTGGTGGTATAGGGAAAAAAGGAGATGCCGCTGCAGCGGCTTGGCCGCAGAGGCCATTGAGACTCGAGCTCGGCAGCGCGGGTAGCGCCCACGCGCGTAGCTGCAGCGGCTTGGCCGCAGAGGCCATTGAGACCCGAGCTCCCAGCGCTGATAGCCGCGCAGATTAGCGCTGCAGCGGCTTGGCCGCAGAGGCCATTGAGACCGTCAAGGTTTATCCCACAGACGAAGTACTGAAGCTGCAGCGGCTTGGCCGCAGAGGCCATTGAGACATCGCAATACGCGGCAGCTACTGGCAACAGTTGCTGCAGCGGCTTGGCCGCAGAGGCCATTGAGACGAGGGGAAGGTCACGTTGGACCAACCCTGCAGCAGCTGCAGCGGCTTGGCCGCAGAGGCCATTGAGACTCGATCGTGTACACGTAGCTTTCGTTGACGTTGGCTGCAGCGGCTTGGCCGCAGAGGCCATTGAGACGCCGCTGTCGCGTGAGGTGTCGACGCCAAGCTGTACGCTGCAGCGGCTTGGCCGCAGAGGCCATTGAGACCCAGGGCCGAGGCCTTGGCCGTCGTGGCGGCCGGCTGCAGCGGCTTGGCCGCAGAGGCCATTGAGACTTTGGTAGACGTCATCTGGGCGAAGGTTGAGGCGCTGCAACGGCTTGGCCGCAGAGGCCATTGAGACCGAGCGGCGTGTTCGCGGCAACGGCGAGACTCGAGCTGCAGCGGCTTGGCCGCAGAGGCCATTGAGACGCTCCTGGCGAACCTGGAACGCGACCACGACGGGCTGCAGCGGCTTGGCCGCAGAGGCCATTGAGACAACCGCCCGATTCGTCAGCACGAGCGGATCATCCGGGCTGCAGCGGCTTGGCCGCAGAGGCCGTTGAGACCCAGTTGGGCTGGTCGGCGGAGGCGGCGAAGACCGCTGCAGCGGCTTGGCCGCAGAGGCCATTGAGACCGGGAAGAACGAGGTGGAGTTCGGCGAAGGAATGCGGCTGCAGCGGCTTGGCCGCAGAGGCCATTGAGACGGCAGCATCGAAGCTCGAAACGGTCTTGTTGACGGCTGCAGCGGCTTGGCCGCAGAGGCCATTGAGACCGAAGATCTTCCAGCAAAGCGGGTACTTCATGGTGCTGCAGCGGCTTGGCCGCAGAGGCCATTGAGACTTCTGTTCGGGCTTTTTGCCCGTGATGAAATACCACAGGCTGCAGCGGCTTGGCCGCAGAGGCCATTGAGACCTGAGCCGGACTGCTGTTGAAAAATCTCGGCCTCGAGCTGCAGCGGCTTGGCCGCAGAGGCCATTGAGACGTTGATCTGATCCGGCGCGAAACTGAGGTCGGTCACCGTGCTGCAGCGGCTTGGCCGCAGAGGCCATTGAGACCAATGGCCGGCGGCCGTGCGCCGCAACGTACTCTGCCGGCTGCAGCGGCTTGGCCGCAGAGGCCATTGAGACCAATGGCCGGCGGCCGTGCGCCGCAACGTACTCTGCCGGCTGCAGCGGCTTGGCCGCAGAGGCCATTGAGACTATAGGCGGCGCCGCGAGGAAGGCGGAAATCGGCTGCAGCAGCTTGGCCGCAGAGGCCATTGAGACAGAGGACCGAAACATTTCGGCCATCATTGAGAAGCTGCAGCGGCTTGGCCGCAGAGGCCATTGAGACATGTACCAGGTGACGTCAACACCGTCGATGACGAGCTGCAGCGGCTTGGCCGCAGAGGCCATTGAGACTGGTGAAGTAGCTGCCGATGTACATGACGAGCATGAAGGCTGCAGCGGCTTGGCCGCAGAGGCCATTGAGACCGGAACATACGCCTGCCCGATGCGCAGACGGTAACCGGCTGCAGCGGCTTGGCCGCAGAGGCCATTGAGACTTTGATGCCGGCCTTGGCCAGGTGCTTGGTGGCGCTGAAGCGGTTTGGCCGCAGAGGCCATTGAGACTTCTGCACGCTGGGTCACCTGGAGGGCGACGGCGCTGCAGCGGCTTGGCCGCAGAGGCCATTGAGACACATGTACTTCGTGTCACGGCGTTTTTTTGTTGCGCTGCAGCGGCTTGGCCGCAGAGGCCATTGAGACTGCGCGCCTCGCGCTGTCTTTCCGCCAGCGCCGCCGCTGCAGCGGCTTGGCCGCAGAGGCCATTGAGACTTGGCACGGATATCAGGCACCAAATCGCCTTTATGCTGCAGCGGCTTGGCCGCAGAGGCCATTGAGACCGATAACTTGCAATTTGTACAAAAATAGTATGCTGCAGCGGCTTGGCCGCAGAGGCCATTGAGACAAGACTGCACGGAGGCATCTGAATTCAGATGCCGGCTGCAGCGGCTTGGCCGCAGAGGCCATTGAGACACGATGCCGGCAGGCAACATCGCCGGAATCTGACTGCGCTGCAGCGGCTTGGCCGCAGAGGCCATTGAGACAACATCGCCGCCCACACCCCCGCGATGAACATCCACTGGCTGCAGCGGCTTGGCCGCAGAGGCCATTGAGACTTTGCAGGATTTCCTTACTCGGAACACGGTAGAGGAGCCGCAGCGGCTTGGCCGCAGAGGCCATTGAGACACGGATGTGAATCCGCACCGCGAAGATGATGACGACGCTGCAGCGGCTTGGCCGCAGAGTGTCGGCGCCGATTGAAAACTGACTCGCCGCGCCGATTGAAAACTGACCCGGGGGAAGACGGCCACGGGAGGTGGCCGTCTGGGGATGACTCTACGTCAGGTCGGCGGTGGTTGGCTTGGAGCGCTTGCGTGTCGCTTCGCGCGCCCTGATCCGTTGACCGGCGGCTTCGCTGCTGTGGCGGTAGCGATGCGAGTCGTTGCCGGTGGCGACGATGTGGCAGTGATGGGTGAGCCGGTCGAGCAAGGCGGTGGTCATCTTCGCGTCGCCGAACACGCTGGCCCATTCGGCGAAATCCAGGTTGGTGGTGATCACGACGCTGGTGCGCTCGTAGAGTTTGCTGAGCAGATGGAACAGCAGCGCACCACCGGCCTGGGAGAATGGCAGGTAGCCCAGTTCGTCGAGGATGACGAGGTCAAGCGAGCGAGCATCCGCACTGGCCTCCCATGGACCGGAACCGGGCCCCAGCGGCTGGCTTCACATGCTCCAGAATCCTGGCTTCACATGGCCCGGAACGGTGGCTTCTCATGCTCCGGAATGGTGGCTTCTCATGAACCGGAATATCCAAACGAAGTCGCCGCGCGCTTCGACGCCTTCGTCGCGAAGGACCTGCCGCCGGTCAACGACGCCCTGAAGGCGAAGGGCGCACCCGCGATCCAGGTCCCGCCTGCACGGCCCGTGGCCCAGAGCGACGTGTCGAGCGCCGACCTCGACGCCGCGTTCTCGGTCTGGCGCGGCGCCTCCTTCGGCCGCGGCACCGACCTGCGCGGGGCGAAGGCGAAGCACGTCGCTCGCTGAGCCGGGAGACGCGCCAGCAACAAAACGGCCCACTATCGCGGGCCGTTTCGTTTGGGGACCGCACATCCATGGCGCCCCTGCAATGTGAGGCAGGCCGCAACGATAGCCGCGCCGTTTGCGGGGCGGCTATTCTAGTCGGGGCGTGCGGCTCCCTCGCTCGCCAGTCGCCCGTCGCCATCGGGGCGATATGATTCGGCTCCGGCGCCCCAGCCATGCGCCTGCCTTGTCCGCGCCATTGCGGCTGCGCATCGCGCGAATACTGCGTATTTCGGCCGATCGTGACCGACCATTTCGGTAAGGCATGACCGGTTGTTTCGGTAAGGCGTGACCGCTCATTTCGGTTGATCGTGACCGATTTTGGCGGGGTTCCGAGATCAT
>NZ_JANFVR010000489.1 GCF_024609805.1 Tahibacter caeni | reverse complement strand
CGAATAGGTCTTGCTCGGATTGGCCGCGGTCGAGGTCGTGCCGTCGCCGAAGTTCCAGCTGCGCGAGGCGATCGTGCCGTCGCTGTCGGTCGAGGTGTCGGTGAACGTCGCCGTCAGGCCGTTCGTCATGCTCGTGAAGTTGGCGACCGGCGCGACGTTGCCGCCGCCACCGGTCACGGTGAACTGCACCACGTTCGGCGTGCCGGGCTTGCCGGCTGCGTCGACGCCTTGCACGACGACGCGATGCACGCCGGGCGCGAGGCCGGTCGTCGATATCGTCGCACGCACGGTTTCCGTGCTCGTGTCGAAGCTGCCGTCGCCCGCGCTCATCGCGATCGGCACGGCGCCGGCCTGCCACGGCGCCGCATCGACGTAGGCCGCAGCTGAAGCGATGGCCTGCACGCTTTCGCTACCGTTGCGCTGATTGAAGCGGCTGTCGTCGACGGTCGCGGTCACGGTCACCGTCGTGCCGGCGGCGACGCTGGACGGACTGACGCTGATCGCCGTCGTGTCGGGACCGGCCGGCAACTGGTACGGCGCCTGTAGGTTGCGCGCGGCATAGCGCAGCGCGGCGAGGTTCTGCGGCAACGTCGTGTTCTGGAACGTCGTGCAGCTCTCGAAGAACGCGACGCCGAGCTCGATCGTGAACGCCGGCACGCCGAGCGAGCCGTACATGTTGTCGTCGGTCGCGCCGTCGGTCGCATACAGCTCGTCGGACTGCTGCGGATAGTAGCCGTTGAACCAGGCCAGGCGCCGGCCGAACGTGCGCAGCGCGGGACCATTCGGCGCCGCCGCCGACGTATCGCCCCAGGGCCAGAGCACGAGCTGCGAATAGCTGTGGATGTCGAGGAAAACGCCCTTGTAGTCGTCCGGCGCGGCGCTGCTGACGGCATCGGCGCGGCGGTCCGGAAACACGCCGCCGCTGTAGCTGCCGTTGCTGCCGAGCACGCCGGCGACATACGCGACGATGTTCTGCGTTTCAGGCTCCGACGCGCGCGCGGGGCCATGATAGGTTTCGTTGCACGGATCGCTGCTCGATCCGCCGGCCGCGCTGTTCCAGTGGAACGGAAAATTGCGGTTCAGGTCGATGCCGTAGCTCGTGCTGCTGCAGCTGCCGTTGCTGTTGTCGGTGTTCTTGCGCCAGGACAGGCCGCTCTCGGCTTTCTTGCGGCCGTCGGGATTGGCCTGCAGCACGAGATGGAATTTGAAGTTGTCCATGAGCCAGGTCGCTTCGGCGTCGCTGCCGTAGCCGTTGACCAGCCATTCGCCGAACCGCGTCATGACTTCGGCCGGCGTGTATTCGCGCGCGTGCAGTCCGCTGAGCACGACCATGTTCGGCTTGTCCGGCAGCGCCGCGTCGGTCGCCTTGTTGCCGAGCCGCAGCACCTTGACGGTATAGCCGTTGGCGGAATTGTGCGTCTTCTCCCAGCTCGGGCCGATATCGATGACGTCGGCGAGGTTGGGCTTCTGCGCGGCGAGCTGCGCCATCGTGGTCTGCGTTTCCTCGACCGTGCGATAGCAGGCATAGCCCGGAATGCTCTTGATGCTGCCGCCGTCGACGAGGGACTTCTGCCAGGCCTGCAAACGGTCCGAGGCTTCCTTGTCGATCGTCACGGCGAAGCCGGCGGCACGCAGGCTCGCGATCGTTTCGCTGTCGGCCTCGACGCGGACGGATTTGTTCTTGCGGTCGACGACGAGATGCTGGAATTGCGACGCCAGCGCCTGCAGTTGCTCGGGCTTCTCGTAGGTCGCGGTGACGAACCAGACGTCCTGCGCCTTGGCCGGCGAGGACACGACGCCGGCGATCGCCAGCGGCACTACCATCAGCTTGGACAGCATGCGGTTCTCCAGGGTCAGGCCGGCCATCCTCCCCGATAGCCGGCGTGAGGTTCGGCGAACCGGGCTGGGTCATGGAAGCCCGATCCACCGCGCGAGACGGGCCCGTTGCGGACCCGCGATGTCTGCCGCCGGCATGCTGGCTGCCCCGTCGCAACCGTGCCGCATGCCGGCGGCAGCGTTCCTAGATAGCAGTTCGCGCCGCGGTCGTGGCGGTCGTCCATCGCATTTTTTGGATCCTTCGTGAAAGCGACAGGTATACGAGCCGTCCTTCGGCGCCACAGGTTGCGCCGAACGCGGCGATGCGCAACGTCGCGGAGAGTCGGTGACGAAGAGCGATGTTCCCAGCCGGACAACTTCCTCTCCCTCGAGCGACGCGTGAGGGAGAGGGAGAAAAGCCCCGCCGCGTCAGCGGCGGGGCCGTGGGTTTGGCTCGACGAGCCGGTGGCTCCGAGTCGACGACTCGAACCCGTGATGCCGATCCAGCGTCGCCGAGCCGGCGGTTCAGAACGTGATCGACCAGCTGTCGATCCGGCCGGTGTCGCCGGCGGCGTTGTCGTTGACGCGCAGGATCCACGTACCGTTGAGCGGCTCGCTCGACAGGTTCAGGGTCACCGTCTTGTTGATGTTGTCGGTGCCCCCGCCGGTGCGGTTGTGGATGTTGTACAAGGTGCCGTCCGGCGCCACGAGATCGACCTTCA
>NZ_JANFVR010000488.1 GCF_024609805.1 Tahibacter caeni | reverse complement strand
GCGCGGCGGTCCGGTTCGCGGCCGGCACCGCGGCGACGGCCGCGGCATCGTCCCCGCGCCAGCCGCCGCCGAGCGCGCGGATCAGTGCGACGCTCGCGCGCAGCTGGCGCGTGTCGAGATCGAGCGCCGCGCGCTGCGTGGTCAGCGCGACGGTCTGCGACTGCACGACTTCGAGATAGCTGACCGCGCCTTCGCGGTAGCGCGTCATCGCGAAATCGAGCGAGCGCCGCGCCGAGGCCACGGCCGACTCCTCGGCGTCGGCGGCGGTCCTGTAGTGCTGCAGCAGGGCGAGGTTGTCCTCGACCTGCTGGAACGCGCCGAGCACGACGCCGCGGTAGCGCGCGCCGGCTTCGTCGAGCGCGGCCTCGGCCTGGGCGGTCTGCGCGCGGCGCTTGCCGGCGTCGAACAGATCCAGCAGCAGGCTGGGGCCGACGGCCCAGGCCGCGTTCGGCGCGCTGAGCCAGCCGCCGGCCTGGTTGCTCTGGTAGCCGAAATTCGCGCCGAGGCTGATCGAGGGAAACCAGGCCGCACGCGCGATGCCGACTTCCGCGTTGGCCGCGGCGATGCGGCGCTGCGCCGCGGCGATGTCGGGCCGGCGCTGCAGCAGAGTCGAGGGCAGGTCCAGCGGCACGTTCGGCAGCGCGATCGGCGCGTCGGACGCGGCGATCGTGAACGTCGCCGGCGCCTCGCCGATCAGCGCGGCGATCGCATGCTCGGCGAGCGCGCGCTGGGCCTTGTTCTGCGCGGCCTGGGAGCGCGCCGTGTCGAGCTGGGTCTGCGCGCGCGCGACGTCGAGGCCCGAGGCGATGCCGGCGTCGCGGCGCTTCTGCGTCAGCGCGACGGCCTTGTCGTAGGCGGCGACCGTGCCGGCGAGCAGGGCCGCCTGCTGGTCGAGCCCGCGCAGCACGATGTAGTCGTCGGCGAGCTCGGCCTGCAGGCTCAGGCGCGCCGATTCGAGATCGGCCGCAGCCGCGGCGCGCGCGTGCTCGCCGGCGGCCACGCGGTTGCGCACGCGGCCCCAGAGGTCGAGCTCATAGCCGACCGCGAGGCCGGCGTCGTAGGACTCGTAATAGCGCGGCAGCGCGCTGCCGCTCGGCGGCCGCGTCTCGGACTGGCGCGCGCGCGTCGCGTCGGCGGACAGGCCGATCGACGGAAACAGGCCCGAGCGCAGCTGCTCGCCGTAGGCGCGCGCCTGCTCGTAGCGCGCGAGCGCCGCGGCGAGGTCCGGGCTGCTGGCGAGCAGACGCTGCTGCAGGCGGTCGAGCTCGGCGTCGGCGTACACGGTCCACCAGGCCGCGCGCGGCAGCGTGTCGGCCGGCGCCGCAGCGGTCCACGGCGCCTGTTCCTTGTAGCGGTCGCCGGTCGCGATCTCGGGCAATTGCAGCGGCGGCGCGAGCGAGCAGCCGGCCAGCGCCGCGGCGAGCAGCGCGGCGGCGACGGTGCGCAGGGGGCGTCGATCAGTTCTTGCCATTGCCGGCCTTTCCTGCGGCCGCGGGCGCCGCCGCGTCGTCGACGATGTGCACGGTGTCGCCTTCGGCCACGCCGTCGGGCGGCGTCTCGATGACGCGGTCCGCGGCGGCGAGGCCCGTCGCGATCTCCACGTTCTTGCCGAGATCGCGCCCGATCGTGACCGGCTTGAACGCGACCTTGTCGCCGTTCACCGTGGCCACGCGCAGGCCGGCCTGGTCGAAGATCAGCGCGCTCGACGGAATGCGCAGCGCCGCGCTGTTCTGCGGCAGCGCGAAGCTCACGTTGGCATATCCGCCGGGCAGCAGCTCGCCGGCGCCGTTGTCGACGCTGAGCTGGATCAGGGTCGTGCCGGTCGCCGCGTTGACGGCCTGCGAGAACGCCTCGACCTTGGCCGCGTAGTGCTTGCCCGGCCGCTCGGGCACGTCGACGCGCGCTTCGCTGCCCGCGGCGATGCTCGTCGCGTAGCTCTGCGGCACGTTGACGTAGATGCGCAGCCGCGAGATGTCGGAGACCACGAACAGTTCCGCGCCCGTGCCGCTGCCGTTGATCAGCGCGCCGACGTCGGTCTCGCGCGCGGTGATCACGCCGTCGAACGGCGCGACGATGCGCGTGAAATTCTCGGTCGCCTGCAGGCGCTCGACGTTCGCGCGCGCGGCGTTCGCGAGCGCGCGCTTGGCCTTGAGGTCGCCGTTCTTCTCGTCGACTTCCTGCTGCGACACCGAATCGGAGCCGAGCATGGACTGCCAGCGCCGGGCCGTGGTCTCGGCCAGCGCCGCATTGGCTTCGGCGCTGGCCAGGTCAGCCTTGGCCTGCAGCAGCTGCTGCTGCACGTCGGGCGCCTCGATCTCGGCGAGCAGCTGGCCGGCCTTCACGCGCGCGCCGATGTCGACCTTCCAGCTCTTCAGATAGCCCGACACGCGCGCATGGATGGGCGCTCGGGAATAGGCCTCGATGCGGCCCGGCAGCGCGAGCACGGACGCGTCGCCGGCCGTGCCCGGCGTGACCACGCGCACGCTCGGCGCGGCCTGGGCCTGGGTCCATTCCTTGAGCCGGGCGTGCCCCGAGGCGCGCGAGCCGATGCCGAGCGCGACGACCAGCGCGGCGCCGGCGGCGA
>NZ_JANFVR010000487.1 GCF_024609805.1 Tahibacter caeni | reverse complement strand
GAGGCCGTGGCGGCGCCATTCCTGCACCGCCTCGGCCTTGCCGGCGGCGCGGGAGCGGCGGCCGAGCCGGTCGAGCAGCGCCTCGTCCTCGCCGGGCTCCGACAGCACGAGCACGACGCCGCGGCCTTCGGCCGCGACGCGGCGCAGCGCCGCGGTCACGGTCAGTCCGAGATCGGCGCGGACCAGATGCAGCACGTCGGACAGGGTGTTGCGCACGTGCACGCGCGTCAGCACGGGCTCGCCGTCGTCGACGGCGCCGCGCACGAGCGCGAAGTTCAGCGACTTGTTGACCACGTCGCGATAGGCGACGAGGCGGAACGCGCCGAATTCGGTGTCGACGGCTTCGTCGTGAACGCGCTCGATGGTCTTCTCGGTCTCGAGGCGATAGCGGATCAGGTCGGCGATCGTGCCGATGCGCAGGCCGTGCTTCTTCGCGAACGCCTCGAGTTCCGGCCGGCGCGCCATGCTGCCGTCGTCGTGCAGCACTTCGACGAGCACGCCGGCCGGCTCCAGCCCGGCCAGCGCGGCGAGATCGCTGGCCGCCTCGGTATGGCCGGCGCGCGTCAGCACGCCGCCGGGCTGGGCGGTCAGCGGAAAGATGTGCCCGGGCTGGGACAGGTCCTGCGCGCGCGCATCGGCGCGCACGGCCGTGCGCACCGTATGCGCGCGGTCGTAGGCCGAGATGCCGGTGGTCACGCCTTCGGCCGCCTCGATCGAGACCGTGAAGTTGGTGTGGTACGGCGAGGTGTTGTCCATGACCATGGGCTTGAGGCCGAGCTGGCGGCAGCGCGCCTGAGTCAGCGACAGGCAGACCAGGCCGCGCGCCTCGCGCACCATGAAGTTGATGTCCTCGGGGCGCACCTTTTCGGCGGCCATGATGACGTCGCCCTCGTTCTCGCGGTCTTCGTCGTCGAGGATGACGACCATGCGGCCGGCGCGGATGTCGTCGATGATGTCGGGAATGCGGTCGAAAGCCATGGCGGTTGCGCGGGATCGGTGTTGCGGAAAAAAAAGGAAGAACGCGGGCGCGCGGCGCCTCAGTCCTCGTGCGGTGCGGACAGACGCTCGGCGTAGCGCGCCATGAGGTCGACCTCGATGTTCACGCGCGTGCCGCTCGTGCAGTCGACGAAGCGCGTGTGCTGCATCGTATGCGGTATCAGGTTGACGCCGAAGCGGCGGCCGTCGACCTCATTGACGGTCAGGCTCACGCCGTCGACGGCGACCGAGCCCTTCGCGGCGACGTAGCGCGCGAGATTCGCCGGTACGGCGAACACCCAGCGCAGCGAACGCGCGTCGGGCGCGATCGAGACGACTTCGCCGACGCCGTCGACGTGGCCGGACACGAGATGGCCGCCGAGCCGGTCGGCCAGGCGCAGCGCCTTCTCGAGGTTCACGCGCGCGCCGGGCGCGAGCGAACCGAGCGTCGTGCAGTCGAGCGTCTCGACCGAGACGTCGGCGCTGAAGCGGCCCGCGTCGAGCGCGATCGCGGTCAGGCAGACGCCGTTGACGGCGATGCTGTCGCCGGGCCGGACGTCGCCGAGATCGAGCTCGCCGACGTCGATGCTCAGGCGCAGGTCGCCGCCGACGGGTTCGAGCGCGGCGACGCGGCCCACGGCCTGGATTATTCCGGTAAACATGTACAGTTATCTCTTTCCAATGATACAGATGTCAGCAAGACCGTCCGGCGCGAGGCCGACGCCGCGCGGCCGGTCACAGCGGCCGCAGCAGCAGACGTTCGTCGTCGCCGACCAGGCGCCGGTCGACGACGCGCAGCGGCCAGCGTCCGGCCATGTCCGACAAGGTCGGCAGGCTCAGTAGCGGCAGCCCCGAAGAACCCAGCAGCAGCGGCGCGACGTAGAGCAGCAGTTCGTCGACGAGGCCGGCCGCGAACAGCGCGCCGCCGAGCACGGGACCGGCCTCGACCTGCAGCTCGTCGACGCCGCGACCCGCGAGCGCGGCCAGCAGCGCCGCCAGGTCCAGGCGTCCGTCGCGCAGCGGCAGCGCGAGATGCTCCACGCCGGCTCGCGCGGCCGGCGCGGATACATTCTCGCCGTGCACGACCAGGGTCGGCGCGGAGCCGTCGAGCAGATGGCAGCCCGGCACCAGCGCATCCAGCCGCGCGTCGAGCACGACGCGCAGCGGCGCGACGACCGGGACGTCGGAATCCAGGCGCGCGGTCAGGCGCGGATCGTCGGCGCGTGCGGTGCCGGCGCCGGTCAGTATCGCCGCGCTGCGCGCGCGCCAGCGCTGCACGTCGGCGCGCGCGGCCGCGCCGCTGATCCACTGCGACACGCCGTTGTGCAGCGCCGTGCGGCCGTCGAGGCTCTGCGCGAGCTTGATACGTACCCACGGTCGGCCGCGTTCGATGCGGCTGAAGAAACCGCGATTGAGTTCGCGCGCATCGTCGGCCAGCAGGCCCGCGTCGGCGGCGATGCCGGCCGCGCGCAGCTTCGCGAGCCCGGCGCCGGCGACCTGCGGGAACGGATCTTCGACGGCCGCGATCACGCGCGCGACGCCGGCGGCGACCAGCGCATCGGCGCAGGGCGGCGTGCGGCCGTGAT
>NZ_JANFVR010000486.1 GCF_024609805.1 Tahibacter caeni | reverse complement strand
GCCGGCATTCGCCGCTGCGGCGGAAGACGTGGCGCCGGCCGCCGCGATCGCTGCCACGTGGCGCTGCTGCAGTGCCTTGCCGAGCGCGCCGGCGTCGGCTGGCGGCGCCGGCCAGTCGGCTGCGGCGGGATCGCGCTGGCCGAGCTCGATCGCTTCGCAGACGGCGAGGCCGGCGAGCGCGTCGTCGAGCATCGCGTTGCGGCGCCGGCGGCGGACCTGTTCCTGCTGCGCGTCGAGCGCGCCGAGCTGCTGCTGCCAGCGGCGCTGTAGTTCGCGGTCGCGCACGTCGGCCGTGCTCCAGCGCTGTTCGAGCTCGCGGCGCCGGGCCGGCTGTTCGTCCGGCGCCGCGGCGCCGAGTTCGACGAGCTCGGCGAGCAGCGCCTCGGCCTGGGCGCGGGCCGCGGCGTCGGCTTCGTCGCGCTCGCGGCGCGCCGAGTCGAGCCGCGCGAAGATCGCGTCGCAATGGCCGCGGAACGCCTTCCACTGCGCTTCGTCGGTGCGGCGCCGGCCGTTGCCGGCCGCTTTCCAGCGTGCCTGCAGATCGCGCACTTCGCGCGCCGCAGCCGCGGCGTCGGCGGCTGCCGCGAGGCGTTCCGCCTCGGCGATCAGGCGCTGCTTGGCGGCTGCGACGTCGGCGGCCTGCTGGTCCAGGCGCTGGTCGATGCGTTGCAGCAGATCCTTCAGGCGCTGCGCATAGGCCTTGCGCGCGCGCGGATCGATGCCGTCGAGTGCGCGCAGCGCGTCGGCGACGCGGCGGCGCTGCGCGGTCAGCGCGGACAGCTCGGCCGTGTCGACCGCTTGCGTTTCCTCGGCCGTCAGCAGGGCCTCGATCGATTCCTGGTTGCTCTTGCGCAGCTCGTCGCGCTTGGCGAAGTAGCCCTGCGCCGGCTTCAGCGCCTGGGCGCACAGCGCCTGGAAGCGCCGGCTCAGTCCCAGGCTGCCGCGCGGCTCCTTGTCGCCTTCGAGCGCATCGAGCTGCTGCCATTCGGCGCGCGCCTCGCGCACACGCGTCGCGACGGCGTCGGGGTGCAGGCCCAGGGCGGGCAGGGCTTCGATCTCGTCGCAGAGCTGCTTGCGTCGCTCGTTGCCGGACCAGCGCTGCCAGCGCTTGAGTTCGCCGAGGCGAGCCTCGGCGTTGAGCAGGCGCTTGTCGTGGCGCGCGAGCGTCGGCAGGCCTTCGAGCAGGTTCGTCACGCGCGCGTGCGTGGCGAGCGCGTGACTCAGGTCGCCGGCTTCGAGCTGGGTCTCCAGCTCGATCACGAGATTGTCGAGATCGCGGCGCAACGCCTGGTGCTGTTCGCGCTGCTTTTCCTTGTCGGCCTGGGCGCGTTCGATCGCCGCGTCGAAACGCGCCTGCGCGGCGATCGCTTCCAGCGCCGCCTCGCGCCGGGTGTCGGCTTCCTCGGCCTGGGCCGCCGCGTTCTCGGCGGCCTCGCGCGCCTGCACGGCGCGCTGGGCGATGCGCTGCGCGAGCTGCACCAGCAGCGCTTCGACGCGCTCGCGTTCGGGCAGTTCGTGGCGGCTGTCGGCGACGCTGCGTCCGGCTTCGCGCGCGAGCGTTTCGAGCGCGGCCGGCTCGGCGTCGCCGGCCGACAGCGCGAGCTCGATGCGCGCGCGCAGCTCGCGCAGACGCGTGCGTTCGGCCGCGGCTTCCTCGGTGTCGTTGCGCAGGAACGTGCGCGTGGATTCGAAGCGCTCGGCGAACTGGCGCGGCGCCTTGTCGCCGAGCGCGGACCAGGCCTGGTCGAGCGCGGCGAGTTCCTCGGCGCGCTCGCTGCGCGGCCGCTGCAGCAGCGCGTCGATGCGTTCGCAGAGCTGGCGCGCGCGCGCGAGGATCGTCTCCGCGTCGCCGGCGGCGATGCGCGCGGCCTCGGCGCGGTCGCGCGCGAGACGGCTGACGACCTTGTCGGTCTTGCGCGTGCGTTCGGCTACGCGCGCAAGCGCATCCGCGTCGGTGATCCGCGACAGGGCGACGAGGCGCAGCTTGGGATCGGCGTCGTTGACGGCGACTTCGGTCAGCAGGCTCGGCCGCGTCGCTCGTTCGAGCGCGGCCGCGCGCAGCGCCGGATCCATGCCCTGCATGGCGATGCGTTCGATTTCCTCGCCGGACAAGGTGTCGAGCTCGGCGATGCGCCGCTCCAGCGGCGGCAGCCCGGCGCTGTTGCCGGTCAGCATCGCGATGTAGGCCGTGCGCGCCACTTCGCGCAGCTGGGTGTCGGCGTCGGCGGTCGAGCGTTCGCGCCAGGCTTCGTACTGGTTGAGCCTGCGCAGCGCCGCGAGGCGCACGCTCGCATCGGCGTCGTTGCGCGCGATCGACGGCAGCGCGGCGACGAGTTCGGCGTCGTTGAGTTCGGAGACGGCGCCGCGACGCGTCGCGACGTCCTTGCTCTGCCAGCGGGGTTTGAACAGGAAACGGGTGAGCTTCATTGCGCTGCGGACCTCGTGGAACGCGTCAGGGCCGCCGCCGCGGCGAGGGCCGCGCGGCGGGCCGAAGCCGGAGCGCCGCGTACGGCGCTCCGGATCAGGATGTCGTGAAAAATGCGGGAAGAACGCCGGCGCCGGCCGCAACGACCGGTGCCGGCAGCGCGGC
>NZ_JANFVR010000485.1 GCF_024609805.1 Tahibacter caeni | reverse complement strand
CCGGAAGACGGTGGCGGCGCGGGGCCCCGCGCCGCCTCGCCGCGAGACCGGTATCCGCATCGCCCGTCGCGTGTCGCCGATCTGGAAACGATCAGTTTCGATTGTTGCTGTTTTTAATCGTCTGCGGCGGGACTAAGGTAGCGGCCATCGTCCACACCGGAGCACCGACATGATCGAACGCCGTCCTTTCAGCAGTCTCGGCGGAGCCAACCACGGCTGGCTCGACGCCAGGCATCATTTCTCGTTCGCGAGCTATCACGACGCGCAGCGCATGGGCTGGGGCGCGCTGCGCGTCTGGAACGACGACACCATCGCGTCCAACACGGGCTTTCCGCCGCATCCGCACGCGGACATGGAAATCATCACCTACGTCCGCGACGGCGCGATCACGCACCAGGACAACCTCGGCAACCACGGCCGCACCGAAGCCGGCGACGTGCAGGTCATGAGCGCGGGCAGCGGCATCCAGCACGCCGAATACAACCGCGAGCCGGGGACGACGCGGATCTTCCAGATCTGGATCATCCCCGACAGCCGCGGCGGCAAGCCGACCTGGGGCGCCAAGCCCTTTCCGAAGGGCGAACGCGCCGGCCGCTTCGTGACCCTGGCCAGCGGCAAGGCCGGCGACGACGACGCCTTGCCGATCCGCGCCGACGCGCGCGTGCTCGGCCTGACCCTGGCCGCCGGCCAGAGCGCCGACTACACGTTCGAGGCGAACCGCTACGGCTATCTCGTGCCGGCCAAGGGCGCGGTCGAGGTCAACGGCCAGCGCGTCGACACACGCGACGGCCTGGCGATCCGCAACGAGGCCGCGCTGCGCGTGGTCGCGCTCGAGGACGCCGAAGTCGTGCTCGTCGATACGGCGCCGTGACGTCCGTGCGCCGATAGTTCGAAGCCGCCGCCGCGGTCCCGCAGGGCCGTAACAGCACGAACCTGCAAGGCGCCGCGGCGGCCGCATGCGAGGCTGTGCGCATCGTCGCCGCCGCCGCACGAGTGCGGCGGCGGCGCACACTTTTCCCCTTGTGGACGCGAGGCCGCCATGACGCGCAACGAGCCCGACACCATCGACGAAGCACGCCGCCGGCTGCTGATCGCCGGCACTGCCGCCGGCGCAGTCCTGGCGGCCGCGCCGCTGCTCGGCGGCGCCGCGACGCGAGCATCCCGAACCGCCAACACCGGAGAACGCACCATGGGCACGATCACGACCAAAGACGGCGTGCAGATCTATTACAAGGACTGGGGCCCGGCCAACGGCCAGCCCGTCGTCTTCAGCCACGGCTGGCCGCTGAACGCCGACAGCTGGGAAGCGCAGATGTTCTTCCTCGCCAACGCGGGCTATCGCTGCATCGCGCACGACCGCCGCGGCCACGGCCGTTCCAGCCAGCCCTGGGACGGCAACGACATGGACCACTACGCCGACGA
This sequence comes from Tahibacter caeni, assembly GCF_024609805.1. Taxonomy (GTDB): domain Bacteria; phylum Pseudomonadota; class Gammaproteobacteria; order Xanthomonadales; family Rhodanobacteraceae; genus Tahibacter; species Tahibacter caeni. The sequence continues at coordinate 1,181 of NZ_JANFVR010000485.1, read as the reverse complement.
TCTCGCCGCATTGCTCGACCAGCTCGACGTCAAGGGCGCGACCCTGTTCGGCTTCTCCACCGGCGGCGGCGAAGTCGCGCGCTACATCGGCCGTCACGGCACCAAGCGCGTCAAGAAGGCCGGCCTGATCTCGGCCGTGCCGCCGCTGATGCTCAAGACCGACAAGAATCCGGGCGGACTGCCGATCAGCGTGTTCGACGGCCTGCGCGCCGGCTCCGTGGCGAATCGCGCGCAGTTGTACCGCGACATCGCGAGCGGTCCGTTCTACGGCTACAACCGGCCGAACGCGAAACCGTCGGAAGGCATCATCGACACGTTCTGGATGCAAGGCATGATGGCCGGGCACAAGAACGCCTACGACAGCATCGCCGCGTTCTCGGCCACCGATTTCACCGAAGACCTGAAGAAGTTCGACGTGCCGACCCTGATCGTGCACGGCGACGACGACCAGATCGTGCCGATCGACGCGGCCGGCCGGGCCTCGGCCAAGCTCGTGAAGAACGCGAAGCTCCTCGTCTATCCCGGCGCGCCGCACGGCCTGGCCGACACGCACAAGGACAAGCTCAACGCCGACCTGCTGGAATTCCTGAAGTCCTGACCGCGGCATCGCGCCGTCCTGCGAGGAGACCATCCATGCTTGGCATCACTGCGTTCGGCTGGATACATACGGTGATCAGTCTGCTCGCGATGGCGGCGGCCGCCGTCGCGTTCGCGCGCCACGGCGGCATCGCGCTGGCCACGTCCGCGGGCCGTGCGTTCGTCGGGCTGACCGTCGCGAGCTGCGTGACCGGTCTGTTCATCTTCCATCACGGCGGTTTCGGCCCGCCGCACGTGCTTGCGCTCGTGACCCTGGGCGTGCTCGGCGTCGCGGCGCTGGCCGAACGCCGCCGCGCGTTCGGCGGCGCGTCGGCCTATGTCGCGACGGCCGCCTGTTCGCTGGCCTTCTTCTTCCACTTCATTCCGGGCTTCACCGAAACCCTGACGCGCCTGCCGCTGGCCGCGCCGTACGCGAGCGGCCCGGACGATCCGAAGCTGCAGGCGCTGATCGGCGCGACGTTCGCCGTGTTCGTGATCGGCATCCTCTGGCAGCTGCTGCGGCTGCGGCGCGCGAGCCGCACGCTCGCGCCCGCGCGGACCTGACGATCCGGCGCGGCGACGGCGCCGCTCACGGCGCCGCCGTC
>NZ_JANFVR010000484.1 GCF_024609805.1 Tahibacter caeni | reverse complement strand
CGCTCTTCCGATCTGCGACCACGACGGCGAGCAGCCCGCGCACGGCCGCGCGCGGACGCAGCCGGCGCGGTTCGAGCCGGAACGCGAACAGCGCCGCGACCGACAGGCCGGCGATCGCGGCGGCCTGTCCGGCCGAGACGTAATGACGGAACAGCGCGCCGCCGCCGCCCCAGCTCAGGAATCCGAAATCGGCCGGCAGCAGCGGCAGTCCGAGCTGTTCGAGCTTGATCGTGCTCGCCGCGACCAGCGCCGCATACGCCGCGCCGGCCGTCAGCAGCGAACCGAGCACGCGGCCGCTGACGGCGAGCAGGGCCAGGCTCAGCAGGGCCATGGGCATGGCGTTGGTCAGCAGCGCATGAAGCTGGCCCGCGGGTATCGGCTCGGCATCGGCGGCGAACAGCGGGTCCAGTCCGGCCGCAGCGGCCGCGGCGAGCATGACGGCCAGTGCGATCCAGCCGGCCGCGGCGAACGGCACCGCGACCGCCGCAGCCCAGCGCCGGCGCACCGCTTCGGCGAATGCGAGCATCGAAGATTCCGCAGACGAAAACGCGGACTGTAACAAGATCGCCATCGGCGCGCGCCGCGCTTGCCAGTAGCGCTCGCCAGCGCCGACACTGCCCCGCCCCGTCCTGCCCAAGGCCGCGCATGACCGCCACCGACGCCTATCCCCGCGACCTCATCGGCTACGGCCGCCGTCCGCCGCAGGCCGACTGGCCCGGCGGCGCGCGCGTCGCCGTGCAGTTCGTGCTCAATTACGAGGAAGGCGGCGAGAACTGCGTGCTGCACGGCGACGGCGGCAGCGAGCAGTTCCTGTCCGAGATCATAGGCGCCCAGTCGTATCCGGCGCGGCACTTGAGCATGGAGTCGATTTACGAATACGGCTCGCGCGTCGGCGTCTGGCGCATCCTGCGCGAGTTCGAGCGGCGCGGCCTGCCGCTGACCGTGTTCGGCGTCGCGATGGCGCTGCAGCGCCATCCCGAATTCGTGCAGGCCTGCGGCGAACTCGATCACGAGATCGCCAGCCACGGCCTGCGCTGGATCCACTACCAGAACGTCGACGAGGCCGTCGAGCGCGCGCACCTGGCCGAAGCCGTCGCGATCCAGCGCGCGCTGACCGGCGCCGCGCCGCTGGGCTGGTATACCGGCCGCGACAGCCCGAACACGCGCCGCCTCGTCGTCGAGCACGGCGGCTTCGTCTACGACTCGGACTACTACGGCGACGAGCTGCCGTTCTGGACCGAGGTGACCGTCAGCGACGGCACGCGCCGGCCGCATCTGGTCGTGCCGTACACGCTCGACGCGAACGACATGCGCTTCGCGACGCCGCAGGGCTTCAACACCGCGACGCAGTTCTTCGACTACCTGCGCGACAGCTTCGACGTGCTGTATGCCGAAGGCGCGGAGACGCCGCGCATGCTGTCGGTCGGCATGCACTGCCGCCTGCTCGGCCGCCCCGGCCGCTTCGTCGCGCTGCAGCGCTTCCTCGACCACCTGGCCCGGCACGACCGCGTCTGGATCTGCCGGCGCATCGACGTCGCGCGCCACTGGCTGCAGCGTCACCCCTACCGGAGCGCCGCATGACGATCACCGAGCTCAATGCGCTGGACCGCGCCGATTTCGTCGCGCGGCTCGGCGCGGTCTTCGAACACTCGCCCTGGGTCGCCGACGAGGTCTGGCCGCTGCGCCCGTTCGCCGGCATCGACGACCTGCACGCGGCCCTGTGCAAGGCCGTCGTCGACGCCGACGAGGCGCAGCGCCTGGCCCTGCTGCGCGCGCATCCGCAGCTGGCCGGCAAGGCCGCGCTGCGCGGCGAGCTGACGGCCGACTCCACGCGCGAACAGCACGGCGCCGGACTCGACCAGTGCAGTCCCGAGGAATACGCGCAGTTGCATGCGCTGAACGCGCAGTACGAACGGCGCTTCGGCTTTCCGTTCATCCTCGCGGTGCGCGGCCACACGCGCGCGAGCGTCCTCGCCGACATGGCCGCGCGCGTGGACAACGCGCGCGAGGACGAATTCGCCGAAGCCCTGCATCAGGTCGAATGCATCGCGCGCTTCCGGCTCGAGGCGCTGCTGCAGGGCTGACGCCTACGGACGCGCAACCGCGGCAACGCGGACCGGCGGCACTGCTGACAGCAACGGCGTCGCGGCTGCGTCCTCGGACGCGCAGCACGCGTTCGCTGCGCCTTTGCAGGAAGACCGAATGAGAGCCGCCCGCCTGTTCGCCGCCGCGCTGTTCGCGGCCGCCTCCGTCCATGCCGCCGACGGCGATCCCGATACGGGCTTCGCCGGCGGCGCCGTCGCGTCGCAGTCGGTCGACGCGCCGTACTACCAGTCCTACGAACCCGCCGCGGCGCTCGGCGACGACGGCAGCGTCGCGGTCATCGGCGTCGCCGGCGTCGGCCCGAACACCGTCGCGTCGCGCTTCGCGATCGCGAAGTTCCGCAGCGACGGCAGCGCCGATCCGGGCTTCGGCAGTCTCGGCGTTGCCACGGTCGATTTCAGCGGCGACGCGGCCGACTATCCGGCCTACGGCCGCGGCATCGCGCGGCTCGCCGACGGCGGCTGGGTCGTGGCCGGCCGCGTCGGCGCGGCGCACGACGTCGGCGT
>NZ_JANFVR010000483.1 GCF_024609805.1 Tahibacter caeni | reverse complement strand
ACTGCGTATTTCGGCCGATCGTGACCGACCATTTCGGTAAGGCATGACCGGTTGTTTCGGTAAGGCGTGACCGCTCATTTCGGTTGATCGTGACCGATTTTGGCGGGGTTCCGAGATCATCGGTCACGGCTTACCGAAATGCGGGGTTCGTTGTGCATGACTTCAACGCCTCGGCATCCTGCCCGCTTTTTCGGGGGCCAGGATGCCGACACCGCGGGTAGCTATGCGCAAGATCAAGGAATGTCTCCGGCTCAAGCTCGAGTGCGGCCTGTCGAACGAACAGGTGGCGCGGGCCCTGGGGCTGTCGAAGGGCGTGGTGGGCAAGTACGTAGTGCGGGCGCGGCTGCGGGGCCTGGACTGGGCGGCGCTGTCCGGAATGGACGAGCGCGGCATCGAGGCGGAGCTGTGTCCGCCGGTGTCGGGGACACGGGGCGAGCGGGCGCCGATCGATCTGGCGTGGGTGCACCGGGAACTGCGGCGCAAGGGCGTGACCCTGCAACTGCTGTGGCAGGAATATCAGGAGGCCCAAGCCGGCCACCCGACCTACCAGTACACGCAGTTCTGCCAGCGTTACCACGATCACGCCGCGTCGTTGCGGCGCTCGATGCGGCAGGTGCATCGGGCCGGCGAGAAGCTGTTCATCGACTATGCCGGACCGAGGGTGCCGATCGTCGACCCGGACACGGGCGAAATGCGCGCCGCGCACATCTTCGTCGCCGTGCTCGGCGCGTCGAACTACACCTACGCCTGCGCGACCGCGGGCGAGACCCAGGGCGATTGGCTGCGCGGTTTGACCCAAGCGCTCCAGTTCTTCGGTGGCGTGCCGGCCCTGGTGGTACCGGACAATCCGCGGGCGATGATCGCGCAGCCCGATCGCTACGACCCGGAGCCGAACCTGGCGGTGATGCGGTGCGCCGAACACTTCGGCACCGCGATCTTGCCGGCCCGGCCGCGGCACCCGCAGGACAAGGCCAAGGTCGAGGTCGGCGTGCAGGTGGTCGAGCGCTGGATTCTCGCGCGCCTGCGCCATCAGGTGTTCTTCTCGCTCGCCGCGCTGAACCACGCGATCGCCCAGTTGCTGGTCGATCTGAACACCCGTCGCTTCAAGAAGCTCGACGGCTGTCGCCGCGACTGGTTCGAGACGGTCGACCGGCCGGCGCTGATGGCGCTGCCGCCAACCCCGTTCGAGCACGCCCGCTTCAAGCCGTGCCGGGTCAACATCGATTATCACGTGGAGATCGACGGGCACTATTACAGCGTGCCGCATCCGCTGGTGCGCAAGTCGGTCGAAGCCCGCATCACCGACTACACCGTCGAGATCCTGCACGGCGGCCAGCGCGTCGCCAGTCATGCGCGCTCTCTGGCCAAGGGGCGGTACACCACCGTGGCCGAGCACATGCCGGCGGCGCACCGCGCGCATCTGGAGTGGACGCCGACCCGCTTCCGACGATGGGCGACCGACATCGGGCCGTCGACGCACGCGCTGGTCGATCACCTGCTCACCGACCGGCCGCATCCGGAGATGGGCTATCGCAGCTGCCTGGGCTTGTTGTCGTTGGCGCGGCGCTACGGCCACGCGCGGCTGGAGGCCGCCTGCACGCGCGCCTTGGCGATTGGCGCGCGCACGCGCAAGTCGGTGCTGTCGATCCTGCAAGGCGGCCTCGACCAGCAACCGTTGCCCGCCGTCCCCGCGCAAGCCGACTGGATCAGCCCCGACCACGACAACCTGCGCGGCCCGGCCTACTACCTCGTTCCCCCCGACCACCCACTGAAGGAGATTGCATGCTGACGCATCCCACCCTCGACCAGTTGCGCGCGCTCAAGCTCGACGGCATGGCGCGCGCCCTGGAGGAACAGCGCACCCAGCCCGTCTGCCAGGACCTGGCGTTCGAAGATCGCCTGGGACTGCTGGTCGATCGCGAACGGCACTGGCGCGACAGCCGGCGCCTGGACCGACTACTGCGCGCCGCCAAACTCAAGCATGGCGACGCGTGCCTCGAAGACGTGCACTACAGCCCGGGCCGCGGCCTCGACAAACGCCTCGTCGCGATGCTGTCGGCCGGCGACTGGATCCGCCAGGCCCAAAGCCTGCTCCTCACCGGCGCGACCGGCGTCGGCAAGACCTGGCTCGCCTGCGCCCTGGGCCAACACGCCTGCCGCCAGGGCTTCCCCGTGCTGTACCAGCGCGTGCCGCGCCTGACCGAGGCGCTGCGCATCGCGCATGCCGACGGCAGCTTCGGTAAATTGCTCGCGCAACTGGCGCGCATCGAGGTGCTGATCCTCGACGACTGGGGCATGACCCCGCTCGATCAGGCCGCGCGGCACGACCTGCTCGAAGTCATCGACGACCGCACTACCAGCAAGTCCACGATCATCACCAGTCAGCTGCCGATCGAGCACTGGCATGCTTGGCTCAACGACCCCACGGTCGCCGACGCCATCCTCGACCGGCTCGTGCACCGCTCGCACCGCATCGCCCTCAAGGGCGAATCGCTGCGCAAGAAACAACCCGAGAAGCCGAAGAACGACGACGCATCGTGACCGCCTCGGTTACCATCTGACCAACGCGCAACACCCCGCAGCCCCCGGTCACGATCAACCGAAACGGCCGGTCACGATCGGCGAAATACGCA
>NZ_JANFVR010000482.1 GCF_024609805.1 Tahibacter caeni | reverse complement strand
CAGCACCTGCGTGTCGCGCGGCAGGCGCAGCACCGAACCGGCGCTGCCGCCGCGCAGCGCGTCGTGGCCGGCGACCGCGTGCAGCGGCGGGCGGCCGGAAGCGCGCAGCCGGCACCAGTCCAGCGACGAGCCCTGCGGATCGCAGTCGAGCAGGCAGAGGCGGCGGCCGGCGCGGGCGTAGTAGCCGGCCAGGGTCGTCGTCAGCGTGGTCTTGCCGCTGCCGCCCTTGCTGTTGGCGATGAGGATGCGGAACACGGAGCCTCCGGGGTCGTCCGTGCCGGCCTCCGGCCGGCGCAGCCGTTTCCTGATTCTGGCCGTCCGTGCGCCGCGGCGGTCCGCTCGCCCGTGCGTGCGGCGCACGGACGGATCTTAGGCCAGCCGGCGGCGTCTGCCTACAGGGGGCGGGCTCGTGCGTGCGAGTTGCCCGATCAGTTCCGGCGGCTTTTGCGCGCCATGCGGCAAGACGTTGGCGCGGCTGTTGTCTCCATGTGTAAAAAATATGTTTGTTGTTCTTGTGTCGGTAGGTTACGGGGTCGCGCAGGCCATATGTGCGTCTGCAGCAGGAAATTGCAAAATATAAGTATTAACATATTAACGACGCCGCGCCGTTCGGTTGCAGCGCGCGCCGGCGTTATGTGCTTCCGGGAATGGCGGGAAATCACCGCGCGACCGCGACGGACTCTTCCGTTGCGTTTGCATCATCGGCGGTCGCGGCGCCAGGGGCTGCGTGCGACGCCGAGTCGTGCGGCGGCCGTTCCCGAAGGAAAGGCGTCCGCGCGCGCAGGGGACGCGTGCCGCTCCGGTTCACGACGCAGGGGCCCGTCGTGCGTTCACACGCATCGCAAGCCAACCCGAAGTTGACGGAGAACATATGGAATTCCAGAAATACACTACGGCGCGTGCGCCGCTCGCGGGCGCGCTCGTCCTTACGCTGGCCGGTATCGCGGCTCCCGCCGCGCAGGCGCAGAATTTCGAAGCCTATTACGGCGAGCGCCCCACGCTCGACGCCGGCGAAGACGTGAAGTCGGTGAACTACTGTCCGCGTACCGGCAGCATCGTCGCCGGTACGCGCCGCACGAGCACCGGCACCGAGGCGCTGGTCACGCGCGTCGACGACAACGGCACGGCACTGTGGCAGTTCGGCTATCGCGTCAACGGCAGCACGAGCACGACCGCGAACGCGATCGTCGAGCTGCGCGACGGAACGGGCTTCGCGCTGACCGGTTCGGTCGTGCGCACCGATACCCACATCTACGTGCTGCGCGTCACCTGCGACGGCAAGCCGGTCTGGACGCGCTTGTTCGGCAACACGGCGACGGGCAGCCGCGGCATCGGCTACGACATCATCGAAGCCGCGCCGACCTTGTCGCCGATACCGCCGCCGCCGAGCCAGCTCATCGTCGTCGGCGACGAGAATCTCGCGGCGCCGGCCGGCGCCGTGGCCGGACGCATCATCCGCATGACCTCGGCCGGAGCATTCGTCTGGGATCGTGCGTACTCGCAGCCGAATCAGCCGCTCGGCCTGCGTTTCCGCGCAGTCACCGAAAACCGCTCGACGAGCGCGAATCTGCCGGACATCGTCGTCGCCGGTTCCGCAGCGCGCGGCACCACGTGGAATGTCGATCGCCGCGGCCTGATGTTCCGCGTGCTCAGCACGGGCGCGCCGGTCTGCAACGCAGTGCTCGGCGTGCTCGACAGCACGAACGAGGACTACTACGGGATCACCCGGCTCACCACCGGCAATTTCAACGGCGAGAGCGTGCTCGTCGGCGCGACGCAGGCGGCCACCGCGGCGAATCCGTCGGCCTACCTGACACGCTTCAACGTCGGCGCCTGCGTGCCTGTCGTGCAGTCGGTCTGGCGCGATCTCACCGACGGCGCGACGGCGTTCGACGTCGTCGAGTCCATCGTGACCACGGCGTCGGCGCCGACCGTCGTGGCGACCGGCACCATTGCCGGCGCGATTACGGCGGGCGACGGCTTTGCGCTGACCGCGGACGATGCCAACCTCGGTCCGCTCGGCGGCCAGTTCCGCTACAGCACGCAAAGCCCGAGGCGCGAAACGTTGATGGCGATCGACAACAAGCGCGACCGCTTCGTGATGGCCGGCAGCACGTTCACCGATTGGGAGGGTGTCGGCGACAACCAGGACTTCTATCTCGTGCAGACCGATCCGAACAAGAAGGACCAGTGCGTGCGCGAGTGGGACTTCAGCTGGTCGCCGGCGCAACTGCCTTACGAGCGCTTCACTCCGCCGATCAAGGTGCTGCAGGCGATGGCCGCGGTCGACACGCAGGAGATCGAAGCGCGCGACGAAGGCTATTGCTGCCGGCTCGATCCGAACTGAGCGACGGGTAAAGAGCCGGACAGGGGCCGACGGCGAGGTTTCAATATCCCGCTGTCCGCCTCCGGGACGCAGCCGGGCGCCTGCACTGCGGGCGTCCGGATGCCCCTCGACGCGGGCGGGCTTCGGCAGTCGAAGCCCGATACGGAGTTTTTCCGGGTTTTTCCGGGCCTCCCCGCGTGGCCGCCGCCGCAGCGATGCGGCGGCTTCAGTCGTCGCGGCGGCGCGCGTGCTGCGGCGGGGCCGCGTAGCTGCGCGCCCAGGCGCGGCGCAGCTGCCGCGCCGAGGCGAAGC
>NZ_JANFVR010000481.1 GCF_024609805.1 Tahibacter caeni | reverse complement strand
CGGCGCCGGCGCATTGCGCGCGGCGCCGGTCGACGGCGCGGCGACCTGCAGCGGCGGCAATTCGTGCACGACCGCCGGCTCGATCGGTGGCGGCAGCTCGATCAGGCTGACCTGGATCACGTCGCGGCGGTCTTCGATGAACGGCTTGGGCTTCATCGCATCGCGCACGAGCAGCACGAGCACGATGTGCGCGATCACGACGATCGCGACCGCCACGGCAATGCGCCGCCAGTTCACGTCCGGCGGACGCCAGCGCAGCTCGTGCAGCAGCTCGCGCCGCAGCGGCAGTACCCGAGCCGCCGCCTGGGCCGGGTCCGGCGTGCTGGGAGGGCGCGGCCGCTCGGGCCGGGACGGCTGCGCTTCGGCGCTCATGCGATCAGGCGACGGGAAAGGCGCGCAGTGTAGCCAGCGCGCGCATTAGAAATCGGTTAGCCGAAGCGGGCTCGAGCGGCGCATATCCGTTCCGTTCATCTGCGCGGCACCTCGTCGGTTTCCGCCGATCGGCCATAAAAAGACGGGCACCCGGAGGTGCCCGTCTGTCCCGATCCGGCATCGTCCCGATGCCGGCGTGTCTGCGCTCCGAGGTCGGGGATGAGGCGCCGGTTTCAAGCCGGCGCCCACCGTTCCTCGGTTATTCCGCCGGCGTGACGCCGCGGTCGACCCGGACACGCAGGCGGTTGCCCGGGTGATGGTCCATCGTGGTGTGGTAGGTGTCGCCGCGATAACGGTACGTCACCTCGTAGCCGACGATGTCGTCGTTGCCGCGCCAGGCGGTTTCCTGGCGGCAACGGGTCTCGTAGCCGCGGACGTAGGTGCCGCTGGTCTCGTAGTAGTCGCCGCGACGGTGCGACGCGTTGTTGCCGACCGCGCCGCCGATCACCGCGCCGGCGATCGTCGCCGCCTTGCGGCCGTCGCCCTTGCCGATCTGGTTGCCAAGCGCGCCGCCGATTACGGCGCCGAGCACGGTCGAACCCGTATGGTCGCGGCGCGCCGTGTAGCCCGGCTCGTAGCGATCCACCGGCTGGTCATAGCAGACTTCGCGGTTCACCGGCCGGCTCGAACGTTCGACGATCGGATCCACGTCGACGACAGTGGCCCAGTCGTAGCGGACCTCGTAGCGGCTGTCGTAGTAGTCGCCGCGGTAGGCAAGGGCCGGAGTGGAAAGCGCCGCGCCGGCAACCAGTGCCATCGTGATGAATGCAAGGTTCTTCATTTCGCCTCCTGACTCCGGGCAACGAATTCCCGGTTGCCGCCAAGTTAGGGGCGAGCGAATGAATTCCTAGTTAATTCCGGCAGTTACATGGCGTTCATTCAGCCGGAAGCCGGTCTCGTCACGGGATCGCAGTCAGTGTTACGGCCTGTGTCCAGGCCAGTACATGCGCCGCGGCGTCGGCGGCGCGGCGGCCGACCAGCAGTCCGACGTGACTCGCGCGCAGCGGCCAGAACGCCGCGCCGAGCTGCTGCGCCAGCGTACGGCTGGCCTCGCCCGGGACGGACTCGTCGAGCTCGGCGGCGATGACGAGCACCGGGCAGCGCGGCGGCGTCACGGCCAGGCCGTCGGCCGCTTCGCGCAACACTGCCGCGGACTCGTCGCGCCAGCGGCGGAATGCGTAGTGCTGCGTCGGCGCGTCGGCGTCGGGCAACGCGCGCTGTGTGCTCGCGAAACGGCGCCGGCTGGCCCAGGGCACGATGTCGCCATCGACGGCTTTCGCCGGCGGTCGTGGCGCGACGCCGAGCGGCGGCAGCGCATCGACGAGCACGAGGGCCGAGGCCTCGACTTCTTTCGCCAAGGCCAGCGCGATCAGCCCGCCGAGGCTCGCACCGATCAGACAAGGCCGCAGCAACGCCCGCGCCGCGGCGCGGGCCTGCGCCACATAGTCGTCCAGGCCGGTCCGCGCGAGGCCCGCGGCGGCCGGCATGAGCTCCGGCACGACGAACGACCGCGCCTGCGCCTGCCAGACGCGCTGCCAGATCGCCCATTCCCAGGCGCCGCCGCCCGCGCCGTGGATCGCCAGGGTCGGTGTCGTCATGTCGTTTCGCTGCATGGTGCGCATTATCGGCGGCGATCGTCGCCGGGACACCGGCGTGGATGGCGCAGCCGGCCGGGGGCAGGCTACGCTGCCGCGGATGCCTACCGCTGTCTATCGCTTCGCCGACTTCCGCTTCGATCCCGCCACGCGCGAGCTGCGGCGCGGCGGCGAGCTCGTCGCGCTGCCGCCGCGCGCGTTCGACTGCCTGGCCTATCTGGTCGAACACCGCGAACGGGCCGTCGGCCGCGACGAACTGATCGCCGCGGTCTGGGGCAAGGTCGACGTCTCCGACACCCTGCTGGCCCAGACCATACTGCGCGTGCGCCGGGCGGTGGGCGACACCGGCAACGAGCAGCACGCCGTGCGCACCGTGCCGCGCTTCGGCTATCGCTGGGTGCTGCCGACTGACACGGCGGCCGCCACGGCCGAAGAAACGCCGGCGCCGGAGGCGCGTGCCGATCCGGTTCCCGAAGCAACGCCGACGGTTCCGGTGCTTGCCCTGCCGACGGCGACGCGAGCACACGCCGGCGAGCTGCGGCCGGCGCCGCCCGTTGCCGAGCAGACGCCAGCCGCCGCGCCGCGCGGC
>NZ_JANFVR010000480.1 GCF_024609805.1 Tahibacter caeni | reverse complement strand
CGCGCGCGCGGAGGCCTTCGCCGCACGCGAACGCGCGGCGGCCGCGATGCGCGGCCAGCATCTGCAGGTCTGCGACACGGTGGGCGCGGCCGTCGCCGGCGCCGACGTGGTCTGCACCCTGACCGCGGCGCAGGAGCCCATCCTGTTCGGCCGCGACCTCGAGCCGGGCATGCATCTGAATCTCGTCGGTTCGGGCCGGGCCGGACCGGTCGAGGTCGACCACGCCGTGGTCACGCGCGCGCGATTCTTCGCCGACCATCGCGAATCGGTGCTGCGCCAGGGCGCCGAGTTCCTGCGCGCGCAGCAGGCCGGCCTCGTCGACGAATCGCACGTGCTCGGCGAGATCGGGGACGTGCTCGCCGGCAGCCTGGCCGGCCGCACCGACGACACGCAGATCACCGCGTACAAGTCGCTCGGCAGCATCGTGCAGGATCTCGCCGCGGCGCAGCACCTGCTGCGCCGCGCCCGCGAGACCGGCACGGGCCAGGCCCTGGGTTTCTGATGCGGCCGCCTCCATCCTTGCGACAGGCCCATCGACAATCGATCCCGTATCGCGCCCTTACACTCTGCGCCCATGCCTGAGATCCTGCGCGTCGCCGTACCGGTGCCGCTGCCGCAGCTGTTCGACTACCTCGCGCCGCGCGGCGCGCTGCCGCAGCCGGGCTGCCGCGTGCTCGTGCCGTTCGGGCCGGGCCGCCAGGTCGGCGTAGTCGTCGGCGTCGCCGACGACAGCGAGCTGCCGCGCAACAAGCTCAAGCCGATCAGTTCCGTGCTCGACGCGCAGCCGCTGCTCGGCGGCGAGCTGCTCGCGACGTTGATGTGGGCCGCGCGCTACTACCAGCATCCGCTCGGCGCGGTGCTCGAGACGGCGCTGCCGGTCGGCCTGCGTCAGGCCAAGCCGCTGCCGCTCGACGGCTACCGCGCGCTCGCGCTCAGCGCCGACGGCCGCGCGACGCCGGCCGACACCTTGCGCCGCGGCACGCGCATCCGCGAGCTGTTCGAGCGTCTGGCCGACGGACCGCTGACCTACGCCGCGCTGGACCTGGCCATCCCGCGCTGGCGCGACAGCGCCAGCGCCCTGCGCCAGCGCGGACTGATCGAGACCGTCGCGATCGCGGTCAGCCAGGCCGTGGCCGAACCCATGCCCGCGCCGCCGCTGAACGCGGCGCAGGAAGCCGCCGTCGCGAGCGTCGGTGCGGCGCTCGACCGCTTCCACGCCTGGCTGCTCGAAGGCGTGACCGGCAGCGGCAAGACCGAGGTCTATCTGGGCCTGATCGAACGCGTGCTCGCGCAGGGCCGCCAGGCCCTCGTGCTCGTGCCGGAAATCGGCCTGACGCCGCAGACCCTGCGCCGCTTCCGCGACCGCTTCGGCCATCGCGTGCATGCGCTGCACTCGGGACTGGCCGAAGCCGAGCGCTCGCGCGCCTGGCTCGCCGCCGCGCGCGGCGAGGCCAGCGTGATCCTCGGCACGCGCTCGGCGATCTTCGCACCGCTGCCGAAGCTCGGCCTGATCGCCGTCGACGAGGAACACGACGCCTCGTACAAGCAGCAGGACGGCTTCCGCTACTGCGCGCGCGATCTCGCGCTGGTCCGCGCACGCGCGCTCGGCATTCCGGTCGTGCTCGGCTCGGCCACGCCGTCGCTCGAAAGCCTCGCCAACGTCGCGGCCGGCCGCTACGGGCGGCTGGAACTGCCGCTGCGCGCCGGCAGCGCGCGGCCGCCGCAGCTGCGCATCGTCGATGCAAGGCGCACGCGGCTCAGTCACGGACTCGGCCCGGAGCTGCTGACGGCGCTGCGCGAAACCCTGGCCCGCGGCGAGCAGGCGCTGATATTCCGCAATCGCCGCGGCTACGCGCCGGTGCTGCTCTGCCACGACTGCGGCTGGCACGCGGACTGTGAGCGCTGCGCCAAGCCCATGACCCTGCATCGCCAGCGCGGCCGCCTCGTCTGCCACCACTGCGAGGCCGAACGGCGCGTGCCGGTGCAGTGTCCCGAATGCGGCGGCACGCAGCTGATGCCGCAGGGCCAGGGTACCGAGCGGCTCGAGGAAGCGCTGACCGAACTGTTTCCGCAGACCACCATCGTGCGCATAGACCGCGAGACCACGCGCCGGCGCGGCGCGCTCGAGGCGCTGCTGGACCGGCTCGGCCCGCACCAGCCCGGCATCTACATCGGCACGCAGATGCTGGCCAAGGGCCATGACCTGCCGAATCTGACCTTGGTCGCGATCCTCGGCGTCGACGAGGGCCTGCACAGCATCGACTTCCGTGCGAGCGAGCGCCTCGGCCAGCTCATCGTCCAGGTCGCCGGCCGCGCCGGCCGCGCGAACAAGCCCGGCAGCGTGCTGCTGCAGACCCATCATCCCGATCACGCGCTGCTCGCAACCCTGCTGCGCGGCGGCTATCGCGCTCTCGCGCAGAGCCTGCTGGCAGAACGGCGCACGGCGGAGCTGCCGCCCTACGCGCATCTGGCGCTGCTGCGCGCCGAGGCCAAGGACGCCGCCGCGCCGCCGGAATTTCTCGCCGCCTGCGTCGAAGCGGCCGGCAGCGCCGACGGCGTCGCGCTGCTCGGCCCGTTGCCGGCGCCGATGCCGCTGCGCGCCGGCATGTCGCGCAGCCAGCTGCTGCTCTCGGCGACCGAGCGCGCGCGCCTGCAGGCGGCGCT
>NZ_JANFVR010000048.1 GCF_024609805.1 Tahibacter caeni | reverse complement strand
GCCCTACCGTCGCGCCGACGCGCCTGCCACGGCGCGTCGGCCAGCGCGGCAACGTCGGCGCTGCCGTCGGCGACCGCGGCCAGCGCCGCCTCGTGCGTGCCGGCCTGGCGGACCGCGGCGAACTGCGCCGGCTTCAGCCCGCGGCTGGCCAGGAACAGGTCCTGCACGAGGCCGCCCGAGGTCGAGCCCGGAATCACCTGCGCATAGCGCAGCCGCGCCGCGGCGGCCTGCATCGCCTCGACGCTGGCCGCCGGCCCGTCGCGCCGCGCTAGCAGCACACCGCGATACGCGTCGAGCGTCGCCGGCGGCACCTCGAACACGGCTGTCGCGTGGATCGCCGACTGGTCGCGCACGCCGAGGTATACAAAGGTATTCGTCACGGCGAGGTCGACCGTGCCCTCGCGCAGCGCCGCGGCGAGCGCCCGCGGCGATTCGAGCACGCGCACCTCGACCGCGCGGCCGAGGCGGCGCTGCAGATGGTCGGCGAGCGGCTGCAGCGCGGCGGCGCGGTCGTAGCGCGCATAGGCGTAGGTCGCGAGCACGGCGGCAGGCTCGGCCTGCGCCGGTGCGAGGGCGACGGCGGCCAGCAACATGCAGGCCAGGAAACGCAGGCAGGAATTCACGGACTCGGGACGGCGGCGGGAAAGGTCGGCCATGTTGACGCAGATCCGGCTGATCCGCATCGGCCGTCGGGCACAACCGCGCAACGTTGCAACGGCCGGGCTGGCACGACCGGCGGCCGCGGCTTATCGTGCGCGTCCTGCCCGTCCGGAGCCGCCGCGCCATGCGTTTCATGCTGCTGATCTACACCGACGAGAACCTGCTCAACGCGCTGCCGCCCGGGGAGTTCGACCGCCTGATGCGCGAATGCCTGCAGCACGCCGACGAACTGCGCGCGACCGGCACGATCATCGACTCGCAGCAGCTGGAGGCCGCGGCGACGGCGCGCTCACTGCGCCAGCGCGGCGAACGGGTCAGCGTCGTCGACGGTCCGTTCGCCGAAACCAAGGAAATGCTCGCCGGCTTCAACCTGATCGAGGCCGCCGACATGGACGAGGCCCTGCGCATCGCCGCGGAATTTCCGTGGACGCGCACCGGCAGCATCGAGGTGCGGCCCGTGCGCGATCTCGACACCGTGCGCCGGCGCGTATCGGCCTGAAGACCGCGCCTCAGCCCGCGCGTGCGCGGCTGTAGGCGCGCCAGGCGTCCCAGCTGAACAGCGCGAGCCCGGCCCAGATCAGTCCGAACGTGACCGCGCGGGCCGCGTCGAAATGCTCGCCGTAGCAGGCGACCGCGAGCACGATGCCGATCGACGGGCTGAGGTATTGCAGGAAACCGATCGTCGTATACGGCAGCCGCTGCGCACCAGCGGCGAACAGCGCGAGCGGCACGGTAGTGACGACGCCGGCCGCGACCAGCAGCGCGTCGAGGCCGATCGACACGTGCGCGAACTGCGCGTCGCCGTGCGACCAGAGCCAGGCGAAATAGGCCAGCGCGAGCGGCGCGACGAGCGCGGTCTCGATGCCGAGGCCGTTCAGCGCATCGAGCGCGACGCGCTTGCGCAGCAGGCCGTAGAAACCGAAGCTCAGCGCGAGCACGAGCGAGATCCACGGCAGCCGGCCGAGCTCGACGACCTGGTAGGCCACGCCCAGGGTCGCTAGCGCGACCGCGGCGATCTGCAGCGGCCGCAGGCGCTCGCCGAGAAACGCCACCGCAAGCAGCACATTGATCAGCGGATTGATGTAGTAGCCGAGGCTCGCATCGAGCATGCGGCCGCTGTTGACCGCGTAGACGAAGGTCAGCCAGTTGCCGCCGATCAGCAGCGACGTCAGCGCCAGGGTGCCCAGGAGACGCGGGTTGTCGCGCAGATGGCGCCAGCCGACGAAACGCCGGCTCAGGCCGAGCACGAGCGCCATGAGCACGCTGGACCAGAGGATGCGGTGGACGATGATCTCCGCCGGCGGCACCTGCTGCACGAGCTTGAAATAGGCCGGCGCGACGCCCCACAGCACGAAGGCCGACAGGGCGTAGAACAGGCCACGGCGTTGATCGAGGTCCACGCGAGTCTCGCGGTGCGGGGCGGGCGCGCAGTCTAGCGAGCGCCGCCGCGGCGCGCGAAATGACCTCGGTCGCAGAGGTGAGGGCGGCTCAGGTCGCCGGCCGCTGCGCGACCTTGGGCTCGGCGAGTTCGCCGCCGGGCCGGGCCTTGCCGGCCATTTCCTGGCCGGCGTCGGCCGGCAGGCGCCACATCCACAGCGCCGACAGCGCCGAGCACGCCCCGACGACGGCGAACGCCACCGTGAAGTTGCCGGCCGCGGTCTCGTGCCGGCCGCTGAGCAGCGCCGCAGTCTGCAGCGCGTAGCCGCCTGCCGCGACGCCGATGCTCAGCGACAGCTGCTGCATCATGCCGGCCAGGCTGCTGGCCTGCCCCATCAGGGCCGGCTGCACTTCGGCGTAGCTGATCGCGTTCAAGCTCGTGAACTGCAGCGAACGGAAGCAGCCGGACACGAGCAGCACGGCCGACACGAAGAGATGCGGCGTATCGGCGCGGAACAGGCCGCAGGCTGCGAGCAGCGCCGAGGCGATCAACGCGTTGACCAGCAGCACGCGGCGGAAGCCGAAGCGGCGCAGGATCGTCGCGGCCAGGGTCTTCATGAACATCGCGCCGGCGGCCGAGATGAACGTGATCAGCCCCGACTGCAGCGGGTTCAAGCCGAAACCGAGCTGCAGCATCAGCGGCAGCAGGAACGGCGTCGCGCCGACGCCGATGCGGAACAGCGAGCCGCCGATCACGCCGGCGCGGAACGTCGGCAGGCGGAACAGCCCCAGATCGAGTAGCGGCTGCACGTGCCGTCGCGCATGCGCGACGTAGGCCAGCAGCAGCGCGACGCCGACCACGAGGCAGCCCAGCGCGATCGGCAGCGGCACGAGGTGCTGGCCGATGGTCGAGAAGCCGAACAGCGCGAGCGCGAGACCGGGCCCCGACAGCGCGAAACCCTTGCCGTCCAGCGGTCCCGGCGGTTCGCGCAGGTTTGGCACGAAACGCCAGGCCAGCACGATGCCGAGCACGCCCATCGGGATGTTGATCAGGAAGATCCAGCGCCAGTCGAACCAGGTCACGATCAGGCCGCCGAGCGGCGGCCCGAGCATGGGACCGACGAGCGCCGGTATCGTCAGCCAGCTCAGCGCGACCACGAGCTCGCTCTTGGGCACCGTGCGCAGCAGCACTAGCCGCCCGACCGGCACCATCAGCGCGCCGCCCATGCCCTGGACGAAACGCGCGGCGACGAGGGTCGGCAGCGACACGCTCGCCGCGCAGCCGATCGAACCGAGCAGGAACACGCCGATCGCGAGCATGAAGGTGCTGCGCGCGCCGAAGCGGTCGGCGATCCAGCCGCTGACCGGAATGAACACGGCCAGCGCGACGAGATAGGTGGTCAGCGCGAGTTTCAGCGCGATCGGCGAGGTGTGGAATTCGGTCGAGATCGCCGGCAGCGCCGTCGCGATCGCGGTGGAGTCCATGTTCTCGATGAACAGGGCCGTGGCGACGATCAGCGGCAGCAGGCGTTCCTGCCTCATGCGGCACATTCCCTGTGGATGGAGTCGGCTCCGCCTCGCATGCCTCGATTGTGCGCAACCCGCACCGTGCGGCCTAGTGTCTGAAGTCGCGCGAACGGCGATAGCGACGAAGGTCGGGGGCGATCAGCTCAGGAACACTCGGGCGAGCGGCTGTCGGCGCACGTCCGCACGACGATGCCGCACGACCGTCACGAATCGCCGAAGTCGTCGGCGAAGATCGTATCGGACAGCACGATCCGATAGAGCACCGCGTCGCCGACGCCGTAGGTGCCCATGTAGAGCTCGCCGGCGGCGCTCTGGCCGAAGCCCGTCGGCGGTTTCGGCGCGTGGCCGAGCACCGCGCTGGTCCAGTTCTGCTCGTCGCTGCTGTCTGCCGCGTACACCGTATTGCTGCAGAAATCGGCGTAGACGTAGCGGCCGCGCAGGCTGGCCAGCGCCGTGTTGCGCAGGCGCAGGCCCGCGATCACGGCGCAGCCTGTGTTGTGGTCGTACTCGATGACGGGCTGCCAGAGCCCGCTCGTGTCGCAGCCCGGATCGGGATAGCAGTGCGTGCCTTCCATGCGATTCCAGCCGAAGTTCACGCCGGCCGGCGTGCCCGCGGGCACGTGGTCGACTTCTTCCCAGAGCGACTGGCCGACGTCGCCGATCCAGAGATCGCCGTTGCCCGCGTCGAAGCTGAAGCGGTAGGGATTGCGCAGGCCCAGCGCCCAGATCTCCGGCCGCGCACCGCCGACCGCGAGAAACGGATTGTCGGCCGGAATGCCGTAGGGCTGGCCGACTGGAACATTGTTTACATCGATGCGAAGTATCTTTCCATACAGTTCGGCCAGCGACTGCGGATCGTGCACCGGCGTGAACGGCGGCCCGCCGTCGCCGCAGCCGATGTAGAGATAGCCGTCGGGACCGAAGCGCACTTCGTTGCAGTTGTGCGTCGGGTGCGGCTGCGGCAGGGTCAGGAGCTCGGTCTCGGAATCCGGGTCCGCCGCGAGCAGCGGCCCGGGCAGCAGGCGGAAGCGCGCGACCCGCGAGGCCTGGTCGAGCCGGATGTAGTGCACGTAGACGTAGGGGTTCGCCGGAAACGCCGGCGGCAGCGCGAAACCCGTGAGCCCCTGCTCGAAGCCCGTGGACAAGGTGCGTGCCGTGATGTCGAGGAACGGCGTCGCGCGCAGGCTGTCGCTCTCGATCAGGCGGATGCGGCCCGACTGTTCGGCGACGAACAGGGTGTCCGCATAGAACGGCGTGGAACTGATCGCGGTCAGGCGGTCCAGGCCCGTCGCGACGGGATGGAATTCGATGGAGTCCGCGTGGGCCGCGGCGGCGAACAATGCCGCCGATGCCCAGACCACGCCTGCAATGTACCTTCGCACCCGCCGTCTCCCCCGTCAGGCCCACCGGCGGCGATGCTAACGCCGCCGGTCGGGCAAGGGAACGCAAGCGCACACTCGACCGCCGTACTATCAGCGCTGCCGGATCGGCTCGATGTGCTGGCGATTCGATGTGCGGCGTTCCGGCCGCGCATCGCGGCAATGAAGCGGCGCGTCGATGCTCGACCCGCCGGAACGAGCCTCGGTCCATGACGGTCGCCCCGCACTCGCGCCGTTACGACAGTCACGGCACTTCGAAACGGCTACGGAAAATCGCGTCGCCCAGCACGGCAACGTGCCAGACCTCGCGACCGTGCTCGCCGTCCGTCGCCAGGAAATACGCGGCACTCGCCGTTTGCGCCAGTGGTTCCGGAGAACCCGGATCAGGACCTGGATAGAAATCGACGGCGAGCCGCGCGTTGCTGCCGTCGGCATCGACGGCGCAGAGCTCGGTGCCCGTGGCTTCCGAACGGCACTGGAAAACGACGGTGCCGGCATCGAGCGCCGTCGGTCTCGCCCCCTGGGCGACGACGAAGCCCGGAGGCAGAGCGATGGTCCGTGTCCCGGCGTCGGTGCCGTCGGAAACGGCGTACGAGTTCTGATTCGCCTCGTTGCCGAACAACGCCATGTGGACGTAGCGGCCGGCGCTTGCCATACCACCAATGCCGTCGGTGCGACGGAGCAGGCGCGTGCCGGCCACCGTGCCGTTCGTCGCGAACAGCTCGTTGTATGTGGAGGTCAGACCGAACAACGCATAGCCATCGGCCGCCGCTATCGCCGAGTAGATGCTGCTGGTTGTCGATTGCAGTATGGACGTGCCGGCGAGACTGCCGTCGGAGATATAGAGCAGGCAGCCGGAACCTGGCCAGGACCTGCAGAGGGAAAACAGCAGCCGGCTGCCGGTCCCGGTCGACATCAACGCGCGCGGCCCTGGAACGAAGATCCCCTGAACCAACTGGTAGGTACCCGGTGCCGTACCGTCGCTGCGCCAGAGGCCGTTGCCGTACAGGAACAAGGCGACCTCACCGATACTGTCGATCGGCACCATGCCCATCGCACCGGCGACCTGGGCGAGCAGACTCGCCTCGGCCTGCGACGCGCGCAGGCCGCAGAGTCCGGACGGCGCCGAGGCGGCCGCGCAGGTGAACAACGCCAATCCCCCGGTGCGCGTGTCCTGCGGCCCGCCATAGTTCAAGGCCGTGCTCACCGGCGTCGCTGCCGCGAGTTGCGCGTCGGCGCGCCAGGCACGCCTCGGCGACGCACCGCCTGCGCCTTCCGTCGCGAACAGCACGCCGTCGCCGAGCCGCGCGACCGAATGGGCATTGCCCTCATAGGCCGTCTGCGGCAGCTCGCGCGTGCCGGCGACGCTGCCGTCGGTACGCCACAGCGAGCGATGTTCGGTCACGCTGTCCCAGATGCTGACAGGAAACACGAGCACGTCACCGACCACGGCCACGGCGGCATCCGACACGCGCTGGATGCTGCCGGTGGAACGGGTCTGATCGGGAATGGGTTCGACCGGCGCGAAACCCTGCGCGCGCCAGACCTCGGAACCGCGCTGCGGGTCCCAGCCACTGCCGATGGCGGTGTCACCGACGAAGATCGCGGGGGTGAATCCCTGCCAGCCGGGCATGGGCACCGCCGAGTAGTTTTCCATGTCGACGCGCCAGAACGTAATCTCGTCCCTGGCGAACAGGCGGCCGTCCGCGGCTGACAGGCTGGGGTAGCCGCCCAGCCGTACCGGTTTTCCGGCGACCAGCAGCTGGCGCGTTCCCGCGGACGTGCCGTCGCTGAGCATGACCACGGTCCGGCCGTCGACGGCGCGTGTCAGGAAGGCGAAACGATCGCCGACGCGTATCGCGCTGCTCGTCGGGGCCGCGCCCGGCAGCGTCAGCATCGGCGCCTCCTGGTTGCTCGGCCAGAGACGGAATTCATCGGCCGTCGTGTTTTCCAGAACGAACGCGACACCCTGAAGCGAAGCCAGCGACACCGGCGTGCTCGTGGCCGACTCACGGACGAGCTGTGTGCCGGCCTCGGTGCCGTCGCTGCGCCAGAGCTGCCAGCCGACCATACCGCTGCTGGCCAGCAGCCAGTAACAGATGCCGTCGGAGCCGGCCGCCGCATACGGATACCGCGTGCTGACGAGCCTGTGCAGCAGCCGCGTGCCGGCCGGCGAGCCGTCGCTGAGCCAGAATTCGCGCGCGTCGTTCGCGCCGCGCGTGCTGAACAGGAAACGGTCGGGAAACAGACAGACGCTGTCCGGCTCGAACGGCGCGCGCGGGTCGGTGCCGAGGAAGACGCGCTGTGTGCCCGACGGCGTGCCGTCGGTGGTCCACAGCGAACGCTCGGCCGTATCGGCCACGAGGAGCCGGCCTGCGGAATCGCCCACCCGCTGGAAATGCCCCGCGGAATCCAGCGTCTGCGGCGGCTGCTGGGTCAGGCGCGTCAGCGCCCGCGTCGCCACGTCGAAGGCCCAGAGCTGCTCGTCGTAAGGATTGCCCTGCAGACCGACCTTGCCGACTTCCGCACGCAGGACCAGGGTATTGCCGATGCGGCCGAGGATGGCCAGGTTCGACGAGGCTGCGCCCGGCGCGAGATCGGCGACGGGCAGCGGAACAGCCCACTCCGGCCGGATCGCAAACAGCTCACGTCCGCTGTCGATGCGATAGGCGGAGAAATACACCGTGTCGCCGACGCGCTGGAAACCTCTCGGCGCCGAGTCGACCCTGACGGGTGCCGCGTTGATGTCCTGCACCAGCTGCGCGCCGATCGCGGCGCTCGCGCGGGCTTCGCCGGCAAGCCCCGCCAGAGCGAAGACCAGAATCCACCAAGCCCGCATGATGCCGCCCCCCTGAGGCAGACCGCAGCCGAATCGGGAACCGGGCTGCGGACCCGGCTCCCGCAATGCATCACATCACACCGTCACCGGATTCGCCTTGTCCGCGTCGATCTTCCATTCCTTGATCGCGCGCGCGACGTCCTTGGCGTGCATCTTTCCTTCGGCGGCCAATGCGGCGATCGCGGCCTGGGCGATGTAGTAGCGGTCGACCTCGAAGAAGCGGCGCAGGTTCGCGCGCGTGTCGCTGCGGCCGAAGCCGTCGGTGCCGAGCACGGTGTAGCGCATGCCGTCGGGCAGGAACGCGCGGATCGAGTCGGCGTGCTGGCGCACGTAGTCGGTCGCGGCGACGGCCGGGCCGTTGCGGCCTTCGAGGCACTGGGTCACGTAGGCCTTGCGCGGCTTGTCTTCCGGATGCAGGCGGTTCCAGCGCTCGGCGTCGTGGCCGTCGCGGCGCAGCTCGGTGAAGCTCGGGCAGCTCCAGATGTCGCTGCTGACGCCGAAGTCCTTCTCGAGCAGCTCGGCCGCGGCGATGACTTCGCGCAGGATCGTGCCCGAACCCAGCAGCTGCACGTGCGGCGCGTTCTTCTTCGGCTTGCCGCCGTCCTTGAACAGGTACATGCCCTTGATGATGCCCTCCTCGGCGCCGGCGGGCAGGTCGGGATGGCTGTAGTTCTCGTTCATCACGGTGATGTAGTAGTACACGTCCTCCTGCTCGGTGAGCATGCGGCGCGTACCGTCCTGCAGGATCACGGCGACTTCGTACGAGAAGGTCGGATCGTAGGCCCTGCAGTTCGGGATCGAGCCCGCGAGCAGATGGCTGTGGCCGTCCTCGTGCTGCAGGCCCTCGCCGTTCAAGGTCGTGCGGCCGGCCGTGCCGCCGATCAGGAAGCCGCGCGCGCGCATGTCGCCGGCGGCCCAGCACAGGTCGCCGACGCGCTGCATGCCGAACATCGAGTAGAAGATGAAGACCGGCAGCATCGGCAGGTCGTTCGTGCTGTAGCTCGTCGCCGCGGCGATCCAGCTGCAGGTCGCACCGGCTTCGGTGATGCCTTCCTGCAGCACCTGGCCGGCCTGGTCCTCGCGGTAGTACAGCAGCTGGTCGGAGTCCTGCGGCTTGTACTTCTGGCCGAACGGCGCGTAGATGCCGATCTGGCGGAACATGCCTTCCATGCCGAACGTGCGCGCCTCGTCGGCGACGATCGGCACGATGCGCGGACCGATGGCCTTGTCGCGCAGCAACAGGTTCAGTCCACGCACGAACGCCATGGTCGTGGAGATCTCGCGCTCGCCCGAGCCCTTCGTGATCTGCTCCAGCGCCGACAGCGCCGGCACCGGCAGCGAGGCGCTCTTCGTCCGGCGCTGCGGCAGCGAGCCGCCGAGCGCGGCACGGCGCTCGAGCATGTACTGCACTTCCGGCGAGTCCTTGCCCGGATGGTAGAACGGCACTTCGGGCAGCTTGTCGTCGGCCACCGGGATGTTGAAGCGGTCGCGGAACGCGCGGATCGCGTCGTCGTCCATCTTCTTCTGCTGGTGGGTGATGTTCATCGACTCGCCGGCGCCGCCCATGCCGTAGCCCTTGACGGTCTTGGCCAGGATCACGGTCGGACGGCCGTTCGCGTTGCTCATGGCCTCGGCATAGGCCGCATAGACCTTGTGCGGATCGTGGCCGCCGCGGTTCAGGCGCCAGATGTCCTCGTCGGACAGGTTCGCGACCATCTCCTTGAGCTCGGCATACTTGCCGAAGAAATGTTCGCGCGTGTACGCGCCGCCGAACGCCTTGCAGGCCTGGTATTCGCCGTCGACGGTTTCCATCATGAGCTTGCGCAGCAGGCCCTTGGTGTCGCGCGCGAGCAGCGGATCCCAGTACGAACCCCAGATCACCTTGATGACGTTCCAGCCGGCGCCGCGGAACACGCCTTCGAGTTCCTGGATGATCTTGCCGTTGCCGCGCACCGGGCCGTCGAGGCGCTGCAGATTGCAATTGATCACGAAGATCAGGTTGTCCAGATTTTCGCGTCCGGCCAGCGAGATCGCGCCGAGCGATTCGGGTTCGTCGGTCTCGCCGTCGCCCATGAAGCACCAGACCTTGCGGTCGGTCTTCGGCATGAGGTCGCGGTGCTCGAGGTACTTCCAGAAGCGCGCCTGGTAGATCGCCATGATGGGGCCGAGGCCCATGGACACGGTCGGCGTCTGCCAGAACTCCGGCATCAGCCAGGGATGCGGGTAGGAGGACAGGCCGCCGCCGTCGACTTCCATGCGGTAGCGGTCGAGCTGCGCCTCGCCGATGCGTCCCTCGAGGAAGGCGCGTGCGTAGATGCCCGGACTGGAATGGCCCTGCACGTAGAGCAGGTCGCCCGGATGGCTCTCGCTCGGCGCGCGCCAGAAATGATTGAAGCCGACGTCGTAGAGGGTGGCCGACGAGGCGAAGCTCGCGATGTGGCCGCCGAGCTCGCCGGGCTTGCGGTTCGCGCGCACGACCGTGGCCAGTGCGTTCCAGCGGATCAGCGAACGGATGCGCCATTCCAGCGCCGCGTTGCCCGGATTGCGCTGCTCGGCGTGCGGCGGGATCGTGTTGACGTATTCGGTGGTCGGCTGGAACGGCAGGTGGCCGCCGGCGCGGCGGGTCGCGTCGACCATGCGTTCGAGCAGATAGTGGGCGCGGTCGGGACCGTCGGCGCCGATCACCGCATTGAGCGCGTCGATCCACTCCTGGGTTTCGGTCGGATCGAGGTCCTGGTTCAGAATGTCGTGCAGCATGTTCATGGGTGACCCTCCACGAACGCCGTGAGCCTGGGGAGGAAGGGCGTTCTCGCTGTTTTCGTTGTTGATTGAAGCGGCGCGCCGCGGCGGCGGCGCATAGGGTCGAGTTTACCGGCTTAGGGTCGTTCCCTGTATGTCGAACGGGCGTTTGATACGCCGGGACTTTCGTTGCAGCCGCCGCAGCAGCCGTCACGCGGGCCGCGCTATGCTCGGGCGGTATCCGTGTCAGTCGCGGCCGCGATCCGGCGTAGCAGCATCCGGCCGGCGAGTGCCGGTCTGGTCCGTGCCGCGACCGCAGCGCCGGCCGCCGGCCGGAATCGCGCGATCGGCATTGGCCGCCACGAGGAGATCAGCATGGGCAAGTGGGCTGCGGGTTTGCTCTGGATGGCTGCCGCCGGCACCGCGCCGGCCGCCGACCTGACCGTCTTCGACGACGCATTGCGCAACGGCTTCGAGAATTACTCCTACGGCGGCGGCTCGACGTTCGGCAGCACCGAACAGGCGCACAGCGGCAGCGCGTCGATCCGTTTCGCCGGCGGCGCGGTGCCGAACAATTTCAACGCGATCTCGTTCTACGTCGATCCGGACCTGCAGACCGCGGCCTGGCCGACCTTGCGCTTCTGGGTCCACGGCGGCGTGAGCGGCGGCCAGCAGCTGTATCTGTTCCTGCAGCGCGACGGTGCCATCGTCGCCGAGGCCGAACTCGACGGCTACGTCGCCGGCGGCGCGATCGCGGCCAACACCTGGCGCGAAGTCGTCGTGCCGCTGACCACGGGTGCGCTCGGCTACAACGGTGCGTTCGACCGCATCGACCTGCAGAGCGATTCCTCGGCCGCCCAACCGGCGCTGTACATCGACGACGTCGTGCTCGCGGCGCCGGCGACGCCGCCGGCCGACCGCATCTTCGGCAGCGGCTTCGAACCCGCCGGCCTGCCGCCGGCGGCCAACGGCCTCGTCCAGGAGCGCGGCGTGACCGTCGGCGGCATGCTCAGCGACCGCTTCACCTGGCGCGATGCGGCCGGCGAACCGCGCGTGGCCGTGCTGGCCCACAACACCGGCCAGACCGGTCCCGGCGGCACGCGCGGCGGCGAACTGCGCGAATTCCGCTACCAGGCCGGCGCGGCGACGCGCGTCGTCGCGGCCTCGGGCAGCGGCGCGAGTGGCTTCGGCTACGTAGTCAGCCATCGCAGCGAAGGCACCGACGGCATCGGCACCGACGATTCGCCGCTGGGCCATTTCTTCAGCGGCGGCCTGGAACGCGTCTGGCAGGGCCGCCATCACGCGATCTTCCGCTTCACGCAGAACTATCCGCGCTGGGCGACGACGACCGCGGCAGTACCGAACCAGCTGTACCAGGTGCCTGTCACGATCGACTGGCTGTTCGCGACCGGCCGCAACGATCCGCTCTGGAGCGTGACCTGGGATCTCAGCGGTGTGCCGGCCGACGCGGTCGAGGCCGACTCGCGCGCGCCCTACGGCGAGCTGCTGTTCGACGGCAGCGCGAGCGAGGGCGCACACAGCGTGATCGCCGGCGTCGGCTGGGGCGACCGCTACAAGTTCGCGACCACCTCGGCACCGGCCAGCTATTCGAGCAGCTGGACCTGGAACACGCCGAACACGATTCCCTATGTAAAACTGTGGACGACGGCGGTCGACGCGACCATGGGCACGGTGCAGACGCGCACCATCGTGCAGCAGGACGCCGGCGGCTACTTCGGCGCGAACCGCTGGAACACGACCAGCGCGGCCGGCAACGCCTGCAGCGCGCCGGCCTCGTCGATGCCCTGCGACTACAACTGGCCTTACCAGTCGATCAACTACTCCCTGGCCGGCGGATCGACGCCGACCAACAACACGCGCCTGGCCTGGGGCACGAACTTCGGCTTCCTCGGCCAGACCAGCTACTACATGCACGGCTCGGCCTACTGGGGCGGTCCGCTGCCGAACGCGACCGCCGCCGGCTGGCCGCGCAAGAGCTACTCCGCGTACGTCGTGCTCGGCACGCACGGCAGCGATCCGGTCGGCGCGCGCGTGGCCCAGGTCGAGACCACGCAGTCGCTGGTCCTCAGCGTGACGACGGGCAATGTCGCGGCGAGCGGTCCGGCCGGCGTCGCGCGGCCCGACGGCATGACCTACGTGCCGGCCGGCTACGACCCGGTCTACGGCACCTTGCGCTTCGGTGCCCAGGGCAATGCGCTGGATGCGAACATCAACGTCGGCAGCGGCACCTTGCGCCGCCCGGTCATCGTCGTCGGCGGCATCAGCGGCAGCAGTTATCCGGCACTGCGCGTCAACGGCGCGGCGCAGACCGTCGACGTCGACTACTTCCCGTCCCTGCGCACGGAAACCGGCGAGCTCTGGATCACCTTGAACCGCGACCTCAGCGGCGCGACGAACCGGATCGAACTGGTGCCGTGAGGCCGGTGCGGTCGCCGGCCGGGACGCGGCGACCGCAGACCGGAAAGGAGGCGACGTTGCGGTTCGCTGCGCTTACCGCAACCTGCGCCGCCGCACGAGGCCGCCGCCGTGCGGCACAGTCATCGCACGAGGCCGCCGCCGCAGGTCCCGGTGAGCCGTCAGGTGAACCGCAACAGCGCCGTCTTCCCGCTTGCGAAAAGCTCAGCCGCCCGCGGCCGCCGCGGCGGCCGAGCGCGCCTGGCCGCGGATCTGCGCCTCGACCGTGGCGATCGCCGTCATGTTGACGACACGGCGCACGGTCGCCGACGGCGTCAGCACGTGGGCCGGCTTGCTGACGCCCATGAGGATGGGGCCGAGCACGACGCCGTCGGTCATCTGGCGCACCATGTTGAAGCTGATGTTCGATGCGTCGAGATTCGGGAACACGAACACGTTCGCACTGCCGCTGAGCTGCGAGTTCGGGAACAGGTGCTCGCGGATCTCCGGCACGAGCGCCGCGTCGGCCTGCATCTCGCCTTCGACTTCGAGTTTCGGCGCGCGCTGGCGCAGGATCTGCAGCACCTTGCGCATCTTGCAGGCCGAGGCCGACTCGGAGCTGCCGAAGTTGCTGTGCGACAGCAGTGCGATCTTCGGATGGATGCCGAACAGCTTCAGGCGTATCGCGGCCTGCAGGGCGGCTTCGGCGATTTCCTCGGCGCAGGGCTCGTGCTGCACGTGCGTGTCGAGGAAGAAGAACACGCCCTTGTCGTTGAACACGGCCGACATGGCCGAGGGCTGCTGCACGCCGCTGTCGAGGCCGATGATGTCGCGGATGTAGTTGAGCTTCTTGCCGTAGCGGCCGACCACGCCGCAGATCAGCGCGTCGGCTTCGCCGCGCTCGACCATCAGCGAGGCGATCACCGTCGAGCGCGAGCGCACGACGGCCTTGGCCAGCGCCGGCGACACGCCGCGGCGCTCCATGATGCGGTGGTAGTGCTGCCAGTAGTCGTTGAAGCGGGGATCGTCGTTGATGTTGCAGAGCTCGAAGTCGACGCCGGGCTGCAGGCGCAGGCCGATGCGCTTGATGCGCTTCTCGATGACCTCGGGGCGGCCGATCAGGATCGGCCGCGCGAAGCCCTCGTCGACGACGACCTGCACCGCGCGCAGCACGGTTTCCTCTTCGCCCTCGGCGTAGACCACGCGCTTCGGATCGGCCTTCGCGCGGTCGAACACCGGTTTCATGATCAAGCCGGTGCGGAACACGAAGCTCGTGAGCTTTTCGCGATACGCGTTCAGATCGGCGATCGGCCGCGTCGCGACGCCGGAGATCGTCGCCGCGTGCGCGACGGCCGGCGCGAGCTCGACGAGCAGGCGCGGATCGAACGGCTGCGGGATCAGGTATTCGGGACCGAACGACAGCGGCTTGCCGCCGTAGGCGCGCGCGGCCACGTCGCTGACCTCGCGCCGCGCGAGCGCGGCGATCGCATGCACGCAGGCGACCTTCATGGTCTCGTTGATCGTCGTGGCGCCGACGTCGAGCGCGCCGCGGAAGATGTACGGGAAGCACAGCGCGTTGTTGACCTGGTTCGGGTAGTCCGAACGGCCCGTCGCGATGATCGCGTCGGGACGCACGGCCTTCGCATGCTCGGGCAGGATTTCCGGATTCGGATTGGCCAGCGCGAGGATGATCGGCCGGTCGGCCATCGTCGCGACCATCTCGGGCTTGAGCACGCCGCCGGCCGACAGGCCGAGGAACACGTCGGCGCCGGCGACGATTTCGCCGAGGCTGCGCGCGGCCGTGTCGCGCGCGTAGCGCGACTTGTCCTCGTCCATTTCCTCGAGGCGGCCCGCATAGACCACGCCGCAGCGGTCGGCCACCGTGATGTTTTCGGGCTTGAGGCC
Source organism: Tahibacter caeni (assembly GCF_024609805.1). GTDB lineage: Bacteria > Pseudomonadota > Gammaproteobacteria > Xanthomonadales > Rhodanobacteraceae > Tahibacter > Tahibacter caeni. The sequence continues at coordinate 8,672 of NZ_JANFVR010000048.1, read as the reverse complement.
GAGCTGCACGAGCATGTCGAGGCAGGCCAGGCCGGCCGCGCCGGCGCCCGACGCCGCGAGCCGGACCTTGCCGATGTCCTTGCCGACCACCTTCAGCGCATTGAGCACGGCTGCGCCGACGATGATCGCGGTGCCGTGCTGGTCGTCGTGGAACACCGGGATCTTCACGCGCTCGCGCAGCTTGCGCTCGACGGCGAAGCATTCCGGCGCCTTGATGTCCTCGAGATTGATGCCGCCGAAGGTCGGTTCGAGGCTCGCGATGATGTCGACGAGCTTGTCCGGGTCGAGCTCGTTGACCTCGATGTCGAACACGTCGATGCCGGCGAACTTCTGGAACAGCACGCCCTTGCCTTCCATGACCGGCTTGGCTGCGAGCGGACCGATCGCGCCGAGACCGAGCACCGCCGTGCCGTTCGTGATGACCGCGACGAGGTTGCCGCGCGCGGTGACCGTGGAGACTTCGGCCGGGTCGTCGACGATCGCCTCGCAGGCCGCCGCGACGCCCGGCGAGTACGCCAGCGCGAGGTCGCGCTGCGTCAGCATGGCCTTGGTCGACGTGACCTTGATCTTTCCGGCGGGGGCTTGGCGGTGATATTCGAGGGCGGCTTGCTTGAGTTCGTCGGCGTTGGACATGGCGACCGTGGCAGTGAGCAGGCGCGCGAAGCGCTTGCTGCGCAAGGGAAAATTGACGGACGCGGACTATAGCACAGGGGGTAGACAGGGCCGTGACGCATAGCGGCGCGACGGCGCCGGCGTTCGCCCGGCGACCCGCGCGGACGCAGACGCCGGCGGCGATTTTCCCCGGCGCCGGGAGATCCGGCACCATCGCGACAGCAGTGCAGCGGCGGCCGTCGCCGATTCGCGACTGTCCCGCTACGGAGAAGAAACCGCAATGAACACTGCACTGCATTTCCTGCGCCGAATCGCGCGCAGAGGAGCCTGGGCCCTCGCCGGCAGCGTCGCGCTGCTCGGCTTCGGCGCCGCCGCGCAGGCCGCCGCGATCGACTGGCACGCCGCCGTCGTCGGCGACGCCGGCGCAGCCGTCGACGCGCCGAGCTCCTGCCCCGGCTGCTGCTCCGGTCACGGCGGCGTGTCGGCCAACTGCGCCGCCAACGGCCGGGTCTATTGTGCCGACGGCTCGGTCAGCCCGAGCTGCCTGTGCTCGACCTGCAACGCGACGCCGACCTGCAGCGGCGGCCAGTTCTGGAACGGCGTGGCCTGCGTCTGCCCTAGCGGGCAGACCCTCGTCAGCGGCACCTGCCGGCCGATACAGACCTGCAGCGGCGGCCAGGTCTGGAACGGCACGAGCTGCAGCTGTCCGGCCGGCCAGGCCATCGTGCAAGGCATCTGCCGCGCGCCGGGAACGATCTGCAGCGGCGGCCAGATCTGGAACGGCGTGGCCTGCGCCTGTCCGACCGGACAAACCCTGGTCAACGGCTATTGCCAGTTGCCCGCGCAGACCTGCAGCGGCGGCCAGGTCTGGAATGGATCGGCCTGCGCGTGCCCGATCGGACAGGTGCTGGTCAACGGCCAATGCAGCGCGCCGACCTCGACCTTCGCGATCGGCCCCGGCATCTCGGGCAACTGGTTCGATCCGGCACAATCCGGCCACGGCCTGCAGATCGACGTGATCAAGTCGCCACCCGCCACGGCGACGATCTTCTGGTTCACGTTCGACAACGCCGGCAATCCGGCCTGGCTGCTCGGCGTCGGCAACTACAGCGGCAACCGCCTGCAGGCCCGCGCCGCCCGCACGCTCAACGGCCGCTTCCCGCCGAACTTCGTCGCGTCGCAGGTCAACCGGCTGGACTGGGGCACGCTGACCCTGACCTTCGACGACTGCACGCATGCGCGGCTGGAATGGGCGTCGGTCGATCCGAACTTCACGGCGACCGGCAGCATGCGCCTGGAACAGGCGACCCAGATCGCCGGCACCGGCTGTCCCTGAAGCAGTGCGGCGGCGCGAACCGGCTTCGCGCCGCCGTCAACGATCGCCCAACGTGCAAGGTCAGTACGGCGCGCGCACGGCCTCGAAGCGCATCGGATTGAAATCGTGCAGCAGCCGTTCGGCGCCGGGATCGCCGTCGCGCGCGATGGCTGCCGCGAGCAGACGGCCGCCGCAAGCCCAGACCAGACGGCCGTCGACGACGTCGGCCCACTCCCAGTCGTCCCGGGCCAGCACCGCGCCGCTGCGGCGATCGACGAGTTCGTGCGTGTCGAAATAGCAGCCGCGGCCCGGTCCCGCATGCACCGTCGCATGCGTGTACTTGCGCAAGATCCAGCGCGCCGACAGCGGCTTGTCCAACGGCAGGACGTAGCCGCCGTGGCCGTCGCGGCGCTGCTCCGCAGGCGTCCAACCGTCGCGCGCGAGGCGTTCGTAGTAGACCGTGGGACATTCTCCGTGCGGCCGGTGCGTGTCGTCGACACGCCGCAGCGGCGCCGCGTCGCGCTGCAGGGCATGCGCGTAGATGCCGTCGTTGAGCCAGTAGCGCCGCGCGTCGCGGAACAGGCCGCCGCCGTTCCAGCCGTCGCCCTTTGCGTACAAGGTCAGCGCCTTCAGGTACGGCGCGCGCGAAATCGCCGTCCACGAGCCGCGGGTCGCCGAACTCCAGCGCCCGTTCATCGCGAAATAGATCAGGTGCTGCCCGTCGGGCGAGAGATCGCTGCGCCGTTCGTAGATGCGCCCGCGCAGCCACTGTCCGAGCGTGAACGTATTGCCCCGGCGATTCCAGCCGACGAGGGCCGTGACCTTGGACGGGCCGCGCCGTATCACGACGCCGAACGGCACGTCGCGCGCGAGCAGCACGTGGAGACGCGCAGGGAACGACGTGGCGATCATGACGCCGCGCGCCGTCGCGCCGGCAGCGATCGTCGCCGCTGCGCAGTCACGCTCAGTGCGCGCCCTTGCAGGCCTGATCGAGCATCAGGCCTGCGCGCACCGTCGCCGGCTGCAACTGGCCGTCGGCGCCGGTCTCGTACAGGATCACTTCGGCTTCGCGCGCGATCGCGTCGAAGCAGAGCAGATCCTCGACGCTGCCCGACGGCGCGACGAGCGTGCGGGCGCTCAGCCGGCGCAAGGCCGCGACGGCGTCGGCCGGCGACGACGCGGCGCCGTCGTCGAGCACGACCTCGCTGCCGCGCCGCGCGATGCGGTGGCGGAAATACTCCTCGCCGACACGGATGTCGCCGTCGCCGATGTCGCAGGCGACCTTCGCCGGCCGGTAGCTCGACCGCAGGCGCGCCGTGCGGCCGTCGGCGGCATCCGCCCGGTACGCCGGCACCTTCAGCGCGCCGGCGAGTGCCGCGACGCAGCGTTCGCCGGCCTCGTGCGGCGCCGTCAGGACGAGGCTTTCCACGCCGGCGCGCCGCGCTGCGGATACGAACGCATCGGCGCTGTAGCGCGTGCCGTTCCAGTCCACGTAGCGGTACAGCCGGTCGACGGCATTGGGCCAATCGACCACGCTGACGCGGGCTGTCACGCCTGTCGGGCCCGGCGCCGCCGCGCAGCCCGCGAGCATGGCGCACGCTGCCAGCACGGTCGCGCTGCGCCGCGAAAAAAACCGAAGCGATTCCGGCATCACGGCCCCTGCCCGGTGGAAAACCTGATCCTCAGTCAGCGCTGCCATCGCGTCAACGCCGTCTGCGGGCTGCAAGACGGAAGGCCGCAAAACAAAACACCCGCTGCGCGAACGCAGCGGGTGCTTGATACATGGGCGAATCGTCGCCGGCCTCGCGGCCGGCCGCGATCAGCCGGCCTTCTTGGCTTCGCCGGCCTTCAGGGTTTCGGTCGTGATCTGGATCTTCACGTCGTCGCTCACGTTCGGCACGTAGGCGCCGAGGCCGAAGTCCGAACGCTTGACGGTGATGTTCGCGTCGAAGCCGGCGGCCGGCTTCTTCGCCATCGGGTGGTCGCCGATCTTGTTGACGGTGACGTCGAGCACGGCCGGCTTGGTCACGCCGTGGATCGTCAGGTCGCCCGAGACCTTGAGCTTGTTGTCGCCGGCCTTCTCGACCTTCGTGCTCTTGAAGCTCGCGGTCGGGAACTTGGCCAGGTCGAAGAAATCGGGGCTGCGCAGGTGCTCGTCGAACTTGGCCACGTCGGTGCGCAGGCTGTCGACCGGGATCGTGACCGAGACCGAGGACTTGGTCAGGTCGGCGGTGTCGAGCAGCACTTCGCCTTCGACCTTGGTGAAGCGGGCCGACGGGTTGGACAGGCCGAAATGCGACCAGGAGAACACGACGTTGGTGTGGTTGCCGTCGAATTCGTACTTGTCGGCGGCAGCGGTGGTGAACGAGGCGGCGACGAGGGCCGTGGCGAGCGCAAGCTTGCGGAACATGGGGAAAACCTCCGGTATGTGGGACTGCGGCATCAGGCGATACGGCAAGCCTGGTCGAACGTGAAGCGCGGGTTGCGCGGTTTCAATACCTCGGGGTTGCCGTAACCGATATTGACCAGGAAGTTCGACTTGACCTGGGTGCCCGCGAAGAACAGTTCGTCGGCCAACGCATTGTTGAAGCCGGACATCGGTCCGCAGTCCAGGCCCAGCGCCCGCGCGGCGAGGATCAGGTATCCGCCCTGCAGCGAGGCGTTGCGGAACGCGGTGTTGTGGATGACTTCGGGCTTGCCCTCGAACCAGGAGCGCGCGCCGGTGTTCGGGAACAGATAGTCCATGTGCTCGTAGAACGCGTAGTCGCTGCCGATCAGCGCCGTGACCGGCGCGGCCATGGTCTGCGCGACGTTGCCCTCGTCGAGCGCGCCGCGCAGTTGCTCCTTGGCCTCGGCAGAGCGGATGAACACGATGCGCGCCGGCGAGCAGTTCGCGCTGGTCGGCGCGAGCTTGGCGAGGTCGTAGATCTGCTGCAGCTGCGCGTCGGTCACCGGCTTGTCGAGCCAGGCCTTGGCCGAGCCGCGGAACGTGCGGGCGTCGTTGAACAGCTGATCGAGAGCGGCGGCGGCAATCGGGGTATGCGACATGGGGCTTCCTGGCAGGCAACCGCGGCTATCCTGAGGACGCGCAGTTTAGGGGTGGGCGAAGAACGGGTCATTGTGCCGGGCGAAAACAGATTGGTGAACAGCGCTCTACAATGCGCGAATCTGCCGCGGAATCGGATCATGCCGGAAACAGCCACCTGCTGGGTCATCACCGACGGCGCCGCCGGCAATGAACGGCAGGCGCTGGCCCTGGCCGGACGCCTGGGCCTGACCACGCGCGTCTGGCAGCTGGAACCCGCACCGCCCTGGTCCTGGTTCGCTCCGCACCTGCTCGCCGGCGCCCGCGCCGCCCTGCCGGCGGCCCAGCGCGCGCAGTTCGCCGCGCCGTGGCCGGCCGTCGCGATCGGCTGCGGCCGCAGCGCCGCCCTGTTCACGCGCGCGCTGCGGCGCTGGAGCGGCGGCCGCACGTTCACCGTGCAGATCCTCGACCCGCGCATAGCCCCGGCCGAATACGACCTCGTGATTGCGCCGCGCCACGACCGCCTGCAGGGCGACAACGTGCTGACGCCGCTCGGATCGTTGAACCCGGTCGATGCGGCCTGGCTCGCTGACGGCAAGGCCGCGTTTCCCGACCTCGCCGACCTGCCGGCGCCGCGCCGAACCGTGCTGTTCGGCGCGAGCCACCGCGAGATCGCGATCGACACGCAGTATTGCGTCAGCCTGATCGAGGCGCTGTCGCGCCAGCACGAGCGCAGCGGCGGCAGCTTTCTCGTCAGCACCTCGCGACGCACGCCGCGGCCGTTGATCGACTACCTGCGCAGCGCGTTCGCGCGCTTCCCGGGCCTGTTCTGGGGCGGCGCCGACGACGGACCGAATCCCTACGCCGGCCTGCTCGCCCACGCGCAGGCCATTTTCGTCACCCCCGACTCGGTCAACATGCTGTCGGAAGCCTGCGCGACCGAGGCCCCCGTGTTCACCTGGCTGCCGCAGCCGGCCAAGGGCAAGCTCGGCCGGTTCCACCAGGCGCTGATCGACGGCGGACACCTGCACCTGCTCGGCCAGAGCGGCCGCGACGGGCCCGCGGCGCCGCTGCGCGAGACCGCAGCGATTGCCGCGGAAGTGCTGCGGCGCTGGCAGGCGAGCCGGCACCTGCCGGATTCCGAACGCATCGCCTGAGCGCGCCGCATCCGCCGGTGCGCGCCTGCCGCCCCGACCGCCCTTGCCCTGCGGCTCGTCCATGCATCACAGACCGCCATGCACGACCCGACCGCCGAAGAACTTCAGATCCACACCGAACACGGCCGCCTCTTCGCGAAACGCTGGCGCGCCGCGACCGCCACGCAAATCGGTCGCGCGCCCATCGTGCTGTTTCACGACTCGCTCGGCTGCGTCGAGCTCTGGCGCGATTTTCCGCAGCGCCTGGCCGCAGCCGCGGGCCGCGGCGTCGTCGCGTACGACCGCCTCGGCTTCGGCCGCTCCGATCCGCATCCGGGAAAGCTCGGCCGCGGCTTCATCGAGGCCGAAGCCGACGGCGGTTTTCGTGTACTTTCTGAACAATTGGAAATCGATAGATTCATCGCGTTCGGCCACAGCGTCGGCGGCGGCATGGCTGTCGCCTGCGCCGCGCGCCACGGCGACGCCTGCCGCGCGCTGGTCACCGAATCGGCCCAGGCCTTCGTCGAAGACCGCACCGTGCACGGCCTGCGCGCGGCCAGGACCGCCTTCGCCGAGCCCGGCCAGTTCGATCGCCTGCGCAGATACCACGGCGACAAGGCGGCCTGGGTGCTGTCCGCCTGGATCGACACCTGGCTCGCCGTCGACTTCGCCGACTGGAACCTCGACGCCACCGCGCGTCAGGTGCGCTGCCCCACCCTCGCGATCCACGGCGACCAGGACGAATACGGCTCGGTGCTGCATCCGCAGCGCATCGCCGAGCTCACCGCGGGCCCGGCGGCCCTGCGGATACTCGACGGCTGCGGACACGTGCCGCACAAGGAACGCCCGGAGACGGTGCTGGCCGAGGCCGTCACGTGGCTGCGGGACGTCGGCGACTGAACGCTGCCGCTCTCGCCATGCCGGCGTTCTGCCGGCAGCGCATCAGCGCCCGACCAGCGACGCGACGAACCGCCCGACCGCCTCCGTATACGCCGACGGCGCGCCGAGCTCGTGGTTGATCTGCGCGTGCGACAGATCCTCGGGCTGCACGTCGACGCGCACGCCGAGCCCGCGCGCCTTCTCGGCGAACGCGCGCGCCTGCGGACATGAATCGGCACGTTGCGTCGAGCAGACCGCCTGCAGCGGCAGCGAAGCCGCACTCAGCGCGTGATACGGCGAGGCCGCGGTCCAGTACGCGGGATCGCTGCCGAACGCACGGTCGTAGAAACCGAAGTGCCGCGGGAACTGCATGATCTGCACGACGTTCATCGCGGCGCTGTCGAGCGAGACGACGCCGCGCGGCGCCTGCGCGCCGGCCGTCTTCAGCCGCGCCGGATCGGCGCCGAGCAGCGCGACGAGGTGCGCGCCGGCCGAATGCCCCATGAGCACGACGCGCGCGGGATCGGCATTCCACGACCGCGCCAGCCGCTGCACCGCCGCGACCGCGTGCGCGACGTCGTCGGCCTGCGTCAGCGGCTCGGCCTCGGGCAGCATGCGGTAGTTGACCGACACGAACGCATAGCCCTTCGGCAGCCAGTACGCGGCCTTGTTCGGCACGATGCCCGGATTGTCCTTGTCGCCGATCGCCCAGGCGCCGCCGTGGACGAACACGATGAGCGGCGCGTCGTGCGCGTCGGCCGGCAGATACGCATCGAAGCGCTGGCGCGGATCGTCGCCGTACGGCAGATCGCGCAGCACGCGCGTGCCCGGCGGCAACGGCGCCTCGGCGACGGCGGCAGAGGCGGCGCGCCGCGCGGCGATGCGCTCGCGCAGATTGCCGGCGGACGCCGCGGCAGCGGCGAGCAGCAGCAGCGAAGCCGCGACGATGCGGGCCAGGTGCATTCGATGGTCGATCATGGGCAGTTCTCCGGATCAGTACAGGGAAGAGGTGGCCGGCAGGCACAGCCGCGCGCGCAGCCCCTGCGGCGTGTTCGGCAGCAGCTGCAGTTCGCCGCCGTGCTGGCGCGCGACGCGCTCGACGATCGCGAGGCCCAGGCCGCTGCCGCCGCGGCGGCTGTCATGCACGAACGCTTCGCGCACGCGCTGCGCGTCGGCGGGGGACAGGCCCGGACCGCGATCGGCGACCTCGACCTGCCAGGTGTCGCCGTCGCGAGCGACAGTCAGCGCGAACGGCGGTGCACCGTGGCGCTGCGCGTTGACGACGAGGTTCTCGACCGCGCGCAGCAGCGCCATCGGCCGGCCATGCAGCGGCGCCTGCGCCGGCAGACTCACCTGCCAGTCGCCGCGCGCGGCCGAGACGGCGCTGCGGCAGAGATCGGCCAGGTCGATGCGCTCCACCGCCTCGTCGCGGCCGTCGCGCGCGTAGGCGATGAACTGGCTCAGGATCGCGTCGATTTCCTCGATGTCGCGCTCGATGCCGGCGCGCAGCGCGGGATCGGTATCCGGCAACAGTTCGACCGCGTACTGGACGCGCATCAGCGGCGTGCGCAGGTCGTGCGAGACACCGGCCAGCACGAAGCGGCGCTCTTCCGCGGCCGCGCGCACGTCGGCGCTCGTGCGCGAGAGCGCCTGCGCGAGCTCGGCCACTTCGCGCGGCGCCGCGCCCGGCAGCGCCTCGGGCAAC
>NZ_JANFVR010000479.1 GCF_024609805.1 Tahibacter caeni | reverse complement strand
CCGACTTCGCCGGCGCGCCGCGCAGCGAGCGTCTCGCCCGCGTGCGCGCGGCCATGGCCGCGGCCGGCGCGACGCATCACCTGGTGTCCTCGCTCGACGACGTGGCCTGGATCACCGGCCTGCGCGGCAGCGACGTGCCGTACAACCCGGTGTTCCTGGCCCATCTGCTGATCGGTCCGGACAAGGCCATCCTGTTCGTGCCGCCCGGCAAGATCGCGCCGGAACTCGGCCGCCGCCTCGACGCCGACGGCATCGTGCTGGCCGACTACGCCGCGGTCGCGACGGCGCTCGCGACGCTCTGCGCCGGCGACCGACTGCTGCTGGATCCGCGCCGCGTCGTGCAGGCACTGGCCGACGCGATCGGCGACGACGTCGCGGTCATCCGCCAGCCCAATCCGAGCCAGCGCTTCAAGGCGCTGAAGACGCCGGCCGAGCTCGCCCATATCCGCGAGGTCATGCGCCGCGACGGCGCCGCGCTCGTGCGCTTCCTGATCTGGCTGGAACGACAGCTGGCCGAACGCGACGTCACCGAGCTCGACGTCGCCGCCGAGCTCCGGCGCCAGCGCGCGGCCCAGCCGGATTTCGTCGGCGAGAGCTTCGCGACGATCGCGGGCTACCTCGCCAACGGCGCGCTGCCGCATTACCGCGCGTCCGAAAAGCATCACGCCACCCTGGCCCGGCACGGCCTGCTGCTGGTCGATTCGGGCGGCCAGTACGAAGGCGGCACCACCGACATAACGCGCACGATCGCGCTCGGCGAGACCACGGCCGAGCAGCGCCGCGACTACACGCTCGTGCTCAAGGGCATGATCGCGCTGTCGCGCGCGCGCTTCCCGCACGGCACGACGGGCCAGCAGCTCGACGCGCTCGCGCGCGCGCCGATCTGGGCCGACGGCATCAACTACGGCCACGGCACGGGTCACGGCGTCGGCTATTTCCTGAACGTGCACGAAGGGCCGCAGTCGATACGCCCGCCGGTCGCCGGCGAGGCCGGCGAGCCGCTGGCCGCCGGCATGGTCACGTCCAATGAACCCGGCATCTACAGGCCTGGCCGCCACGGCGTGCGCATCGAGAACCTGATCGCGACGGTGCCGGCCGGCGAGAGCGAGTTCGGCGAATTTCTTGCATTCGAAACCCTGACGCTCTGCCCGATCGACACGCGGCCGCTGGCCGCGGAGCTGCTCGGCGCAGAAGAACGCGCGTGGCTGAACGCCTATCACGCCGAGGTCGAGGCCGCGCTCGCGCCGCTGCTGCAGACCGACGAACGGGACTGGCTGGCCGCGCGCTGCGCGCCCGTCTCCGCCGCCTGACCCTCCGCCTTCCGACAACCCGCCTCTCATGTCCGCGCCCCGCGTCCTCGTCGTCGCCGGTACCCGTCCCGAATGCCTGAAGCTCGCGAGCGTCGTGCGCGCGCTGCGCGCGCAGCCGGGCCTGGCCACCCAGTTGCTCAACAGCGGCCAGCACGCGGCGATGGTCGAACGCACGTTCGCCCACCTGGACCTGCGCTGCGACCTGACCGCGCCGCAGATCGTCGCCGCGTCGCTGTCGCATGCGCTCGTAGCGTTGCGCGAGCAGATCCGGCAGGTCGCGCGCCGCGGAGGCAGCGCGCTGATCGTCAGCCAGGGCGACACCTCGACCGCCTATGCGGCCGCGCTGGCCGCGCGCGACCTGGGCCTGCCGCTGGCCCACGTCGAGGCCGGCCTGCGCACGAGTCATCCGTACCGGCCGTTTCCGGAAGAGCTGTTCCGCCGCCGCATCGCGCCGATCGCGCGGCTGCATTTCGCGCCGACCGCACACGCGGCCGCCAACCTGCGCGGCGAGGGCGTCGCCGAGGAGCGCATCTTCGACGTCGGCAACAGCGTCATCGATCTGCTGCGCGAGCAGGTCGAGGACACACGGCCGCTGGCCCTGCCGTTCCTGCCGGAGACCGCGCGCCAGGTCACGCTCACCCTGCACCGGCGCGAGAACTACGGCCGCGGCCTGGACCTGGTCTGCACCGCGGTGCTGCAGCTGCTGGAACGGCACGAGGACATCGGCGTGGTCTGCCCGGTGCATCCGAATCCGGCCGTCGGCCATCGCATCCGCCGCCACCTGGCGCGGCATCCGCGCGTGCGCCTCGTCGATCCGCTCGACTACCGGCCGTTCATCGCGCTGCTCGGCCAGTCGCGGCTGGCGATCACCGACTCGGGCGGCATCCAGGAAGAAGCGCCCTATCTCGGCACGCCGGTGCTGGTCGTGCGCGAGAACACCGAGCGGCCGGAAAGCGTCGCACTCGGCGCCGCGACCCTGGTGCCGCTGAAGGTCGACCGCATACTCGCCGAAGCCGACCGCCTGCTGTCGACGCCACCGCCGGCGCGGCTCGCGTTCGCGCCCGGATCGCCCTACGGCGACGGCCGCAGCGGCCTGCGCATCGCCCGGACCATCGCCGACTTCCTGGCCTGACCCAGCCGCAGCCCGCCGCCGGGAAAACCGGTAAAACGTCCTGAGGAAGTGATGGCGCCCGACGCGGCGTAGCACTTAGGATTGCGCACCTTTCGACAAGGATGTTGCATGAATGCCGACTCCCTGACCGAGCGCTGCGCCGCCGCCGCGGCGCGCCTGCGCGACTGGCTGCTCGCCGGCGACGTGCAATGCGCCGGGGGCGCACAGGCCGGCGGCGTCTACGGCGCCTTCGACG
>NZ_JANFVR010000478.1 GCF_024609805.1 Tahibacter caeni | reverse complement strand
CGGCTGCGGCGGTTCCCGGGTGACGGCGGCGGGCGCTGCCGGCGCCGGACCGGCGCCGAGCAGTTCGTCGAAATCGAAACCGAAGCCGCTGCCGGCGGCAGTGCCGGCCGGCTTGCCGGCAGCGGCCGGCGCGGCGTTCTCGCCGAACAGCGCGTCCAGCGCGCCGGACAGGCCGGCTTCGCCGGAGAACATGGCCGTCGCCGCGGCGTCGGGCGCGAACGTCGCGCTCGGCGCCGCCTGCTGCGGCACGTCGGGAATGCCGCGCGCGATCTTCTGCGTCGGTGACGGCGGCGCCTCGACGCCGGCCGGCCGCGGCGGGTCGGCGACTTCGGGGCGGCCCATGATCTTGGCGGCCAGGTGGCGCGACCAGCGCGCCTGCTCCCAGCCCGACAGTCCGGACGACACCTGCGCGTCATTGAAGACGACGTTGTAGCGCTCGTCGTCGAGCAGGTCGTAGACCTCGTCGAGATGCGCCTCGATGTCCGGATCGAGATTGACGATGACCACGTGCGCGCCGGAGCCCTCGAGCGCGTCGCGGTCCATTTGCGCGGTCAGCGCCTCATAGACGACGGCGGCGCCGAGATCCTTGAGCGCTTCCTTCAGATGGCCTTCGAGCTGGCTGGTCTGGTAGAGCAGCGCGACGCTGACGGGCTCGTCGTGAACGGATGGATTAGGCACGGCTCAACCTCAAGGTTTCCTGCACGTTGCGGAGCAGATCGACTTCCTGGTACGGCTTGCCGAGATAGCGCTCGACGCCGATTTCCAGCGCGCGCTGGCGGTGCTTCTCGCCGGTGCGCGAGGTGATCATGATGATCGGCACGAGCTTCAGGCGCGGATCGTTCTTCATGTACGTCGCGAGCTCGTAGCCGTCCATGCGCGGCATCTCGATGTCGAGCAGCATGAGGTCGGGGACCTTGTCCTGCAGCTTCTCGACCGCGTCGAGGCCGTCCTTCGCGGTGATCACGTCCATGTCGTTGCGTTCGAGCACGCGCGTGGTGACCTTGCGCATCGTGATCGAGTCGTCGACGACCATGACCAGCGGCTGGCGGCGTTCCTCGACCGGCGGCGCGACGGGCTGCGGCGCGAACGTCGCGATGTCGACGCCGGCCTCGACGCTGGCCGCGCGCAGCGCGACGTAGCGGCGCACGAGCGGCGCGAGGTCGAGAATCATGACGACCGAGCCGTCGCCCATGATGGTCGCGCCGAAGATGCCGGCGACCGAGCTGATCTGCGGACCGACCGACTTGACGACGACTTCGCGCGAACCGACCACGCCGTCGATGCGCACGGCGGCGCGCTGGTCGCCGGTACGCGTCATCAGCAGCGGCACCTGCGCTTCGTCGGTCAGGCGCGGCGCCGGCACGTTGAGCAGCTGGGCCAGCTCGTAGATGTGGAATTCCTCGCCCGCGTAGGCGTAGACCGGATTGGGCGTGGCCAGGCGCCGCTCGAGATCCTCGCGGCCGATGCGCACGACGCCCTGCACCGAGGACATCGGAATCGCGTAGGTGGCCTCGCCGAGGCGCACGAGAATCGCCTGCGTGACGGCCAGGGTGAACGGCAGGCGGATCGTGAACACCGAGCCCTTGCCGCGTTCGGAGTCGATCGTCAGGCCGCCGCCGAGCTGCTTGATCTCGTTGTGCACCACGTCCATGCCGACGCCGCGGCCGGCGAGCTGTGTGACCTGCTCGGCCGTGGAGAAGCCGGTTTCGAGAATGAACGCGTAGAGGTCGCGGTCGGACAGCTGCGCATCGGCGTTGAGCAGGCCGCGCTCGATGGCCTTGCGCCGGATCGCGTCGCGGTCCATGCCGCGGCCGTCGTCGGACACGCGCAGCACGACTTCGGTCGCCTCACGGCTGACCTGGATCGTGACCGTGCCTTCGGGGTTCTTGCCGACCTTCGCGCGGTCGTCGGGCGACTCGATGCCGTGGGCCAGCGCGTTGCGCAGCATGTGCTCGAACGGCGCCTTCATGCGCTCGAGCAGGTTGCGGTCCATTTCGCCCTGCGCGCCTTCGACCTTGAGCTGGGCGCGCTTGCCGATTTCCTGGGCCGACTGGCGCACGGTGCGGCGCAGGCTCGGCACGAGCGAGTCGAACGGCACCATGCGCGTGCGCATGAGGCCTTCCTGCAGGTCCGAGCTCACGCGCGACTGCTGCAGCAGCAGCGTTTCCGACTGGCGCGTCAGGTCGTCGAGCAGGTTCTGAATCGACACCAGGTCCGAGACCGACTCGCCGAGCGCGCGCGACAGCTGCTGCAGCTGCGAGAAGCGGTCGAGTTCCAGCGGGTCGAACACGGTCTCGCCGGGTTCGTGATGCTCGCGCTGGTAGCGCGCGATGATCTGCGCTTCGGTTTCCATTTCGAGCTTGCGCAACTGTTCGCGCAGACGCGAGACGGTCTGTTCGAATTCGACGAGGTTGAAGCGGAACGTCGTGACCTGCTGTTCCAGGCGCGAGCGGTAGATCGAGACTTCGCCGGCGTAGTTGACGAGCGAGTCGAGCAGGTCCGAACGCACGCGGATCATTTCCTGCGCCGGACGCGGCTCGTCGTCCTCGACCGGCGGCAGCGCGGCCGGACGGTTCGGCGCCGAGCCAAGCTTCACGCGATGGAACGCCGCCAGCGCGCTGCCGTGCTCTTCCATCTGCTCGGCGCTGAAAAGTTCGGCCCGCAGCGGCGGTTCGATGC
>NZ_JANFVR010000477.1 GCF_024609805.1 Tahibacter caeni | reverse complement strand
CATCGCCGCGCTCGGCGCAGCCTACGCGGCTTCGGCCCCGCGCCGGTCGAGCAGCAGCAGCGGCATCAGCACGGCGGCGACGACGGCGAGCCAGCGATGCTGCTGCGAGACCGCGACGCCGAACGCGGCGAGGCCCGACAGTTGCAGCGGGCCGGCGCTCAGCATGAGCCGTCGCCGCCGCGGATCGCGGCGCAGTTGGACCGATGCGCCGAACAGACGCGCCAGCGCCGCGCGCGACAGCCAGCGCGCGGGCCAGCGCACGAGCAGCGCCGAAGGAGCCTCGCCGCGCCAGCCGCGGAAACACAGCCGCCAGGCTTCGAGCAGGCCGGCGCGTTGCGCCGGCGCCGGCAGGGCGACGAGCTCTTCGCGCGGCGGCAGATCCGCGGGCAACCGCAGATTCCAGACCAGACCCAGGCGCTGCAGCGCGAGCAGGCACCACCAGCCCGGATCCCATTCGCCGCGATACAGGCCGAGCCGCGCCGAGCCTGGGAACGCGTGATGGTTGTTGTGCCAACACTCGCCCATGGTCAGCAGCGAGGTGAACGGAATGTTGCGTCCCTGCACCGCGGCGCCGCGCACCGTGTGGTGCATGCCGCCGCGGTTGTGGGCGAAATATCCGATCAGCCAGTGGCCGAACACGCCGGCAGTGACGCGCGCGCAGACGCCCCAGAACACGAAGCCCCAGCCGCCCCAGGCGTAGAACAGCAGGGCCCACGGGAGTTGCTGCGCCATCCAGGTGCGTTCGAGAAAACGATAGAACGCGTCGTCGGCGATACGCGGCTCCAGGCGGATCAGCGGCGGCCGCGCCAGCACGAGGTCGCAGTGCAGCTGCCACCACGCGTCCTGCCACCAGGCGCGACCGTGACGCAGATAGTCGTGGCACTGCGGCAGCCGCTGCGCGTAGTCGCGCAGCTCGTGCTGGCGCAGCAGGCCCAGCGGCCCGGCCAGGCCGACCTGCACGCCGCAGTAGACCAGCACGTATTCCAGCCACTTCGGACAGTCGTAGCTCGCGTGAATGAAGCGGCGGTGGCTGCCGAGCGAATGGCCGAACAGCAGAACGATCGCGGTGCAGACGAGGAACAGCGCGAACGCGGCCCAGGAAAACGTCGCGAGCCCGCCGACGAGGGCGCCGAACGCCATGGCGGTGAACCACAGCGATTTCAGCGGCGAGTAGCGGACCTGTCCTTCGCTGACGCACTCGATCGCGGCGGCGTGGACGCGATGGGCGGCGAGGCTGGACGGCACGGCTGTCATGGCGGATCTCCTGACGAATCGAAGCCGGATGTCGGGCCGTCGCACGCGGCTGTCGCCGTCGGCCCGACCCGCCGGTGCGTGACACGGAACCGTCACACGCCGCTCGACGAGCACGCTAAATTCACCGCGGCCGCGGCGTCCAGGCACTGCGACGCGATGCCGCGGCGGCCGGCGTTGCGGTGCCGCGCCGGCGCCGGCTTGACGCCGCCGCCGGCTTCCACAATTCTGCGGCCGCACCAGTTTCCGGCCGGTACGCCCGCGTGAATCCCATCGTCTACGCCATACCCGTGTTCTTCGCGCTGATCGGCCTGGAGCTCTGGCTCGCGCACCGCCGCCGCGTGCGCGCCTACGACTTCGCCGACGCGGTCTGCAGCATAGGCCTCGGCGCGATGTCGCAGGTCAGCGGCATTTTTTCCAAGCTCGTCGTGCTCGCGATCTACGTCGCGGTCCACGACCACCTGCGCCTGTTCTCGCTGCCGGCCGACAGCATCGCGGTCTGGCTGGTCGGTCTGGTGATCTACGATCTCCTCTACTACTGGCATCACCGTCTCGGCCACGAAGTCGGCGTGCTCTGGGCCGCGCACGTCGTGCACCACCAGAGCGAGGAATTCAATCTTTCCACGGCGCTGCGCCAGACCAGCTCGGGCTTCCTGTTCGGCTGGATCTTCTATCTGCCGATGGCCGTGCTCGGCTTTCCGCCGCTCGTGTTCGTCGCGGTCGGGCTGATCGACCTGCTCTACCAGTACTGGATCCACACCGAACAGATCGGCAGGCTCGGCTGGTTCGACCGCATCTTCGCGTCGCCGTCTAACCACCGCGTGCATCACGGCGTCAACGATCGCTATCTCGACAAGAACTACGGCGGCATCCTGATTCTCTGGGACCGCCTGTTCGGCACCTTCGCCGACGAGGACGCCGGCGAGCCGGTCATCTACGGCACGCGTTCGCCGCTGCGCCGTTACGATCCGCTCTGGTCGAACGTCGAGGTGTACGCGGCGCTCGCGCGCGACGCCTGGAAGACGCGGCGCTGGCGCGACAAGCTCGCGCTCTGGTGGAAGCCGCCGGGCTGGCGGCCGGCGGATCTCGCCGCGGCCGATCCAAAGCCGGCGTTCGATCCGTATACGCGGCCGAAATACGCGCCGCCGGTCGCGCGCGCCGTGCAGATCCACGTCGCCGTGCAGTTCGCGCTGCTGATGCTGATCGGCGCCGACTGCCTGGCGCGCGCCGAGCAGCTGCCGCTGGCCTGGGGCCTCGGCTACGTGGCCTGGGCGGTGCTGAGCCTCGTCGCGCTGTGCGCCTGGCTCGAGGGAGCGCGGCGTGCGCCGTTCCTGGATCTCGCGCGGCTCGCCGCGGCGCTGCTCGCGCTCGCGCTCGCGCTGGCCGGCAGCTGGTTCGGCGCGGACTGGAGTCCTGCCGCGAACGCGGTCGCCG
>NZ_JANFVR010000476.1 GCF_024609805.1 Tahibacter caeni | reverse complement strand
GCCGCGCCTGTTCGCCGGGACGCCGCTGGCCGGCGTGGAGCGGCGCCTCGACGCCGCGCAATTCGCCGAATGGCAGCCCGATCCCGGCGCGCCGGACGCGGCGGCCAGCCCCGTGTTCGTCGTCGGCTTTCCGCGTTCGGGAACGACCCTGCTGGAAACCATGCTCGACGCGCATCCGGCGCTGGCCTGCATGGACGAGCGCGCCTACCTGCAGGATCTCGTCGACTACCTGCACGACGGCGGCCTGCGCTATCCGCAGGATCTGGGCCGGCTGACGCCGGGCCAGTGCGCCGCGATGCGCGCGATCTACCGCGAGCGCGTCGCGCGCCACGTGAACTGGAACGCGTCGACGCGGCTCGTCGACAAGAATCCGCTGAACCTCCTGAAGCTGCCGCTGCTGCGCCGGCTCTATCCGCATGCGCGCATCGTGCTCGCGCTGCGCCATCCGGCCGACGTCGTGCTCAGCAACTACATGCAGAACTTCCGCTCGCCGGCGTTCGTCGCGCTCTGCGAAACCCTGCAGAGCACGGCGCGCGGCTATGCGGCGGCGATGGATTTCTGGATCGGTCAGCACGCGCTTCTCGGCGGCGACGTGTACGTCTCGCGCTACGAGGATCTCGTCGCCGAGCTGCCGGCGCGCGCGCGCGCGTTGACCGACTTCCTCGGCCTGGACTGGAACGAGGCGCTGCTGCGCCCCGAGGCGCGCGCGAAACAGCGCGGCTACATCTCCACGCCGAGCTACGCCCAGGTGACCGAAGCCGTGAACACGCGCGCCGTGGGCCGCTGGCAGGCCTATGCCGAATGGTTCGAGCCGTTGCGCCCGCTGCTGGATCCGTATCTCGTGCGCTGGGGCTACGCCTGGTGAGCGGCGAGGGCGATCGCCTGCAGCACTATCTGCGCTGCTACGACGACGATCTCGACCCCACGCTGTGTACGCAGCTGATCGCCTCGTTCAACGGACTGCAGCGCTTCCAGCGAGGTAACGGCCGCGGCGTACGCGCGGGTCTCGAGGACAGCGCCTGGACCGAGCTCGACATCTCGCCGCTGTCGGACGCGGCGTTCCGCGGCTTCCTGCTGTCGCACATGGACGCCTGCCTCGAACGCTACAACCGCGAGGTGGGCCTGAAGATCGGCGTGCCGCCGGCGCGGCGCATCAGCGAGCTCGTGATCAAGCGCTACCGGCCCGGCGGCGACGAACGTTTCCAGCTGCATTTCGATTCGATCGACGCGGTCGCGAATCGCTATCTCGTGTTTCTCTGGTATCTCAACGACGTGGCCGACGGCGGCGAGACCTGCTTTCCCGATCTCGGACTGCACATCCGGCCGCGCGCCGGACGCCTGCTGATGTTCCCGCCGTACTGGATGTATCAGCACGAGGCGCCGCCGCCGCGATCGGGCGACAAGTACATCCTGTCGACCTACCTGCTGTTCTGAGCCGCGGCCGGCATGCCGCCGGCCGGGCCGTTCACTCCTTGCGGATCGTCACGTCGCCGCTGAAGCTGTCGACCGAGATCTCGCCGTCGCCGCTGCCGGCCGTCGCGTCGAGGCTGGAGCCGGGACCGTGCTCGGGCTTGCGCACCGTGCCGAAATCCGTGCGCAGGGTGCCGCTGAAACTTTCCGCGGTGATGCGGGCCGATACCGACGCCGGCAGGTTCAGGCGCACGTCTCCGCTCATGGTCTCGATCTCGACGCGCGCGCCCGAGGCCAGCGCACCGGTCACTTCCATGTCGCCCGATACGCTGCTCGCGTCGAACTGCTTGAACGGGCTGTTCGCGGTGATGCGCAGGCTGCCGGAGACGGTCTCGGCGCGCGTGCGGCCGCCGACGCCGCGGGCGATCAGGTCGCCGCTGACCGTTTCGACCGACGCGTCGTCGCTGCGGCCCTGGAAGTCGATGTCGCCGCTGACGCTTTCGAGCCGCAGCCGCGGCGTCTGCACCGACGCCAGACGTATGCGACCCGACACCGAATCGACCTGCATGTTGCCGCCCGCGGTGTCGCTGACCGCGACTTCGGCGCTGACGACGCCGATCTCCAGCGCCGCGGCGCGCGGCACCTTGAGGTCGAGTATGGTTTCCTGCATCGACGAGTCCGAGCCCCAGTTCAGGAAGCCCTTGGACTTGTCCGGTCCTTCGACGCGGATGCTCAGCGAGCCGCGGCCGCCGTCGATGGCCAGGCGCTTGGCGCCGTCGCCGAGGCTGCCGCTGATCGCGACTTCGTTCCTGTCCCAGGCGCTGACGTTGACGGCGCCCTTGACGTTGCTGACTTCGATGCGCGCGGTCGCATCGACCTCGCGCGTCTCGTTGATCGGCGTGCCGGCCGATGCAAGGCCCGGGGCAAGCAGCACGCTGATGATTAGCGGTTTCATGTTCATGTGGTCTCCGGGACGGATCAGCTCGACGCTTGCCCCATGCGCGCAAGTTTCAGCCGTCGTTCGTTGGTACGGTTGAGCAACCCGACCAGGAACACGGCATCGGGCTGTTGTTGCAGCATCTGGCGGATCTCGTCCGCCGCCGCGTCGAGTTCGACGGAGGCGGCGGCCAGGCGCGGATCCTGCGTGCGCACCTGCTTGAACTGGCGATCGGCGGCGGCGATCGCCGCGGCCGGATCGGTCTTGGACGGCGCGCCGGCCAGCGGCGGCGAAGCCGGTTGCTGCAGCTGCAGTACGCCCATCAGCACCGCAGATCGGAAG
>NZ_JANFVR010000475.1 GCF_024609805.1 Tahibacter caeni | reverse complement strand
CGCGGACCGTGGCGAGGCTCGCCCGCGCGCCGGGTACGCCGCTGCCCGCGGCCGGCGTCTGGTTGTGGCGCAGCTGCGGCATCGCGGCTCCTTGCTGCCTCCTCGGCCTCGGCCGCAGGCTGGCGCAGGGACGCCGGCTCAGGCAAGCGCGGCCGTGGACGGCGCGTCAGAGGCGGTTCATGCAGGCGCGGCGTCGCGTTCAGAACAGATCGAAGCGCAGCCCTTCGCGCTCGTTGTCCCAGACCGTCGAGGCGATCCACCAGCGCGCGCCGTCGTGGAACAGCTGGATCGAGTTCGCGCCGCGCTTGAGCAGCTCCGGCGCATCCGGCGCGGTCCGCGCTTCATAGCGACTCCAGACGTGGGCGACCTGGCCGAAGCGCTCGACGCGCTGGCCGGTCTCGATCTCGAAGAACGGGTTCTGCGCGAAGAACGGTGTGACGTTGGCGATGTATTCCTCGACCGTGAAGCTTTCCGCGCGCGGCCGGCCGTCGCCGTCGATGACCGTGCGCAGGCTGCGCGCATCGGGCCGGTGCAGCGCGCGGAAGCGCTCCCAGTCGCGCGGCGCGCCGGCCGCGCCGGAGATGCAGGCGTAGACCGCCTGGATCAGCGTGTCGATGCGTTGAGCGTCCTGCCAGGCTCGTTCGTGGCGCATGCGGAATCCTCGATCGCGAAAGCCGCAGCCTGCGCGCCGCCCGGATCTCCGCCCCAGTGCCGGAAGTCGCTCGCGTTGTGCCGAAAGCGGCTCTGCGCGACCATGCGGCGAACTCGGAGATGGCGGAGGCGGGTATGCGGCAGGCGTGGCGCGTCGGTGTCGGTGTCGTTCTCCTCGCGGCGGCCGCAGCGCCGGCGCCGGCGCATGACGGCGCGCTGCTGCGCAAGCAGCGGTTCGCCGGTACCGCGCACGTCGGCGAGGTGCAGCTCGCGCCGGTGCAGTTCGAGTTTTCCTGTCATCCGGCCAGCAACGGTTCGCTGAACATCGAGGTCGTGCTGACCAAGGACGACGCGGCCGGCGGCTTCCCGCTCGACCGCTTCGAGGGGCCCGACGGGTTCGGCACCGAAAACGACACTGCGCAATGGAGCGTCGACACGCGCGGCGCCGGCCTGAACGTCAGCGGCGGCATCAACGGCTGGTACGGCGTCGACGGCGACGGTTTCATCTTCGGCCGCAGCCAGGACAACCGTAAGCCCGACGGTCTCGGCAAGCTCGTGCGCGCCGTCACCGAACCCGACGCAAAGCGCCTGCGCCTGTCGGTCGCCACGCCCGACAAGAAAGGCGCGCCGTTCCAGGCCGAGCTGATCCTGGATGGACGGCAGGCGGCGATCCGCGAGGTCGTCGCGCCGTGCCTGCGCTGAGCGGATCCGCCGCGATGCGCGGCGTTCGCGGCGGCGCCTAGTCTGCCGCCGCGCGGACGCGGCGGTAGTCCCAGCGCTCGACCCGCGGCTTGCCGTCGACGCGGCCTTCGATGCGCGCGGCCAGGCCGCCGTCGGCGCGGCGTTCGTAGACGATGCGCTGCGGGAAATCGTGCGCCGGGTTCTCGAACGCCGCCGTGTCGGCGTCGGCCTGCACGGCGCGAAATTCCGTCGCGGCGCCGCCGCGCGGCTGGGCCAGGTAGTACAGCGCTTCGCCGCGCTGCTCGATGCGCAGGAATTCGAAGAACGCGCGCGTGCCGCCGTGGGTTCGGCTCATGCCGGTCATCAGGCCCTGCGCCGGCGCGAGCCAGACCTCTTCGGTGACGCGGCCGGCCTGTTCGCTGCGCCAGTGGCCGGCCAGCCAGGCCGGCGGCTCCAGCGCCGCGGCCGGCGCGCTCGGCAGGATCAGTGCAAGAACGGCGGCGAGCAGCTGTCGCATGACGAAGGTCCGTGCGGATGAGGTTGCGCAAGCCTAGTGCCCCGTCCCGCCGATGACCATCGCATGATTTCCGGGTCTTTCGCCCCGGTACGTCGCCACCGCCGTCGCGGTGACTTGGGGAGGTGGCGACGTTTCCTCGCCGCGCGCGCGGTTTCGCGGCGAATCCTCCGGAATTTCCCAGCCACACGACGGGGCAGGACACCCGGGCGGCGCGGCCGGCGTGTCGCTCGCCGTCCGAATCGCCGGTGTGCTGCTCCGGCAGCGTGGTGCGGCAGCAGCACGCCGGCGCGAGGGAGCGGCAGCGACAACGTTTGCGCGACTGCGGCGCGCGGCGGAGCCGGCGCCGGACTTGCGGCTTTTGACGCTCGCGGCGGCCGCGCGTAGGCTCGCGCGCCGTGCGCATTTCATTCGTACTCGAAGCCGAGGACATCGCCCGTTTCCATGCCGCGCTGGCGCGAGC
This sequence comes from Tahibacter caeni, assembly GCF_024609805.1. Classification (GTDB taxonomy): domain Bacteria; phylum Pseudomonadota; class Gammaproteobacteria; order Xanthomonadales; family Rhodanobacteraceae; genus Tahibacter; species Tahibacter caeni. The sequence goes on along the minus strand of NZ_JANFVR010000475.1, from coordinate 437 downwards.
CGAGCGCCTGGCCGACTGCATGGACGAATTCGAGGTCGTCACGACCGCGAAGGAGGCGCTGGACACCCTGCCGCTGGCCAGCGCGCCGAGCTACGTGCGCCAGCGCCTGGTCTGCGTGCAGCAGATGATCCTGATGCTCGAGGACGAGGCCTGGTGCCTGCCGGCCGACGAACGCCGCGAAGTGCTGCGCACCCTGATCTATTTCGCCGACCCGGAAGACCTGATCCCCGACGACGTCGCCGTGATCGGCCTGCTCGACGACGCGATCATGCTCGAGCTGCTGCTGCGCCGCCTGCGCCACGTCATCGACGCCTACCGGGATTTCTGCGATTACCGGCGCGAGCTCGAGGCGGCCGGCACGGCCTCCGGACCCGCACGCGGCGTGCTGCTCGCGCGCCGCCGCGACGCGTTGCGCCAGCGCATGCGCCGACGCATCG
>NZ_JANFVR010000474.1 GCF_024609805.1 Tahibacter caeni | reverse complement strand
CGCGGTCGCGGCGGTGCTGGCCGGCGCGCTGGCCCTGCAGCCGCTGGAGCGGTTGCCGCCGGTCTGGCTCTGTCTGTCCGCGATCGGTGTCGCGGCGGCGCTCTGGTGCTGGCCGCCGCTGCGCTGGATCGCGCTGCTGCTGCTCGGCGCCGGCGGTTTCGGCTGGCGCGCCGAGCTGGCCCTGCAGCAGCGCCTGCCGCGCGAACTCGAAGGTGTCGATCTCGACGTGCAGGCGCGGATCGTCGGCCTGCCGGCGCGGCGCAGCGATTCGACCTTGCTGGAACTGGAGGTCGAGACCGCGCGGCGCGACGGTCTTCCGGTCGCGTTCCGCGGTCACGTGCGCGCGTCCTGGTACGGCACGCCGCCGTCGTTGCGGCCCTGTTCGAGCTGGCAGCTGCGGCTGCGCCTGAAGCGGCCGCGCGGCGGCAGCAATCCCGGCGGCGCGGACGTGGAGCGGCATGCGCTGCAGCGCGGCCTGCTCGCGACCGGCTACGTGCGCGACGATGCGCCCGCGCGCGAGCTCGGCGTCGCGGCGTTCTGCATCGACGCCTGGCGCGAACGCATCGCCGCGACCATCGACCGCCGCTTGGCCGGGCAAACGGTGGCGCCGCTGCTGCGCGCGCTCGCGGTCGGCGACCAGCGCGGCCTGACCGATGCGCACTGGCAGGTGCTGCGCGCGACCGGCATCGGCCATCTGATCGCGATCTCCGGTTTCCATGTCGGCATGCTCGCGCTGGCCGGCGGCGCCTGCGCGCGCTGGCTCTGGCGGCGTCGGCCGCAGGTGGTCCTGCGCAACCCGGCTCCGCTGCTCGAAGCGCCGTTAGCGCTCGCGGCGGCCACGCTCTACGCGGCGCTGGCCGGCTTCGAGCTCGCGACCGTGCGCACCTTGCTGATGCTCGTCGTGCTCGCCGCGGCGCGGCTGCTGCGCCGCGGCCTGAGCGTCGCCCAGGCCCTGGCGCTGGCGCTCGCCGCGATCCTCGCCGCAGACCCGCTCGCGATCCTGTCGGCCGGCTTCTGGCTGTCGTTCGCCGGCGTCGCCTTGCTGGTCTATGCGGCGGACGCGCCCGTCGCGCGCGCCTGGTGGCGAGAACTCGTGCCGGCGCAGATCGCGATGAGCCTCGGTCTGCTACCGCTGACGATCGCGTTCTTCGGCCAGGCGTCGCTGGTCGGTCCACTGGCCAATCTCCTCGCCGTACCGTGGATCAGCTTCGTCGTCGTGCCGCTGACCCTGGCCGGCTCGCTGCTGATCCTGCCGCTGCCGTGGCTCGGCGGGGCGCTGCTGCAGCTCGCGGCCTGGGCGCTGCAGCCGCAGTGGTCGCTGCTGAGCTGGCAGGCTCAATGGCCGCTCGCGCAATGGCACTTCGCCGAAGCCTCGGCGACCGGGCTGCTGCTGGCCGCGCTCGGCGCGGTCTGGCTGCTCGCGCCGCGCGGCGTGCCGCTGCGTGCGCTGGGCCTGTTGCTACTGCTGCCGCAGCTCTGGCCGGCGACGTCGCGGCCGGCACCCGGCGAGTTCGCGCTCTGCGTCGTCGACGTCGGCCAGGGACTCAGCGTGCTCGTGCACACAGCGCAACATGCCCTGCTCTACGATGCTGGCGCGCGCTATCCGTCGGGCTTCGATCTCGGCGAGGCCGTCGTCGTGCCGACCGCGCAGGCGCTCGGCGTGCGCGAGCTCGACGCGCTCGTCGTCAGCCATGCGGACCTCGACCATGCCGGCGGCGTCGAGGCGGTGCGGCGCGCGCTGCAGCCGCGCGCGCTGTGGCGCGGCGACCCGCGCATCGCCGAAGGGCAGGGAAGGCCCTGCACGGCCGGAGAGTCCTGGCGCTGGGACGGCGTCGAGTTCCGGCTGCTGCATCCGCCGGCCGGCTTTCACGGCGACGACAACGACGGCTCCTGCGTGCTGCTCGTCCAAAGCGGCGGCGCGCGCCTGCTGCTGACCGGCGACATCAGCGTGCGCGTCGAGGCCGCCGTCGCGGCGGCGGCAGGGCGCGAGCCGCTCGTGCTCGTCGTGCCGCACCACGGCAGCAAGACCGCGTCGAGTGCCGAGCTGCTCGACGGTTTGCAGGTGCAGCTCGCGCTCGTATCGGCCGGCTATCGCAGCCGCTTCGGCCATCCGCATGCCGACGTGGTCGCGCGCTATCGCGAGCGCGGCATCCCGCTCGTCAACACCGCCGATGCCGGATGCCTGCGTCTGCATTTCTCGCCGCGCGCGCCGCCGCGCATGGTCGAGCACTGCCGCCGCGACCGCCGCCGCTACTGGAACGAATAGGCGCGGGGCGAACGGAGGTGCGGCACGATGCACACGGCGGGTGCCGCGCGATCGCGTCGCGACGCAGGCCGGGCGAGGTGCTAGTCCAACTGGGCGAGCGCCGCGTCGAACGCGCGGCGGAACCGCGCCTGCCAGCTCGCGGCCGTTGCGGCCGGCAGCGGACCCAGCGCGATCCAGCGCTGCAGCAGCGCAGTCAGTTCCTCGCGCGCGCTGCCGCGCTGGCCGCCACTCATGCGCTGCGACAGGCGTGCGACCTGCAGGTCCATGCGGCGCGCCTTGTCCTCGGCCGGCGTGTCGATCGCCGCGAGGAACTCCAATGTCACGAGCAGCTCGCGGCGGTCCGCCTCCGCTTCTCCCTCGGCCGCTGCGCCGGCCGCGGAACCGACAGACGCGGCGGCCGCGCCGCCGGCATTCGCCGCTGCGGCGGAAGACGTGGCGCCGGCCGCCGCGATCGCTGCCACGTGGCGCTGCTGCAGTGCCTTGCCGAGCGCGC